>JBAWCC010000299.1:0-16793 GCA_049590095.1 Allosphingosinicella sp. | reverse complement strand
CGACCCGCGCCGGCTGCCCGGCGCTGATCGTCCCGCCCGGAAAAGCGAGAGGGAGGAACGGGAAGAGCAGGCATGCCTCGCCGCGGGCGTCGGTGACGGCCCGGGCGGCGAAGGCGCCGTCGGCGCTGCGCGCCCGAACCAGCGCGCCTTCCACGACCCGCCGGTCGCCGCCGCGGAGGACGGAGACTCGGATCGTGCAGGCGCTTCCGAAGCGTCCGGCCAAGGCGGAAGGAAGCATTTCCACCGGTTGGGGTTCGAACAAGGAGGAGGGCGCGTCGGCATTCGGATTGCGTGGCAGGCGCAGGCCGAAGCTGCGCGGAGCCACGCCCCGCGCGGCCGGGGTAAGATCGAGGCGAAGGGTTTTGGCGGGCACGGCCGCGATCGGGTCGAAGCTCGCCGTATAGGCCTCGAAGCCGCTCGCCTCGAGCAAGGCGAAGCGCCCGCCGCCCTTCGCGACCGCGCGAACACCGTCGCCTTCGATCCGCACCGGCCCGAGAACCGGCCGGCCGGCGACGTCGACCAGCCGGAGCAAGGCGAGGGCGCGCCGGTCGAGCAGATCGGGGGCGAGCATCGCCATCATGGCGCCGGCTCCACAGCCGGATCGCCATGGGCGAAACCGAAGCGGCTCGCCGCCACCGGCAGTGCGTCGGCGATCGGTCCGTAGCCGATCCGGACCACCCGCGCCTTGAACAGGGTGCTCAGCCGGTATTTCTGGCCGAACGAATCCCAGATCCGGAACAGCCGCTCCGAATCCGATTCGTCGGGCACGAGCTGGACGCTTTCGCCGCGCTCCCATCCGGTCGAAGGAAGCTGGCCCGAATCGAGCACCGGGAACCGGTTGAGCTCGAGCATCGCCCAGCTGAGCAAGGAGAGCTCGTCCGTCGTCGTGGCGCTCCAGCTCGCCAGCAAATAGGACAATTCGAGCGAGATGCCGGCGCCTTGCGACGGATCCTGCATGGCCTGGCGGGCGAGCGTGTGGTCGGATCGTCCGATATGCCAGCAGGTCACGGAAAGCCCGCCGGTCGGCGGAGTGGGCCCGACCAGGGTGGCGAGCGGCACGTGATGGATCTTCGCGTCGGGCGGGACCGGCTCCAGCCGCCCCTCGGCGGCGAGCAGGGAGCGCCGGGTCGTCAGCAGGCCGACGATGGTTTCCCCGATCGCGTGAACGGCGCCGAGATCAGCCACGCCCGGCTCCCGGACCGGCCGAGACGATCCCGCCGAACTCGGCCTGGTAGCGCTCGATGGCGCCGCTGATCGTGCTGCGCATGCTGAGCAGGTAATCGGGGCTGGTGACGAAGCGGCCCGTGACCGCGGCGACTTCGCCCGGGCCGGACTGGCCGACGTCGATCAGCACCTCGGACAGGCTGAGGTGCAGGTGCATGTGGTTGATGTAGGTGCGCGGGGCGTTGCCGGCGGCGGGCCGCTGCTGCCGGTCGTCCCTTCTATGTGCCCCCATCGCCGTCTCCCGCCGCTGCCCGGCCGGGGAGCGTCGCGCCCTTACCCGCAAGCCTCGTGCCAGATCGGAAGGCGGCGGCTTTGCAGGGGGTTAGCCGAGGAGGGTGGTTCCGGGCGGCGTCACAGGCGTGACAGGTGTCACTCGGGCGGCGTTACACACTTCGAACTCCTCTCCCACGAAGGCGGGAGAGGGGTTTTAGAAGCCTCAGGCGACGCCTTCCAGCCCGGCGCGCTCCAGGCGGCGATAGAGGGTCATTCGCGAGCAGTTGAGCGCACGGGCGGCGCCGGCTTTCTTGCCTCCGGCCGCCGCGAGGGCGCGCAGGAGAAGCTCGCGCTCGGCGGCGGCCTCGCCGTCCGGGCCGTCCGTCGCCGGCGCCCCCACATTGGCGGGGAGGTCTCCGGCTTCGAGCCTGTCCGCGCTGTCGGCCGTGACCAGGGCATGTTCGAGCGCATTGCGCATTTCGCGCACATTGCCCGGCCAGCGGTGGCGGCGGAGCGCCGCGACCAGCTCGCCGGAGAGCGAGGGGAGCGGCAGCCTGAGCTCGGCGCATATCCGTCCGAGGAGGGAACGGGCGACGGGCAATATGTCCTCGGGCCTTTCCCTCAGCGGCGGGATGGCGAGCTGGACGACGGCGAGGCGGTAATAGAGATCGGGCCGGAAGGCGCCGCTTGCGACGTCGCTTTCGAGGTTGCGATTGGTGGCGGCGATGATCCGGACGTCGACGTGATGCGCATGGTGCGATCCGAGCGGGAAGATCTCGCCCGATTCGAGCGCCCGAAGCAGCTTCGACTGGGCGGACAGGCTGAGCTCGCCGACCTCGTCAAGGAAGAGCGTGCCCCGGTCGGCGAGCCGGAACTTGCCGGGATAGGCGCGCGACGCGCTCGAGAAGCTGCCCTTCTCGTAGCCGAACAATTCGCCCTCGATCAGAGCCTCCGGGATGGCGGCGCAGTTGATCGGAACCAAAGGCCGGTCGCCGCGCGGGCTGTTGCGGTGGAGCATGAGGGCGATCAGCTCCTTGCCGGTGCCGGTCTCGCCGCGGATGAGGGTGGTGCTGGACGATCGGCTGAGCTTGCGGATCAGCGATTTGATTCGGGAGACGGCGGCGCTGGGACCGACGAATCGAGTCTCCTCGACCAGCGCCGTCGGGCGCGGGGGGGCAAGGTCCGGTATTCGATCAGCCCCATTATGCATGGTGCCCCCACGAACAACCAACAACTCCAGCGACTTGACCGGCCACTGCCCCCAGTAGCTTATGGTCAAGCCTCGCCTGAAACACGGCGATAGCGACTCTTTTCGGCGATTTATCCAAGCAAATGCCGGGCCGAGCCCAAGCCAATAAGGCGCGAATGGTATCGGATCGAAGGCACGAGTCAATCGGTGATTCCGGCCCACACCGGCATTCCGACCCACTGGAAACGACAAGCTGTTGAATAGACGGGCTAAGCTTGTCGATTAGTTGCTATTTTCCTTTCTATCCCTTGAAGAGCGGTTCAACTTTCGATCGCTTCGATCTCGACCACTTCCAGTGCTTCCTCCCGGCCCGCGAAGTCGACGAGGTCGCCGACGCCGGCCCCGATCAGGGCCCGGGCGAGCGGGGCGGAGAAGGATATCCGGCCGGCGGCGGGATCGGCTTCGTCGTCGCCGACGATGTCGATTCGGCGAACGGCGCCGTCCTGCCGGAAGCCGACCCGGGAGCCGAAGCCGACCTCATCGGGCGGCGGCTGCGGAGCGAGCTGGGCGGTGGCCTGACGCGTATTCCAATAGCGAAGGGCGCGCTTCGATTCCTCCAGCGCGGCCTCGTCCGGTCCGGAGGCGATGAGCGCCTCCAGTTCCGCCACGCGCGCCCGGATCAGGGCGAGGCCGTTCGCGGTAACGAGGTTCGGGCCGACCGGAATCGGGAGCTCGAACCTCGGCTCCTTATGCTCTTCGTCGCTGTCGCGGCGGAAGGCGACGCTCACGGCCTTTGCTCCTTGATATCCGACAAATAGCCAACGCCAGTGTCGGTGCGTTCGTTGCGCTTGTCCATCGATGGTCTAAGGGAAGGGCGATGATCCCTCGAGTACTGATCGACAGCGCCCCCGTTCCCGGCGGCGGCGGCGAGCTCCGGCTGATCCAACGCGGCGACGACTTCTGGATCATGCTCGGCGCCAACGCGCTGATGAGCACCCGCCTTCGAGGATCGGAGGAGGCGCTCGCCACTCTGGTTTGCGAGCGGCTCGCGGGGCGGCCGCGGCCGGCTCTGCTGATCGGCGGGCTCGGGATGGGTTTCACCTTGCGGGCGGCTCTCGGTGCGCTGGGCCGCGATGCCGAAGTCGTGGTGTCCGAGCTTGTGCCGGCGATCGTCAAGTGGGCGCGGGGCCCGATGGCGCACGTTCACGGCGGCAGCCTTGAGGATCCGCGGGTCGAGGTCGACCTGGGCGACGTCGGCGACCTGATCGCCGCGGCACGATCGGACTACGATTCGATCCTGCTCGACGTCGACAACGGGCCGGACGCGCTCAGCCGCGATTCCAACGACCGGCTCTACGATCTGGACGGCCTTCACCGGGCGAAGGCGGCTCTGAAGCCCGGGGGAATCCTCGCCATCTGGTCGGCGGCGGACGACCCGGCCTTCAGCCGGCGGCTCGCCAAGGCCGGCTTCGCCGTGGAGGAGGTCACCGTCCGGGCCCATGCCGGGCGCAAGGGCGCCAAGCACATGATCTGGCTTGCGACCCGGCGGTAGCCGTCATTCCAGCGAAGGCTGGAATCCATGCGGTGCCGGCGACTCGACGGCAGCATGGACCCCAGCTTTCGCTGGGGTGACGAGGGTCACCAGATCCGGGCGCGTTGCCCGGGCGGGATATAGAGCTTGTCGCCGGGCTGGACGTTGAACGCCTTGTACCATTCGTCGGCGTTCCTGAGCGGGGCGAAGGCGCGGATCTGGCCGGGGCTGTGCGGGCCGTTGACGATCTGCTGCCTCAGCGCATCGTCGCGCCAGAGCGTCCGCCAGACCTGCGCCCAGGCCATGAACACGCGCTGCTCGGGCGTGAAGCCGTCGAGCACCGGCCCGGGCTTGCCTCCCAGGAAGTTGCGATAGGCTTCGAGGCCGAGATGTACCCCGCCGAGATCGGCGATATTCTCGCCCATCGCGACCCTCGGATTGATGTGCATCCCCGGCAGGCTGGGGAAATCGTAGGCGGCATATTGCTCGCCGAGGCGGGTCGCCTGGGCCTCGAACTTCGCCGCGTCCTCGGGCTTCCACCAGTCGCGAAGGACCCCCGCATAATCGGACTTGCGGCCCTGATCGTCGAAGCCGTGGGTGATCTCGTGGGCGATGACCCCGCCGATCGCCCCGTAATTGACCGCCGGGTCGGCGTCGGGATCGAAGAAGGGGGGCTGGAGGATGGCGGCCGGGAAGACGATCTCGTTCTTCACCGACGAATAATAAGCGTTCACCGTCTGCGGGGTCATTCCCCACTCGGCCTTGTCGACCGGCTGCTCGACCCTGCCGCGGCGATAATCCCATTCGAAGCGCGACGCGCGCTCGTAATTTCCGACGAGGTCGCCGGGGACGATCCGGAGCTCCGAATAATCGCGCCATTGGTCAGGATAGCCGATCTTCAGCCCGAAATTCTCGAGCTTCCTCAAGGCCTGCACCTTGGTCTCCGGACCCATCCAGTCGAGCCGTTCGAGCCTCGACTTCATCGCCGCCCGAAGGTCGGTCACCAGCCGGTCCATCTTCGCCTTGGCGTCGGGCTTGAAATAGAGCGCGACGTAATCGCGGCCGATCGCCTCGCCCATCGCATTCTCGGCGAAGGCGATTCCGCGCTTCCAGCGGTCGCGCTGCTCGGGCTGGCCGTTCAGGAATTTGGAGCGGAACTCGAACTGGGCGTCGACGAACCGCCTGGAAAGAAGCGGCGACATGTCGTCAGCGGTGTGGAACATCTGCCAGGCCTTGAGGGTCTGGAGGTCCGCCTCGGCGAAGATCCTGGCGAGCTTGGGAATGGCGGTGACCTGGCTGACCACGGCGCGCTCGGTGCGCTCGAGGCCGGCGGCCGGCCAGTAGGTCCGCCAGGGAAAGCCGGGCGCCTGGGTCTCGAGCTGGGCGAGCGTCATCGGATTGTAGGTCTTGTCGCGGTTGCGGCTCTCGGCGCGGGTCCAGTGCGCCTCGGCGATCCGGGTCTCCAGGGCGACGATATCGGCCGCCGATTCCTTCGGCGCCGGCCAGCCCGCCATTTCCAGCATCTGGGTCACGTAGGCGAGGTAGCGGTCCTTCTGCGGCTTGAACTTCGAGTTCAGGTACAGCTCGCGGTCGCCGAGGCCGAGGCCCGACTGGCCCATGTAGAGCGCATATTGCTCGGGATTCTTGGCGTCGTCGCTGACGCCCGGTCCGAAGAAGGTGCTTCCGAAGCCGCCGATCGCGCGGCCCATCAATTTGGCGAGGTCCTCGCGGGTCCTGGCCTGGTAGATGGGCGCGACCCGGGTGAGCAGCGGGATGGCGTCCAGCCGCTCGGCCGCTTCCACGTCCATGAAGCCCCGGTAGAGGGCCGCGACCTTGGCCTGATCGCCGCCGGTGGCCGGATCGCCGGCGGGATAGCTCTCGACGAGCCGGCGCAGCCGGGCCTCTGAAAGGTCGCGAAGAATGGCGAAGGCTCCGTAGGAGGAGCGGTCGGCGGGGATCGGAGTGGTCCTGGCCCAATTGCCGTTCACATAAGCGAAGAAATCGTCGCCGGGCTTCGCCGAGCGGTCCATTCCGTCGAGGTCGATTCCCCAGCTTCCGAAACGCTGGGCGTCCACCGACGCGGAGCCGCCTTCGCCCGCCTGGTCGCCGGCGGCGTCGATCAGCGACACCATCGAGCAGCTTTGGTCGATACAATCATGCCGGTCGCCGGCGACGGCGGGAGCGGCGGCGAGCGCCAGGGCCGAGACGGCAATCGAAAGGCGCTTCTTCAACACGCTTGTCTCCGGATTCTTTTGGATATGAGGCGCCTGGACGCCGCCGCCACCGAATAGCGCGTGGCGCAGGAGAGCGCAAATCCGTCTCGCAAGGTTCGGCGGAAGGTTCATAAGGTTCGGATTCCATGGGAAGGAAAGCCGAGGCTGAAACTCAGGCAAGGGGATAGCCGGCTCCCGCCCCGCAACGCTTCCCGAACCCCTCGTAGAGAGAAAATGCCGCCCATTCATTGAACATAACATGAACAAAAAGGATCGTCAAGCGGACGGGGGCCAAGGTTCCGGTCGTCATGCCGGATTTGATCCGGCATCCATGAACGCGGTCGGTGGAAGCTACGCAGGGCGGTGTTCATGAATTCCGGCTTTCGCCGGAATGACGGGGAGGAGGGCGCGTCATGCCGGACCTAATTCGGAATCCGACTACGCCGACGCATGCGATTTTTGAGTGCCGCTCCGGGTCGCATAGACCCGGGGGATGGAGCGCGACCCCTGCGTCTACATCCTGGCCAGCCGGCGGCATGGGACGCTCTACACCGGCGTGACTTCCAACCTCTTCCAACGACTCTGGAAGCATCGGAATGGCATCACCAAGGGATTCGTCGGCCGCTACGCCGTGTGGCGGCTGGTCTGGTTCGAGATGCATGGCGACATGGAAAATGCGATCGCCCGTGAAAAGCGGATCAAGAACTGGAAGCGCGACTGGAAGGTGCAGCTGATCGAGTCGGAGAATCCGGAGTGGCGCGACCTGGCGTTCGGCTTTGGGTTCGAGCCGGTCGCAGACAAGGATCAGGGTGAATAGCCTCGCGCGGCGGTGTTCATGGATTCCGGCTTTCGCCGGAATGACGGGGAGGTCGTCATGCCGGACTTGATCCGGCATCCATGAACGCGGTCGGTGGAAGCTTCGCAGGCGGTGTTCATGGATTCCGGCTTTCGCCGGAATGACGGGTCAAACGTATTCGATCCGCACCTTCGCCGCCGCGCGCGTCGCCAGCGCCCTCGCTTTCTCGGCCGTCTCTCCCGTCGCCAGCGCAACGCCCATCCTCCGGTACGGCCTCGTCACCGGCTTGCCGAAGATTCGCACGTCCACTTCCGCGCCTCCGCTGCCGAGCGCCAGCGCCTCGGCCAGGCCTTCGAAGCGGAAGCTGTCCGACTCGCGGTCGGCGAGGATCACCGCCGAGGCGGCGGCGGGGGCGGCGAGTGCGATATGGGGGATCGGCAGTCCCAATATGGCCCGGGCGTGGAGGTCGAATTCGGAGAGGTTCTGCGAGATGAGGGTGACCATCCCGGTGTCGTGCGGCCGAGGCGACAATTCGGAGAAAATCACCTCGTCGCAGGCGACGAAGAACTCTACTCCGTAAAGGCCGTATCCGCCGAGATCGTCGACGATCCGGCGCGCCATCTCCCGAGCGTCGCCCAGTGCGGCTTCGGACATCGCAGTGGGCTGCCAGCTCTCGCGATAGTCGCCGCGCTCCTGGCGGTGGCCGATGGGCGGGCAGAAGAGCAGGCCGTCCCGGGTCCGGATTGTGAGCAAGGTGATCTCATAGTCGAATCGGACGAACTCCTCGACGATGACCCGGGCCCGGTCGCCGCGCATGTTGGCGACCGCATAGTCCCAGGCGGAACGCAGATCCCCGGCCGCCTGGACGGTGCGCTGGCCCTTGCCGGACGAGGACATGACCGGCTTGACGACGCAGGGGAAGCCGGTGTGGGCGGCGGCGGCCTCCACCTCCTCGAAGCTCTCGGCGAAGCGGTAGCGCGAGGTTCGAAGCCCCAGGGTATCGGCGGCGAGCTCGCGGATCGAATCGCGGTTCATCGTCATCATCGTCGCCCGCGCCGACGGGACGATCCGGGTGCCCGCCGCTTCGAGCCTGGCAAGCATCTCGGTCCGGATCGCCTCGACCTCGGGGACGACGAAGTCGGGACGGTGGCGCTCCACGGTCTGGCGAAGCCTGTCCCCGTCGAGCATCGGGAATATCTCCGATTCGTCGGCGACCTGCATGGCCGGGGCGCCGGCATAGGAATCGCAGGCGACCACATAGGCGCCGAGCCGCTTGGCCGAGATCGCGAATTCCTTGCCGAGCTCGCCCGAGCCGAGAAGCAATATCTTCGAGGTGAAGCTCATGAGGCGCCGCCGAGGCGGGTCCGGCAGGCGCTCTCGGACTCCGGTCCGGCGGTAAGCTCTACACGCTGGACCTCGAACTCGCTTTTGCCCTCGGGCATGTAGCCGATGACCCGCTCGGTTCCGCCGTCGGTGACCCGATAGGCGAGCTCGACCGAAGCGTCTCCGATTTTTCCGGATTCGCGGCGGACGAGCTTCATTCCGTCGCGAAGGCCGGCCGCGTAAGCGGGCCCGTCGCGGTCCACTCCGGCGAAGAGGCCGTCGCCGCGGCGGGTCGCGTCCGCGTCGAAGCCCCGGGTGAAGGCCTTGCGGCGCTCGGTGACGAGCCGGGCGCAGTCGCCGAGCAAATCGGCCGGGAGCAAAATCGTCTCGCCGCGCCGGGCGTAACGCTCCAGGTCCGGGTCGACGTCGATTCCCGTCTCCTCGCGAAGGGTCTTCCGGAACAGGGCGACGGCGAGCTCCGGGCTACCCTGGGCGGCCCGGCGCTGGGTTCTGAGCACGGTCTCGAGGCTCTGCCTGCCGCCCGAGCGGGCGGCGATCTCGGAATCGATCTTGGCGGCGAGGAGGTGGCCTCGGTCGTAGCTCACCTGCTGGACCGCGGAGTCGCTCCAGAAGCGGCGGGCGATCTCGGCCCCGTCGGCGGTCTTCGCCGGGGATTGGCCGTAGCGAAGCAGGGTCTCGTTCTTGTCCGCCGCCCATTCCGCCAGCGACCAGATTCCGGAGCGAAGAAGCACCTTGGAGGCGAGATAGTCGTTGAAGCCCTCGCTGAACCAATAATCCTTCGGCTCGTCCTCCTCGGGAAGCCCGCCGAGCTCGATCGGCACCCAGCTGTGCATATATTCGTGGGCGAGGAATCGGACCGCCTGTTTGAGCTCGAAGGCGCCGGTCGAGGCGATCGAGAAGGCATCGGTCCGGCCGGTGCCGTGGTAGGAAAGGCCGGCGGGGAGATCGCCCAGCGGCGCCATCGCGACCAGGAAGGGGGCGCTTCGATCGTTCCAGAAGGAATCCTCCGCGGCGACGATCGGAGTGACCGTGTCGGCGAGCTGGTCCGCGGTGAACTGCCAGTCGCCGAGCAAGGCGACCCGAAGCGGAGCGCCGCGAAGATCGCGCTGGACGATTGTCAGCTTCGCTCCGCCGATCGCGACGCTGTTGATGAGATTGGCGAGCGTGGTCGGCTTGCCCTGGAGATGGTCGAGGTCCGAGGCGACCGTCCAGCCCTTGGGAAGCTTGCCCCATCTGAACCTGGCCGGCCGCTCCTGGCCGCCGCCGGGCGCCGCGAACATCGATTCGCCATGGACGAAGAACCAGTCCGGCCGGACCATCGGCCGGGCCTTTTCGTAGGCGAAGCCGGGATCCGTCGAATAAGCGGAGACGATCCGGTAGCGAACCTTGAGGCGGGCGCCCGGGCGGTGGCGGGCCACGGGCTTGTCGTAGGTTCCGGTCAGGCTCCTGGCGCCGCGAATCTCAAGCCCCCTGGCGTGGCGCCACAGCTCGTTCGAGCCGGCCCAGACACTGGGCAGGAAGATCTCGGTTTCTCCGTCCGCATCGCCGCTCACCCGCATCCGGACGTCGAGGGCTCGGCTACCGTCCTTCTGAAGGACCGGAGTGACCCGATAGGAGATGGGCTCGGGCGGCTTAGCGGCGACGAGAGACAGCGAGGCGGCGGCGAGCAGAGGGTAGAAGGCAGGTTTCAAGGCGAAGCTCCCGGATTCGGGCGGGAGTATAAGGGGCGCGGGAGCGGGGGCAATCGGCTGGCTTGCCTCCCTGCGCCGGAGGCGTGGGGAGGGGGACCACACGAAATGTGGTGGAGGAGCAATTGGCGGGGACTGTGAGGTTCTCGCGCGAACCTCCTGATCCCGTGCCTTTTACCCCTCCACATGCTTCGCATGGTCCCCCTCCCCATCCGCTTCGCGGACAGGGAGGACAAAAACAGGAAAAGCAGTTGTTTACCCCTCGCTGCTAGGAAGGGCTCCGGAAAACAGCCCGGGGGCAGCGACGCTCGAATGACCGACATGATGAACTTCAGGACCGTCTCTCTTCCCGAGGAAGCGGAGGAATTCGCCCCCACGATACGGCCGCGGATCCCGCAGCCGGTGCGTCACGCGCCGATCGGCAAGGTGGTCGACATTCGCGGCGGCGGCGGCCGAATCGAGGTGGAAGCGGCGCGCATCGCCGAGGTCGCCCGCGATCCGGACCCGAGCATCGCCTTGTCCGGACAGGTCGGCGGGCACGTCAAGCTCGAGGCGGGGAACCGCTGGCTGCTCGCCAACGTCCGAAGCCTGACCCTGAGCGACGGAGAGGCCGGAATGGTCAGCGCCGACATCGACTTCCTCGGCGAAGGCGAGGAGGACGAGCAGAGCGGCAAATTGATCAACTTCCGCCGCGGAATCACCGGCTACCCGCCTCCGGGCGCCAAGGTCTTCCCGGTCTCGGGCCAGGACATGCGCCAGATGTTCGCCGCCGACGAGCGCGCCCATATCGAGATCGGAACCGTCTACCCGACCAAGGACGTCCGCGGCGCCCTCTATGTCGACGCACTGCTCGGCAAGCATTTCGCGCTTCTCGGCTCGACCGGCACCGGCAAGTCGACCTCCGCGGCCCTCATCATGCACCGGATCTGCGACCTCTCGCCCGAGGGTCACATCGTCATGATCGATCCGCACGGCGAATATTCGGCCGCCTTCAAGAGCGTCGGCGAGCTGTTCAACGTCGAAAATCTCGCGATGCCCTATTGGCTGATGAACTTCGAGGAGCATTGCGAGGTGTTCATCACCTCGTCCGGCGCCGAGCGGCAGCGCGACCAGGACATCCTCGCCAAATGCCTGCTCCTGGCCCGCTCGAAGAACCGGGCCGCCGAGGGCATGACCAAGCTCACCGTCGATTCGCCCATCCCTTATGCCCTGTCCGACCTCGCCGGTGCGATCAACGCCGAGATGGGCCTTCTCAACAAGGCGACCGACACCGCGCCCTTCATGCGCCTCAAGACCAAGATCGACGAATTGAAGGCCGATCCCCGCTACCATTTCATGTTCTCGGGAATGCTGATCGCCGATTCGATGACCAGCTTCATCGGCAAGATCTTCCGGCTGCCCGCGAAGGGCAAGCCGATCTCGATCGTCGACGTCTCGGGCGTTCCGTCCGACATCGTCTCGGTGGTGGTGGCGGTGCTCTCCCGCCTGGTCTTCGATTATGCGATCTGGTCGAGGAACGAGGTGCCCCGGCCGGTCCTCCTCGTCTGCGAGGAAGCGCACCGCTACATCCCTTCGGACAAGACCGGCGGCGGCCAGTCCGTCCGCAAGATCCTCGAGCGGATCGCCAAGGAAGGCCGCAAGTACGGCGTTTCCCTCGGCCTCATCACCCAGCGTCCGTCCGACCTCGCCGAGGGCGTTCTCTCCCAGTGCGGCACCATCATCGCGATGCGCCTCAACAACGAGCGCGACCAGCATTTCGTCAAATCGGCGATGCCGGAGGGCGCCCGAGGCTTCCTCGACGTCATCCCGGCGCTTCGCAACCGTGAATGCATCGTTTGCGGCGAAGGCGTCTCGATCCCGATCCGGGTCTCGTTCGACGACCTCGAACGCGACCGCCGGCCCGCCTCGTCCGACCCGCTCTTCTCCGAGCTGTGGCGCCAGACCGGCGACGAGGAAGCGATGGTCGCCCGGGTGGTCAAGAGGTGGCGGAGCCAGGGGCGCTGAGCCTCCCTTCTCATCGCGAGTACAGGAGAAGAGACCCGAAAGGCGCGCATATCGGGCTTGGAAATCCTGTGTCCTGAGCAGCCCGGCGACAAGCTCGCAAGCCAGCAGGCACAGCCTCAGCAGGGCGGCGAGCGTCGCAGGGACACATGGCGAATCGCAGGCAATGCGCATGGCCTGATTAGAACATAACAGGAACGCTGAGTCAATCGGTCAAAGGCGCTCGTGCAAGGCCGTCATCCCGGCGCAGGCCGGGATCCATGGTCGCGGAGGGAAGAAAAATCTCGCGCTGCGGTGTCCATGGGTTCCGGCCTGCGCCGGGATGACGGGCTTCAGGCCTGCGGCTTCTTCTTGCCTTCGTTCTCGGCCATCCTCGACGCGCCGGGCTTAACCGCCAGCAGGGACTTCAGGCGCGAGCGGAACGCCGCCAGGTCTTCGCCGTCCAGCCGCGACCGGCTGACGAACTTGACTCCGGCCGGGTTGATCGGGACGCCGTTCTTCAGAAGCTCGTAATGGAGGTGCGGGCCGGTCGAGAGGCCGGTCGAGCCGACATAGCCGATCACCTCGCCCTGGCGGACCCGGCTTCCGGGGCGGGCGACGATCCGGCTCATGTGCGAGTAGGAGGTGACGAGGCCGCCGCTATGGGCGATCCGCACCTGCTTGCCATAGCCCCCGGCCCAGCCGGCGGCGGCGATCCGGCCGTCGGTGGCGGCGAGGATCGGAGTCCCGTAGCCGGCCCGGAAATCCATGCCCTTGTGCATCCGCGAATAGCCCAGGATCGGATGGCGGCGCATTCCGAAATTGGAGGAGACGGTGCCGGGCACCGGGCGCTGCAGAGCCCCGCTCTCGCGGCCGACGCCCGAGGCTTCGAACCATTCCGAGCGGCCGCCCTGCTCCCATTGCATGAGCTTCAGATCCTTGCCCGCGCCGCCGCGGTCGAGGCCGGCGTAGAGCAGGCGCCCGGTTTCGGCCTCGCCGGTGGCGGCGCGGCGATGCTCGAGGATGATGTCGAAGCGGTCGTCCGGGGTAAGGCCCGAGATGCTGGTCTGGCTGGCGACGGCCCGGATGTAGGCCTCGACCGCCTTGGCCGGGGCTCCGGCGGCGCGGGCCGAGCGATAGAGGCTCGAGCCGACATGGCCCTGGATCCGGAGCGGCGTATCGTCGACCGAGATCGGGGTGCGGACGAGAGCGAGCTTGTTGCCCGAGCGCTTGAGCGAAAGCTTGAGGTCGAACCGGGCGCGAAGCGACAGGGCGCTGAGCGGCCGGGCGACGGTCCGGTTCGGGCGCTTGCCGAGAACGATGTTCATCGTCGTTCCGGCCCTGACCTGGTCGAGCGGCACCGCGGCGGCGACCAGCCTGGCGACCTCGTCCGCCTCCTTGGGAGCGACTCCGGCGCGCTCGAGGGCCCGGACGAAGCCGTCGCCTTCGCCGAGGGTCGCGACCATCTCGATCGTCGGGCGCTCGGGCCGGTCAAGAAGCGGCTCGACGGCGTCGGTCGGCGCCATCCGGCGGCCGGTGTCGGCGCCGAGTGCGAGCGGCGAGATTGCGAAGCTCCGGGCCTGCTCGAACTGGGCGTCGGAAAGCGGCCTGGCCGAAGCGGCCGGGATCGGATCGAAGCCCGGCGCCAGCCACAAGGCGGCGCCGCACAAGGCGGTGCAGGTCAAGACTCCGCGGAACCAGGTGCCCGAGCCGATCCTGGAGCCGAGGTCGACGACGAGGTCGAACCGGCGCGGCGGCGGAGCGGCGCGGCTTCCGAAGCTGCGCGGCCGGAGCGGCGAATCGAAGGCGAGCGCGGCGGCTCCGCCGCCGGCACCGGGCCTGATATCGTTATACTGGTACAAAGCGGAAAAAGCCCCCGCGACCCGTTGAAACACCCCCCGGCCGCGGATCGGGGCCAGGTGGGGAGGACTGTGGGGAAACGGGGTTAAAGTCCAGTAAAGCAGCGGGAAGCGAGCGCCGGCTTGCGGTGAAGCGTGCCTCGGGAGCGGGTGAATCGTGGGCCCTTGCGGGAACTACTGCACCCGTCATGCCAGCGAAGGCTGGCATCCATGCCGACTCCCCGCTCCACTTACCGGCTCGGAATGGACCCCAGCCTGCGCTGGGGTGACGGAAGAGGTCCAACGCCCCCGCCTTCGCAACCCAAGTCATTGCGTCGCGGGCATGAAATGGCGATCTAGGCCCGATGAGCGATTTCGCGCGGGCGCCGCTGACGGCGATCCTTGGGCCCACCAACACCGGCAAGACCTACCTCGCCGTCGAGCGGATGGCGGCGCATTCGAGCGGGATGATCGGCTTCCCGCTCCGGCTTCTGGCGCGCGAGGTCTACGACCGGGTGGTGGCGATGAAGGGCGCGAATCGGGTCGCCCTCATCACCGGCGAGGAGAAGATCCTCCCCAGGGACGCGCGCTGGTTCCTGTGTACCGCGGAATCCATGCCGATGGAGCGCGACTTCGCCTTCGTCGCGCTGGACGAGGCGCAGCTCGGCGCCGATCCTGAGCGCGGCCACGTCTTCACCGACCGGATGCTCCACGCCCGAGGCCGCGAGGAGACCATGATCCTCGGCTCCGAGACGTTGAAGCCGATGGTGCGGGCGCTCCTGCCCAAGGCGGAGATCGTCACCCGTCCCCGCTTCTCGACCCTGTCCTATGCGGGACCCTCGAAGCTCTCGCGCCTGCCGCCGCGCTCGGCGATCGTCGCCTTCTCCGCCGAGCAGGTCTACGCGGTCGCCGAGATGCTCCGCCGGATGCGCGGCGGAGCGGCGGTGGTGATGGGCGCGCTCTCCCCCCGCACCCGCAACGCCCAGGTGGCGATGTATCAGGCCGGAGAGGTCGATTATCTCGTCGCCACCGACGCGATCGGAATGGGCCTCAACATGGACGTCACCCATGTCGCCTTCGCCGGCCTGTCCAAATATGACGGGCGGCGGCGGCGGCGGCTGACCCCGGCGGAGATGGCCCAGATCGCCGGACGGGCCGGGCGCCACCAGCGCGACGGGACGTTCGGGGTCCTGACCCTGGAGGGCGAGCAATCGTCCGAATTCAGGCCCGAGGAGCTGGAAGCGATCGAGGAGCATCGCTTCGCGCCGCTCGATCATCTCTACTGGCGCGAGGGCGATCCCGATTTCCACTCGCTCCCGGCCCTCGTCCGCTCGCTGGAGCGAAGGCCGAACGAACCGGGCCTTCGAGCCGCGCCCGAAGCGATCGACCTCGCCGTCCTGAAGCGGCTGGCCGAGGATCCCGACGTCGCACCGCGTGCGCGCGGCCAGGAGGCGGTGCGCAGGCTGTGGGCGGCCTGCGGGCTTCCCGATTTCCGCAAGACCGGCCCCGACCATCACGCCCGCCTGGTGGCGCGCCTCTACCTGCACCTCAGCGAAGGCGACGGTCGGATCCCGAACGGCTGGTTCGCGGCGCAGGTGGCTCAGCTCGACAACGTCCAGGGCGATATCGAGACCCTGGCCGACCGGCTCGCCGGTGTCAGGACCTGGGCCTACATAGCCCACCGCTCCGACTGGCTGGCCGAGCCGGCGGCGATGGCGACGCGCACCCGCGAGGTCGAGGAGAAGCTGTCGGACGCCTTGCACGAGCGGCTGACCCAGCGCTTCGTCGACCGGCGCACCTCGGTCCTCCTCAAGGACATCGGCCGAAAGGGCGTCGGCGAATTCCCGGTGATCGTCGATGAGCAGGGCGAGGTCACGGTCGGCTCCTTCCCGATCGGCCGGATGGAGGGCTTCGCCTTCGAGGTCGACCCGACCGCCCGCCACTCCGACCGAAAGATGCTCCTCGCCACCGCCGAGCGGAGGCTGGGCGGCGAATATGAGAAGCGCGCCGCAGCGCTCGCCGCCGATTCGGACGACCATTTCACCCTGCGCACGGAGGCGGGCAAGCCGGTTGCAATGCTCTGGCGAGGGCATGAGGTCGCTCGGCTCGGACCGGGCAAGAACCTGCTCAGCCCGCGGGTGACGGTCGACCGGAAGCTCGACCGTCTGTCCGAGCGCGGACGGGGGCTCGTGGTCGAGCGGCTCGACCTTTGGGTCAGGCACCAGGTCGAGCGTTCGCTGGGGCCGCTTCGCCGGGCGGGGCTGGCGGCGCAGGACAGGGAGGCCCCGGCCGCGGTGCGCTCGATCCTCGCCATGCTCGTCGACGAGGGCGGGATCGTCGCCCGGGAGGCGGTGGCCAAGCCGCTCGCCGCGCTCGACAAGGGAGAGAGGCGGTCGATCACCGGCCTGAAGATCAGGATCGGGGCGCTCGACCTGTTCATGCCCGACGTCCTCAAGCCCGAGGCCCGGCGCTGGCGAACCGCGTTGAGGGCGGCGGCGGCGGGGGAGCCGATGCCGGAGCTTCCACCCGAAAATTCGGTCCTGCTCCCCTGCCCCCCGAACGGCGAGCGGTTGCTTCTGACCCGCCTGGGGTTCCGGACGCTCGGCCCCCAGATGCTGCGCGTGGACATGGTCGAGCGGCTCGCCCGCCACGCCCACGAGGCCCGGACCGGCAAGCCGCAGCCGGTGGTGGACGAGGCGCTGGCCACCTCGCTCGGCCTCCAGCCGCAGGCGGTGGCCAGGCTGATGCGCGACCTCGGCTTCCGCCCGGCGGAGGGC
>JBAWCC010000298.1:0-1966 GCA_049590095.1 Allosphingosinicella sp. | reverse complement strand
GGAAGGCGGCGAGCCCGGCTCGTCCGAGCAGGAAACGGCTCCGGAGATAGCGCGGGCGCCCGAATCCGACCAGCCCGAGCGCCAATATGCGCCCGAGCCCGAGGCCGCGGAGGCTGTCGAGCCCGTGCCCGCAGCGCCGGCCGAGGCGGAGGAGAAGCCCAAAGGCCGTCGCCGTCCCCGTGCCCGCCGCAAGGAAGAGGCTCCGGCGAAGTCGGCCGAAGCCGCTCCCGAGCCCGAGGCTTCGCAAGCGCCGGCCAGGGCGGCCGAAGCTGAACCCCCCGCCACAGTGGCAGAGCCCGCGGCCGAAGAAGAGAAACCCGCCAAGCCGAAGCGTACGCGGCGCAAGAAGGTCGCCGAAGCCGAAGCTCCCGCGCCCGAGGCGGCCAACGACCGCGAAGTGACCGAGGCGAAGGCGAAGTCGAAGAAGCCGGCCGCGCCCGCCGAGACCCTCGAGACGGACGCCGCGGCGGAAACCGACGAAGCGGGAGAGCCGCGCCGGGGCTGGTGGCAGCGCACTTTCGGCGCCTGACGAACGGACATGAGCGCGCTCGCCCCGGCCGGCGCGCTCATGTCAGGTTCAGCCCCGCGAATGGATAGGATGCGGCATGGCTGAAGCTAGTGTGAAGCTGAAAAGGTGGAGCGGCTTCGTCGCCCGCCTCGTATTCCTCCTCATCCTGAGCTTCGGCCTGTCGCTGCGGCCGGCGGCGGCGCAGTCGATCCTCCGCGACGCCGAGACCGAGGCCCTGTTCAAGGACATGTCGCGCCCGATCGTCGAAGCCGCGGGGCTGAGGCCCGAGGACGTTCAGGTCGTCCTCATCCACGACCGATCGATCAACGCCTTCGTGGCCGGCGGTCAGATCGTCTACATCCATTCGGGGCTGATCGCCGCCGCCGACGACGTCAACGAGGTGCAGGGCGTCATCGCGCACGAGGTCGGCCACATCACCGGCGGCCACGTCATCCGGATCCAGGAGGGGATAAAGGTCGCCACCGGGATCATGCTTCTCTCGCTCGTCCTCGGCGCCGCGGCGATGGCGGCGGGCGCGGGCGAGGCCGGCATGGGCGTCATGGCCGCCGGCCAGCAGGCCGCGCTGGGCAAGTTCCTCGCCTTCAGCCGGACCCAGGAATCCTCGGCGGACGCGGCCGCCGCCGGCTTCCTCGCCAGGTCCCAGACCAATGGCCAGGGCCTGCTCACCTTCTTCAAGAAGCTCCAGAACCAGGAATTCCGCTACGCCATCCCCCAGGACAACGGCTATATGCGCACCCACCCGCTGACCGGCGAGCGCATGGCCGCGCTCGAGCAGTCGGTGAAGACTTCGCCGGGCTGGGGCCGGGCCACCGACCCGAAGCTCGAGGCCCGCTTCCAGCGCGTCAAGGCGAAGCTCCAGGGCTATGTCGAGGAGCCGACCCGAACCCGGGTCGCCTATCCGGAAAGCGACAAGAGCGTCCCTGCCCGCTATGCGCGCGCTTATGCATGGCACAAGAGCGCCTATCCGGACAAAGCGCTGGCCGAGGCCGACAGCCTGCTCGCGGAAGCGCCGAGCGATCCCTATTTCCTCGAGCTGAAAGGTCAGATTCTGCTGGAATCCGGCCGACCGAACGAAGCGCTCGAGGCACTTCGCGAGTCTGTCCGATACGCCCCGGATCAGCCGCTCATCTCGGCGCTGCTGGGCCACGCCCTGATCGCTACCGAACGGCCGGACCATTATGAGGAGGCGAAGCGCGTTCTTCGGGCCGCGATCGGCCGCGACAATTCCAATCCCTTCGCCTGGTATCAGCTCGGAATCGTCTACGACCGGGAGGGCGATCCCGGCCGGGCCGCGCTCGCCACCGCCGAGCGCTACAACCTCCAGGGCGAGCCGCGCATGGCTTTGGTCAATGCCGAGCAGGCCCTGAGGTCCGTCCCCACCGGTACGCCCGACTGGCTGCGCGCCCAGGACATCGCCATGGTCTCGCGCAACCAGGT
>JBAWCC010000297.1:0-1777 GCA_049590095.1 Allosphingosinicella sp. | reverse complement strand
GGCTCGTCCTCGGCCTTGTCGCCCGCGGCGGGCTGGTCGGCCTTCTCCGCCGCGGCCTTGGCATCGCCCGCCGGCGCCGCCGGGGCAGCCTGAGGCGTCGGCAGCGGCAGGTTGCTGCCCTGCGCATTGAGATAAGCGAGCAGGTCGGCGCGATCCTCGGGCTTGGAGATGCCGGCGAAGGTCATCTTGGTCCCCGGAGCGAAGTCGCGAGGCGACTTGATCCACTGGCTCATGCTCTCCCAGTCCCAGGTGCCGCCCTTGCCGGCGAGCGCCGGCGAGTAGGCGAAGCCGGGCGAAACCTGGGCGATCCCCTTGCCCAGCGAGCCCCAGAGATTGGGCCCCGTTCCGTTGGCGCCGCCCTGGGTGATCGTGTGGCAGGCAGTGCACTTCTTGAATTGGGCCTCGCCCTTGGCGACGTCGGCGGCGGCCATGAAATTGGCGATCGGCTGCTCGGCCTCGGCGGCGCCTTCGCCCTCGATGACGACGCCCTCGATCGGATAGCCCATCTTCTCGGGCCGCTCCTGGTGGAACATCTCGCCGGAGACGATCGAAGCGCCGAGCGCAACGATGCCCGCGCCGAGCACCCAGCCCGCGATCGTGTTGGAGCGGTTGTCCATGCCTTCGTAGACCTCCAGGGCATCCCGCTTCGCTCGCGGGAAAAGGGAATTCGCGAGCCCCTTTAAGCGGGGGAGTGGGAAGGGGCAAGACGCGGCTAAATCCTCCCCGCGATTTCGCGGGGACCGCACGAAGTGCGGCGGAGGGGTTCTTCGGCAGCAGGCCCCTCCACCATGCTTTGCAAGGTCCCCCTCCCCCGCAAATGCGGGGGAGGATTTAGCTGTCGGCCCAGTGCCTCAGCAAGGTATGAGCGATGGCGAAATGAGGCGGCCCGAGGAACGGGGCTCCCGGCTTGCCCGCCAAGGCCGCCCGCACGCCTTCCCGGTCGACCCAGATCGCGTCCTCCAGCTCGTTCGAGTCGAGCCTGAGCTCGTCGCCCGCCGCGGTCGCGGTGCAGGCGATCATCAGCTGGCCGGGGAATGGCCAGGGCTGGCTTGCGACGTAGCGGACGCCGCTCACCTCGATTCCGGCCTCCTCGCCGAGCTCGCGGGCGACCGCTTCCTCGATCGATTCGCCCGGCTCGACGAAGCCTGCGAGGGCGGAATAGCGGCCGGCCGGATATTGCGGCTGGCGGCCGAGAAGCACTCGCCCTTCATATTCGGCGAGCATGATCACGACCGGGTCCACTCTCGGGAAATGTTCGAGGCCGCAGCCGGCGCAGCGCCGGCCCCAGCCGCCTCGGAACGCGGCCGTCGCATTCCCGCAGGCTCCGCAGAAGAGGTGGCGGTTGTGCCACTCGATCAGGCTGCGGGCGGTGCCCCAGACGGCCGTGTCCTCCGCCGCCATCCGATCGAGCAGCGCGAAGACGGACCAGGCCCGCTGCCCCGGATCGGCGCGGATCAGAGGCGCGAACAGTGGCGCGCCTTCGCGAAGGCCGAGGAAGATCCGTTCCCCGACCTCCACCATCGATCCCCAGCCGAGCCGGCCGTCCTCGTCCAGCTCCGGATCGAGGCCGGCGAGGCGCAGCAGCCGGGCCTCGAGGCTCGCGGCCAGCTCCGCCAGACGCGCCTCGTCGAGGCGCAGATGATCCGCGCGGTCCAGCCCGGCGCCGGTGAAGCCGGTTCTCATTGGCCGGTTCTCCACTCGGCGCCCCGGGAAGCGAGCTTGGCGAAGAGGGTCGGGAGCCCGGCCTCGCCGATGCGCTCGATCGGCCACCACGTCC
>JBAWCC010000296.1:0-8453 GCA_049590095.1 Allosphingosinicella sp. | reverse complement strand
TCGACTCCTGCTTTCGCCTGCGGCCCAATGCCGCCGACGGAGACTGCCTGTTCCACGCGCTCGCGGGCGCCCACCTGAGCAGGGATGGCATTCGCGATACGCGTCGGGCCGTCGCCGCGGTCCGGATGGGAATGAAGCCCGCGCCGAGGCCGAATGCCAGGCGAGTCGTCGCCGCTTTGCTCCAGACGCCCGAGACCCGGCCCTACGGCATCGCGCTTGCCGACCGCGGGCTTGGGGCGGTGAGCAACGGGACATATGCCGCCTTGCAGTGCGTGACCGGAATGCAGGCAGGAGAGGCCGAGATCCGCCAATGGTGCGCGATTCACGAACGGCGGGTGCTCGTGGTGGATTCGGGCGGGCGCCTTGTTCGGGTCGATTTCCGTGGCGCGCGAACCTCGCGCGGCACGGAGGATGAGAGCAAGCGGCTGATCGAGCGGGCGCTTCGCCAGGGGTGGATCGTTTTGTTCAAAACGCCCGGCCACTGGCGCCGCATCGACGGGCTGGCGACGGCGCAATGACTTTCGAGGAGTTGCTCGCTCCGTGGGATATTGAGCGCTTCTGGTCTGAGGCCTGGGAGCGCTCGACCCTCCACATTTCCGGGCGATCGGAGCGCCATTACGACATTTTGCTCTCGAAGCAGGAGGTCGAGGACCTTCTTTTCGGGCCCGGCAATCCGGCCCAGCAGGAGCTGCTGCTCTGCCGCGGCGCCGAGCGCCCGGTCCCCGTGTCCGGCCATTCCGGATGGGCCGCCGGATCCGCTTCCGCCTGCGCCGCGAGCCTGCGCGAGCTCCATCGTCAAGGCTACAGCTTCCTTCTCCCGTCGGTGGGCCGTTTCCTGCCGCGCCTCGCCGCGCGGCTGGCCCGGTACGAGGACCGGTACAAGGCCAGATCCATCGCCCACCTCATCGTCTCTCCGCCGAACGCGGAGGGTCTGGCGCCGCATAGCGACCCCTATGGCGTGTTCGCGCTGCAGATCGCCGGAACGAAGACCTGGTCCCTCCACGAGCATTCGCCGCGCGAGAGGCTCGGAATGGGCAAGGACCACCATCATCTCGCCGGCACGCCGGCTTCGAGCCGGGTTCGAATGACGGCCGGCGATCTGCTCTATCTGCCGCGCGGCACCGTTCACGCCGCCGCCAGCGGCGGCGACGGCTCGATCCATCTCGCCATCGGCCTCATGCCGCCGAGCGGCGTCGACCTGATTTCCCTGCTGTCCGGGCTTGCGGAGCAGGATCCCTTCTTCCGGGGCTATGTGCCCTACGGCATCGGGGAGACACCGGATCGGCTGGACGAATATCAGCGCCTGTTCCGGTCCCGCCTCGCCTCGCTCGTCTCCGAAGCCGACATTCGAACTCTGCTCGACAACCGGCGAGCCGAGCGCGCGGCCCGGGGATCGACCGGGACGACGGGGTGATCGACCCAGCCTAATTCCGCGCCCCCCTGCCGTCATGGCTTGACGCTGGGGGGTAACCGCGTCGCATAGGCCTGCAGCCTCCCGATTCAGCCTATTGGACGTATTTTTTCATGTTTTTTTCGCGAATCCTCCGACTTCCCTCGAACGACATGGCGATCGACCTCGGGACGGTGAACACGGTCGTCTACGTTCGCGGGAAGGGAATCGTGCTCAACGAGCCTTCGGTCGTGGCCCTCGAGACGATCGACGGCGTCCGGCGAGTCAAGGCGGTCGGCCGCGATGCCAAGCTGATGATGGGAAAGACGCCCGCCAACATTCAGGCCGTCCGCCCGCTCCGGGACGGAGTCATCGCGGACATCGATGTCGCCGAGCAGATGATCAAGCATTTCATCGACCGGGCCCATGGCGGCCCCTCCCGCCTCGGGCGCCATCCGGAAATCGTCGTCTGCGTGCCTTCCGGCTCGACCTCGGTCGAGCGCCGCGCCATCCGCGACGCTGCGACCAACGCCGGAGCGTCCAAGGTCTGGCTGATCGAGGAGCCGATGGCGGCGGCGATCGGGGCCGGGCTGCCGGTGACGGAGCCCGTCGGAGCGATGGTGGTGGACATCGGCGGAGGGACGACGGAGGTCGCGATCCTGTCCATGCGAGGCCTGGCCTACAGCACCTCGGTTCGGGTCGGCGGGGACAAGATGGACGATGCCATCGCCGCCGCCGTCCGCCGGAAGCACAATCTCATGATCGGCGAAGCGACGGCGGAGCGAATCAAGCTGGAGATCGGAAGCGCGCTTCCGCCCGAAGGCGAATCCGCGACGATAAATGTGCGGGGGCGGCATTTGTCGCTCGGAATGCCCCAGGAGATCTCGATCAGCGAGTCGGAGGTCGCCGAAGCCATCGCCGAGCCGGTGAGCCACATCGTCGGAGCGGTCCGGACCGCGCTCGAGAACACCGCGCCGGAGCTTGCCGCAGACATCGTCGACCTCGGGATCGTCCTGACCGGCGGTGGCGCTCTGCTTCGGCGGCTGGACGAGGCCTTGTCGCTCGCGACGGGGCTTCCGGTCGCGGTCGCCGAGGATCCCCTGACCTGCGTCGCCATGGGGGCCGGCCGCGCGCTGGAGGATTCCGATTACCGCGGAGTTCTGTCTGAAGCGTAGTCGATCCGAGGCCCGCGGACGTGCCGCGCAATGCGGCGGCCGGCGGGCGGCTTTACCCCGGCGGCGCCTGGCGATACGGGTCGCGGCGACATCATAAGAGGAACCGGGCCATGTGCGAACGCGACCAGCTCGACGAATGGACCCGCGGCGCTCCATTCGACTGGGCCGTGAACCGCCGGATGTTCGCGCTCGGCGGGCTGGGGGCGCTGGCCGCCTGCGCTTCCGGATCCGTCGGCGGCGTCGGCGGCGAGCTCGCCGAGGAGCGGGTGCGCGTGACCACCGAAGACGGGACGATGGATGCCTTCTTCGTCCGTCCGGCGAAGGGCCGACATCCGGCGATCCTGACCTGGCCGGACATCGCGGGCCTTCGCGAGGCGTTCGAGGTGATGGCCCGGCGGCTGGCGAAGCAGGGCTATGCGGTGCTGGTGGTCAATCCTTATTATCGCTCGGCGCCGGCGCCGCAGTTCAGCGACTTCCCGGCCTTCCGGGCGCAAGGCGGGTTCGAGAAAGTGGGGCCCTGGCGCTCAGCCCTGACCGCCGAAGCGGTCCGGCGGGACTCGACGGCCGCGATCGGCTGGCTCGACCGCCGCCCGGAGGTCGACACGGCTCGCGGAGTCGGCACCCACGGCTATTGCATGGGCGGGCCCTTCACCGTGTGGACCGCGGCGGCGGTGCCGGGACGAGTCCGCGCTGCGGCGTCGCTTCACGGCGGCGGCCTGGTCAGGCCGGACGACCCGCAAAGCCCCCACAATCTGCTGCGGAAGACTCAGGCGCGCTACCTGTTCGCGATCGCTCGGGACGACGACGCCAAGGCGCCCGAGGTGAAGACTGCTCTGCGCGAAGCCGCCTCGGCGGCGGGACGACCGGCGGAGGTGGAGGTCTATCCCGCCGACCATGGCTGGACGGTGATCGACAGCCCGGCCTACGACGCCGCAGCGGCGGAACGGGCCTGGGAGCGGATGAGCGCGTTGTTCGCGACTTTGTAGGCAAAGGCGCGGGCTGGGCCGGCGCTCAACCGCCGCCTTCGAGCCAAGCGGATCTTCGAGCGTCGATCGACACGCGCACGATCGTGCCCATCGCGGGCGGATCGTCGGTCAGGGTCATGGTGAGCGGGCGGCCTTCCGCCTCGAGCGTCACCTCGTGATACCCGCCTCCGAAGCGGATTCGAACGACCTTCATCTCGGCGCCCGCGGAGTCGGGGCGGAGGCCCTCGGGACGGACCATCAGGATCGCCCGGCCGTCCGGCAGGCCCTCCGCGGGCATCGGCCCGAAGGCGGTCGAGGCCGTTTCGTTCGCGACCGATGCGTCGATGACGTTGACCTCGCCGAGCAACCGGGCAGCCCGGATCGAGCTCGGCCGGTAATAGCATTCCCGCGGCGATCCCGTCTGGAGGATCCGTCCCTCGCCCATCAGGACGAGCCGGTCCGCGATCAGCATCGCTTCCTCGGGATCGTGGGTCACGACCAGGGCCGTCGTCCCCGCCTTTCTCAACCCTTCGAGGACGGCATGGCGCACTTCGGCCTTCAGGTCGCCGTCGAGTCCCGAGAAGGGCTCGTCGAGAAGCACCGCCATCGGCTCCCGGGCAAGGGCCCGGGCGATCGCGACCCGCTGCTGCTCCCCGCCCGACAGGGTCTGCGGCCAGGCGTCGGCGAGATGGCCGAGCCGGAATTGCTCAAGCAGAGCGGCCGCCCGATCGCGGCGCATCGGGGCCGGCAAATGCCTGAGGCCGAATCCGACGTTCTGGGCGGCGGTCAGATGCGGGAACAAGGCGAAATCCTGGAAGACCAGGCCGATCCCGCGCCGCTCGGGCGGCACCAGCGTCCCCCGGCCGGCGAGCAATCGCCCGCCCGCCTCGATCTCGCCCGAATCCGGGGCTTCCAGGCCGGCGATCAGCCGCAACAGGCTGGTCTTGCCGCAGCCCGACGGGCCCAGCAGGCAGGTGATCCGCTCCGGCCACAGCTCCAGGCTCGCTTCCGCGACCACACGGCGTCCCCGATAGGCCTTCGAGACGGAGCGGACTTCGAGAACGGGGGAATGGGCCACGCCGGAGTTCTTAGGTGCCCGGGCGCGAACCGGCAATCTTGCGGCTGAGCCAGACCGTGGGCGGAAGCGCCAGCAACATGATCGCGACCGCCGGCCAGCCGGCCTGCCCCAGCCGCTCGTCGAGCGCGTAATTGTTGGCGGTCACGGCGAGCGTCTCGAAGTCGAACGGCCGGAGGATGAGCGTGGCGGGCAGCTCCTTCAATATGTCGATGAAGACGATGAGTCCGGCAGTGAGGAAGGCGCCCCGGGCGATCGGCAGCTGGACGGCGAACGCGACCCCCTTCTCGCTTCGGCCGAGGTTGCGGCCGGCATGGAGCATCGACGGCGTGACCCGGGCGAGGCCCGCGTCGATCGGCTCGAGAGCGGCCGCCATCAGCCGCGCCGAATAAGCGTAGAGAAGGAGCGCGAGCCCGATCCAGTAACCCGAAGCGGCGGGAGCGAATCGCCAGACGATCGCCGCCGGGACCAGAAGGCCGATCGCCATCGCCGCGCCGGGCGTGGCGTAGCCGAGGCTGGCGAGACGCGAGACGAGCGGCAGGCGGGCCCCTCCGATCGCCAGCGCTCCCGCCAGGAGGGTCGTCAGCAATGCCCCGGCGGCGGCGAGAGAGACGCTGTTGAGAGCAGCCTCGAAAAGCCGTCTGCTTTCCGGCAGATAGGTCAATGCGTTCCAGCCGAGCCAGGCCAGCGGAAGGCCGAGCGCCGCGACCAGCAGCGATGCGCAGAAGGCGGCGGCGGCGACCGCGGGAAGGCCGGACAATCGCCGTGAGGGGACCCCCCGCCAGGCGGAGCGGCCATTGTCGTGGCCCCGGCCGGCACGGCCGCGCCGCTCGATCCACAGCAACAAGGCGGCGGCGGCGAGCAGGGGAAGGGCGAAGCGGGCGGCGCCGGCCGTCGATCCGAAGACCGACCAGGCGCGGACGACCCCGGTGGTCAGGGTCTGGACGCTCAGGAACTGGACGGCGCCGTAATCGGCGAGCGTCTCCATGACGGCGAGCGCGACCCCCGCCGCGAGCGCGGGTCGGGCAAGGGGCAGCGAAGCGCGAAGGAAGGCCGAGCGCTCGGTGCAGCCGAGCAGCCGCGCCGCCTCGAGCGCGCTCGCCGACTGATTGAGGAAGGCCGCCCGCATCGCGAGATAGACGTACGGGTAAAATGCGCAGGCTAGGATGAAGGCGGCGCCGCCGACGCTTCGAAGCTCGAACGGCAGGTCCATTCCCGTCGAGGCGCGCAGGCCAGTCCGAAGCGGACCCGCGACGTCGAACAGGTCCGCATAGGCATAAGCCAGAGCGAAGGCCGGCGCTGCGAGCGGCAGAGCCAGCGCCCAGGCGAAGAAGCGGCTGCCGGGAAAGCGGTACATGACCACCAGCCAGGCCGCGGCCGAGCCGAGGACCGCGGTCAGCAGTCCGACGAGGAGAGCCAGCCAGGCCGAGGTGCCGGCGTAGCGCAGGACGTCGGACAGCGGAATGTCGGCGGCCGGCCCCGAAAGAGCGGCAAGGACGATTCCGGCGAGGGGCAGGATCGCCGCCGCTCCGGCGCCGAGCGCCAGCCACTGGAGAAGGCCCGGGCTCCGCCGGCCCCGGCCCGGAAGGAATCGGATCGGCGCCGGCGGCTGACCGGTCAGCGCCACCCCACCCGGCTCATCAGCGCCTGCGCCTGCGGCTGGCGGGCGGCGAAGCTGGCCACGGACATCGGATGCGCCTGGAAGTTCGAATATGCGTCGACCGGCGCCGGAGCCGAGACCCCGGGAGTCGCCGGAAATTCGTTATTGTAGCGCGAGATGTGCTGCTGGACCCCGGCCGAGGCGAAAAATTCGAGCAGCCGGAGCGCATTGTCGCGATTCGGAGCATTGGCGGCAACTCCTCCGCCTGAGATATTCACATGCGCGCCCTGGCCGCCGAGGCTCGGGAAGGCCAGCTTCACGCGCTGGGTGACCTGCCGGTCGCCGGCATCCTCGCCGCTCGCCATTCGGATATAATAATAGGAATTGGTGATGGCGACGTCGCACACGCCCGCTCCGGCGGCTCGAATCTGGTCGCGGTCGCCGCCTTCGGGCGGCCGAGCCATATTGGCGACGATTCCGCGCGCCCATTCTTCCGTCCGCGGCTCGCCCCAGGCTTCGATCAATGCTCCGACCAGCGAAAGATTGTAGATATTGTCGGCCGAACGAACGCAGAGGCGGCCGCGGAAGCGCGGCGAAGCCAGTTCCTCGTAGGTATCCACCTCCTCGGGCTTCACGCGTGCTCCGTCATAAGCGACGACCCGCGCACGGCGGCTGAAGCCGTACCAGTTTCCGGCGGGTTCCCGCAGATTGGTCGGGACCCGCGCCTCGAGCGCTTCCGACCGGACCGGCTGGAACAGGCCCGCCTGCTGGGCCCGCCACAGGGCGCCCGCGTCCGCGGCGATGAACAGGTCCGCCGGACTGCGAGCGCCTTCGCTGCGCATCCTGGCGATCAGCTGGTCGGCATTGCCCTCGATCCGGTTGATCTTGATCCCGGTTTCGCGGGTGAACCGCTCATAGAGCGGAAGATCGCTGTCATAATGACGGGCGGAATAGAGATTGACCTCGCCCGCTTGTGCGGCGGCGGACCCGTTGGGGCTTCGATCGTCGCCGCCGCAAGCGACGAGCAGCAGTGCGGCGGCCAGAGCGGGAAGCAGAGGCGGTGAAGGATTTTTCATGGGGTTCCTCGGATGCATTTTTCCGCGTCTAGCCTTATTGCGAATGGGTCGCAAGAATGAAGGCGGAATATCCGCTGGGCGTCCCAGATGGGAGCCGGACGGTCTGGCGAAGCCGCCGACCCATGCTAAGGGGCCGCGAACGGACCATCCCGACGGTCCTGCAAGCCGACCGAAACAGGACCCGATCATGTCTTCCGATCCGCTATTCCCCGACTCTCAGGTAAAGCTCAGGCCGCTTCCGCTGCTGAAGGTGAAGCTCGCCATGGCGATCATCGGCATCTCGTCCATCCATCTGCTGCGCACGTTCATCGAAGCCGGCGCGCTCGGCCAGCCGAACGGGCGGATCACGGAATCCGCCATCCTGTGGCAGACCGTGATCCACATGATCTTCATCTTGTCCGCGATCGGCATCGCCTGGGTCGACCGAATGACGCAGCAGCGCAATTGACCCCGGCCCGCCGGCCTTTCGTCCGTGCACGGCTGCGGAGGTCGCACCGAGCGAAATCGGCAACCTGGCGAGGAAACGGCCGTCCTGTGCCGAGCTGACGGCCTACATTCCGGTCGCGGCGAAGGTGTGGCCGTCGGGATCGAGGTCCCTGAGGTCCCGGCCGCGAGTCTCCTTCCCGAACCAGGCGACCAGAATCAGGGCGGTGGCGGTCGGGACGAGGATGGCGATGGAGACGATTTCGAGCGGGGGAACCAGCGCCAGGATCGCCAGGAACTGGGCGAACATCCCTCCGGCCTTGGTGCAGGCCGCGACGGTCCCGGTCGTGCGGCCGCGGATCCGCAGCGGGAAGCTCTCCGCGGCATAAGGAAGGAGCATCGCGACGAGGGCGTTGGTCCCGACGATCAGGAGCGCCACCGGCAGCACCGGGCTGGCGATCAGCTGCAGCTCGAGCGCGATCATCCCGACGAGGCCGGCAAGCGTCATCGCGACCGATCCGACCACGGACCATTTTGTGCTCCAGGCGCTGTAGAGCCATGCGGCGACGAAGATCGTGGGGAAGGCGATCAGGGCAGACTGAGCCAGCAGCTTGCTGGATACTTCCATGCTGTATCCTTTCGCGACCATGTCGGCGGGAAGCCACAGCAGCAGACCGAAGTTAATGAGGCCGTAGCAGATGGCGGCGAGGCTGAGGGCGAGCAGCTTGCCGAAGAAGGCCCGCCCCGTC
>JBAWCC010000295.1:0-22382 GCA_049590095.1 Allosphingosinicella sp. | reverse complement strand
GTGTCGAGCTGCAGGATCGGCAGCAGGATCGAGAGCACGATAACCGCCACCACCGCGCCCATCAGGACGATGATCGCCGGCTCGAGCAGGGCCAAAGCGGTCGTGGTGAAAGTGTCGAACTCGCGCTCAAGATAGTCGGCCGCGCGCTCCAGCATCAGGTCGAGCCGCCCGCTCGCCTCGCCGCTGGCGGCGAGATAGACGAGCAAGGGCGGGAAGATGTTCGAGCGCTTCAGCGCGCCGGACAGGCTTCCGCCGGTGCGAACCGCTTCCGCGATCTGGGCGGTCGCGGCGCGCAGGGCGCGGTTGTGGACCGTCTCGGTGGTCAGCTTCAGCCCTTCGAGCAAGGGCAGCCGGCTCGCCACCATGGTGGAAAGGGTCCGGGCCATCCGAGCCGCGTGGAGATCGCGCAGAAGCCGGCCGATCAGCGGGATCCGAAGCAGGCCGCGGTCGAAGCGCAGCCGGGTGCCCTCGTCGCGAAGCGCGCGAGAGACGAGGAAGCCGATCGCGACGATGCCGAGCAGGATCGCCCACCACCAGACGGCGAGCAGATTGGAGACCGCGATCACCGCCCGGGTAAGGAAGGGCAGTTGCTGGCCGATATCCTCGAACTGCTCGACCACCCGGGGCACGACGAACACCATCAGTGCGAAGACGACGAACATGGCGACGAGCGCGAGCACGGCGGGATAAGCGAGCGCGCTCATCACCTTGCTCCTGACCTGCGCCTGCCGCTCGAGCAGGCCGGCGAGCCGTTCGAGGATGGCGGGCAATGTCCCCGACCCCTCGCCCGCCTGGACCATTCCGCGGTAGAGCGGCGGAAAGCTCGCCGGCTGGCGCGCCATCGCCTCGGAAAGCCGCCGTCCCTCGAGGACCGAGGCGTGGACCGACATCAGAATGTCGCGGACCTGGTCCTTCTCGGTCTGCCGGGCGATCGTCCGCAGCGACTCCTCGAGCGGGCTGACCTGGACCAGGGTCGACAATTGCCGGGTGAAGACGTTGAGCTGACGCCCGTTGAGCTTCTTGCGTGCGAAAATCTGGCGAGACAGCAGGGCCGGCGCCGCCTCCCCGCCGGCCGTTTCCATCTTGACCACGAACAGCCCGCGGGCGCTCAATTTCTCCCGGGCTTCGTCCAGGGTCTCGGCGCGAAGCGACCCGCGCCGCTCGCGCCCGGCGCGGTCGAGCACCAGATAGGCGAACTCAGACATCCTCGCTCTCGCGCCGCGACACCCGAACGGCCTCGCCGACGCTGGTCACGCCTTCGCGAACGAGCTGCCGGGCCGCCGCTGCGAGGTTCGGACTGTTGCGGAAGGCGTGGGCGGAAATCTCGACCTCGTCGCCGCCGGCGTTGATCAGCCGGCGGACGTTCTCGTCGATCCGGACCGCCTCGAACACTCCGATCCGGCCCTTGTAGCCGCTGTTTCCGCACTGCGCGCAGCCGCGCGGCTCATGGACGATGGTGCCGGGGTCGACCCCGACCAGGGCCGCCATGGCCGGATCGGCCTCGACCGGTCCCCGGCAGGCCGGGCAGAGCCGCCGGACCAGGCGCTGGGCGATCACCGCCCGAAGGGTCGAGGCGAGCAGGAACGGTTCCACCTTCATGTCGCGCATCCGGGTGATCGCCCCGATGGCGTCGTTGGTATGGACGGTGGAGAGGACGAGGTGACCGGTCAGCGAGGCCTGGACTGCGATCTCGGCGGTCTCCCGGTCGCGGATCTCGCCGACCATGACGACGTCGGGATCCTGGCGAAGGATGGCCCGAAGCCCCGCCGCGAAGCTCAATCCGACCTTGGCGTTGACCTGGGTCTGGCCGACCCCGTCGACCGCATATTCGACCGGATCCTCGACGGTGAGGATGTTGCGGCTGCCGTCGTTAAGGAGCCGAAGCCCGGCATAGAGGCTGGTGGTCTTGCCCGAGCCGGTCGGCCCGGTGACGAGGACGATCCCGTTCGGCTCGGTCAGGGCACCGGCGAACAAGGCATGGACCGACGGCGGCATTCCGAGCGAATCGAGGTCGATCCCCGCATTCTCCTTGTCGAGGATCCGGAGCACCACCCGCTCGCCGGCTCGGCTCGGCAGGGTCGAGACCCGGACGTCGAGCAACTTGCCGCCCAGGGTGAGCCCGATCCGCCCGTCCTGGGGAACCCGCCGCTCGGCGATGTCGAGCCGGGCCATGACCTTGATCCGGCTGACCACAACCGGCGCGACATGGGCCGGCATGCGCAGGGTCTCGCGAAGCACGCCGTCGATCCGCATCCGGACCACCAGCCCGGTCTCGTAGGGCTCGATATGGATGTCGGAGACGCCCTGCCGGGCGGCGTCGGCGATGATCCCGTTGATCAGACGGATCGCGGGCGCGTCGTCGGCGCTGTCGAGAAGGTCGTCGGCGGTCGGCAGATCGGTGGCGAGATGGCTCAATTCATCGCCGAGCCCGAGAGATCCGGCCGCGTCCGCCGCCGCCTGATCGTCCATCGCGTAGCGTTCGGAAAGGAGCTTGTCGAAGCCGTCGGCGGTGACCGCCTCGATCGCGAGCGGCCGGCCGAGCACCCGCCGGGCCTCGATTAGCGCCTGCGGATCGGCCCCTTCGCGGAACGCCACCCGCGCCCGTCCGTCCGCCTCGCCGACCAGGGCGATGCCGTTCCGCTTGGCGAAGAGATAGGGCAGGTTCGGGGGAGGCGCGGACGCCGCCGTCTCGACCTCGACCCGCAGGTCGGTCACCGAGGAGTCCCTGCCGGCGGCGAAGGCGCCGGAGTCACCATCTGATCGCCCGGGCGCATCTGCGGCGCGTAGAGCGCGGGGTTGACCGGCGGCGGCGGCGCGGGCGCCGGATCGGGCGGGACCATGCCCATATATTCGCGGACCAGCTCGTCGATGGTCGGCTCCTCGTTCGGATTCTGCAGATATTGCATCCCGCGAATGTAGCCGTAGCGCCGCTCGGTCATCTCCCGAGCGTCGGCGGGCGAGCGAAGGATGGTCGGACGGATGAAGACCATCAGATTGGTCTTGGCCCGGCTCCGGCTCTTCGACTTGAACAGATTGCCGATGGCCGGGAGGTCGCCGAGGAACGGGATCTTCTCGATCGTCCGCCGCTCATTGTCGTCGAGCAGCCCGCCGATCCCGACGATCTCGCCGTCGTCGACGGTGATCACCGTCTGGATCTCGCGCTTGTTGAGGATGAGGTCGCTCGACCGGCCCGAGACCGGCCCGGCGATCGAGCTCACCTCCTGCCTGAGGTTGAGCTTGATCGAGCCGCCGGCGTTGATCTGGGGAAGCACTTCGAGCGTGATCCCGACATTCTCGCGGTCCACGGTGCGGAACTGGTTGTCGAAATTGGGCGACAGCGCCTCGCCGGTCGTGATCGGGATCTCCTGGCCGACCAGGATGCGCGCTTCCTGGTTGTCCAAGGTCATGATCGACGGGGTCGAGAGAATGTTCGACTTGCTGTCGGATTTCACCGCGTTGATGATCGCCCCGAAAATGGCATTGCCGGCCCTGAAGGCGAGGCCGCCGATGCCGCCGGTGGCGCCGAGCACGGAATTGACCGCGGCCTCCTGAAGCGCGTCGGCGACCGGCGAATTCTGGGTCGTGGTCACGACCTGGCCGTTGACGGTGGTGGTCGTGGTCCGGAGCCGCTCCGCGGCGACGGCGCCGGCCACCGTCAGCAGGTTCGGGCTGGCGTTGGAATAATTGGTGACAGCGAAGGGAATGTTGCTCCCGCTGAGGCCGGAGAGGAGCAGCTGGACTCCGAGTTTCTTGGCGGCATTGTCCGAAATCTCGACGATGATCGCCTCGACCAGCACCTGCTCGCGGCGCGTGTCGAGCTGGCGGATGACCTCGCCCAACTGGCGCTGGACGTCGGTCGAGGCGGCGATGACCAGGGCATTGGCGCCCTGGAAGCGGGTCACCACCGCGCCGCGCGGCCCGAAGATGCTTAGCCCGGTCGCAGGCGCGGTCTCCGCGGCCGGAGCCTCCGAATCGGTCGTGGTCGTGCGCACCGGAGGGCGCCCGCCGCCGCTTCGGCTGGTCGTCGAGGTGGTCGAGCCCTCGCCGCGCGAGGACGACAAGCCGGGAGTCGGCGGCGGCTGGGTCACCGGCTGGCCGAGCAATTGCTGAAGCACCGGCAGAAGCTGGGCGGCGTCGGCATGTTGGAGGAAGATGACCCGGATCTCGGTTCCGGTGGCGGCGCGCTGGTCGAGCTCCTCGGCCATGGCGGTGAGCCGGGCGACCGTGGCGGCGTCGCCGCGAAGCGCGATGGAATTGGAGCTGTCGATCGGAACGATGGTCGCGGCCCGGCCCCCGGGACTGCTCCCTTCCATCAGGGCGTTGAGGGAGGTCGCGATCTCGCGCGCGCCGGCGTTGCGCAGAGCGACGATCCGGCTGTTGTCCATGTCCCGGTCGATGCTCCGAAGCACCTGCCGGATCCGAGCCACGTTGTCGGCGAAATCGGCGACGACGATCGAGTTGCGGCTTGCGGTGATCGAGCCCTCGCGGCTGACCAGCGGCCGGAGCGCCTCGAGCGCCTGGGCGCCTTCGATGCTCCGGGTGCGGATGATCTCGGTGACGAAATTGTTGGCGCTGCCCCGCGCCCCGACGCGCCCGCCCGCGGCGGCCCCGGTCGCGATCGGCTGGATTCGGAAGGCGCCGCCCTGGAGCGGGACCGCCATCAGTCCGTTGGCGCGAAGGGTCGACAGGAACAGCTCGAAATATTCGGAGCGGGACAGCGGGCGCTGGGTCACCACCGAGACCTTGCCGCTCACCGCCGGGTCGACGATGAAGGTCCGGCCGGTCACCCGAGCCGCGTCCTCGATGAAGGCCCGGATGTCCGCCTCGCGGAAATTGACGACGTGCTGGGCGGAGGCCGGAGTCAGCGGCGCCGCCAGCATCAGCGCGAGAGCGAGCAGGGCGCGCTTCACCGGCCGGCCCCCGGACGGAGAGTGACGACCCGGCCATCGCGCTCCACCTGCAGGCTTACCCGCGCCGAAGCCAGCTGCGCCGCCATGTCCCGGGCCTGGTCGGGAGAACGAATTCGGCGGCCGTTCACCGAGACGACGACGTCGCCGGGAGCAAGGCCGAGCGCACGGAAGCCTTCGCCATTCCCCCTGGGCTGGACGGTGATCCCGGTCAGCTGGGTCCCGTTCATCCGCGGCACGGCGCTTACCTCGGTCGGCTGGGGCCTGGACGGCGGCACCGGACGACTGCCCGGTTCGACCGACGTGCTCGGCTGGATGACCGGCGGAGTCGGAGCGGAAGGGGCCGGAGGAGCGGTCGGGGTCACGGTGGCGGGCACCTCCGACTGATCCATGAACAATTGCTCGTCGGAGCCGCCGCGCGATATGGTGACGCTGTCGAACTCGACCGTCTTCAGCGTCACTCCCGGCTCGATCTCCTCGCCGACGCCGACGCTGCGCTGCTGGCCGTCCGAGGCGGCGATGATCGCCGAGCCGCGGCCCGAGGCCTGGTCCTGGCGGATTCCGAACAGCTTCAGGTTGAGCGAGGTGACGGTCACCGGTCCGGCCGCGCCGCTGAGGCGGAAGAAAGGGTCGAAACCGCCGAGGACGCCAGTCGAGGCGTCGCCGGCGACCGCAGCGGTGCTTCGCCAGTCGCCGAGTGGCCCCACCGGGGTAAGAGCGGTCCAGATCAGCCGGGCGCATTGCAGGGCGATCAGGGCGAGGAGCGCGATCTCGAGCAGAGTCCAGCCGTTGACGCCCCGGGCGCGGCCGATCAGCCGCCGGCTGTCAAAAGCTAAACGCATTTAAACCCAGACCCCTTCCCCGCGACACCCACCGCGGCAAATTTCCACAGTCGTAACAATGTTTTGGCGACCATCCAGCCCAGGATTCGCCAGCCGGGCAAACTTCCAGCTTTTCCGCCCCGGCGCAAGCGGCTTGTGAGGCTACCCGATTACGGGCTGATGACAATCCAGATCGGCCAGGCGGCCAGCGCCATCAGGGTGCCCAGCGGGAGCCGGTCGGTCGCCTCGACCGCTCCCCCGCGAAGCCGCTTCAGGACCAAAGCGGCGAGGCCGAGCAGCCCGGCCCCGACCAGAACGAAAGGCAGCTGGGTCCAGCCCAGCCAGGCTCCGATCGCGGCGAAAAGCTTCGGATCGCCGCCTCCCAGGCCCTCGCGCCCGCGCAGTTTCCGATACAGCCAGGCGATCAGGAACAGCGACGCGAAGCCCGCCGCGGCGCCGATCAGCCGGCTCTCCAGCGTCGGTCCGAAACCGCCCCACGCAGCCGCAAGCCCCGCCGCCAGCAGCGGCCAGGTCAGCCGGTCGGGAAGCCATTCATGCTCCAGGTCGAGTGCGGCGAGCAGGAAAAGCCACCAGCCCAGCAGCGCCGTCACCGCCGCCAGCGGCATCGGGTGGGCGAGGATCGCCGCGATCCCGATCATCGCCGCGCCGGCTTCCGCCGCCAGATGCCTGCGGTCGATTCGGCTGCCGCAGGTCCGGCACCGGCCCCGGGCCAGCGACCAGCTGAGGATCGGCACGAGGTCGCGAGGCTCCAGGGTGCGCCCGCATTTGTCGCAGGCGGAGCGGCCCGCGACCACGCTTCGCCCCTGCGGCCACCGGATCAGGACGGTGGCGAGGAAGCTGCCGATGGCTGCGCCGAGGATGAAGGCGAGCGCCGTCCAGGCCGCGTCCGCGGGCGCCGGCAATCCGTTCACGGCCCCCCTGCGGCCGCGGCAAGCGTGCGCTGCGCCTGGATCAGATGCGGCCGGTCGATCATCCGCCCTTCGAGCGACAGAGCGCCGACCCCGGGATTCGCCTCGAACGCGGCGACCACCGCCCGGGCGTGGGCGACCTCCGCGGCACTGGGCGTGAAGGCGGCGTTGATAACGGGCACCTGATCCGGGTGGATCGCCATCATTCCGGTGAAGCCGTCGCGCCGGGCCCGCGCCGCGTAGCCTGCCAGCCCGTCCAGGTCGCGAAAGGCCGGATAGACGGTCTCGATCGGAGCGACCCCGGCCGCGGCCGCCCCGAACAGGCAGAGCGAGCGGGCGAGCTCGTAAGGCGGGGTGAATCGACCGTCGGGCTCGCGCGACGTCGCCGCTCCGATCGCCGCCGGCAAATCCTCCGCCCCCCAGGTCAGGCCCGCAAGCCGTTTCGCCCCGCCATAGCTTCCGAGCTGGAAAATCGCCGCCGGAGTCTCGGTCGCGATGGCGAGTATCCGCGACGTCGCGTTGCCGCGCTCCGTCAGCCGACGGGCAAGCTCGGACACCGAGGCGCCTCCCTCGGCTTTGGGCAGGACGATCCCGTCCGGATGGCTTGAGAGGATCGCGGCGAGGTCCCGGTCGCTCTCGTCGGAATCGAGCGGGTTGATCCGTACCCACAATTTGGCGCTGCTGTGGGTGTTGAGGAACTCCGCCACATGGCGCCGCGCCTCGGGCTTGGCGGCCGGCGCCACCGAATCCTCCAGGTCGAGGATCAGCGCGTCGGCACCGGCCCGAAGCGCCTTCTCCATCCGGTCGGGCCGGTCGCCAGGCACGAAAAGGAGAGAGCGCAGCCTCATCGTATCGCCTCTCCCTTCACCCGCGCCTCTTCAGGAGCGCCGTTCGCTCCATTGTGCAGACCAGTTCGTCCTTCTGGTTGAGCATTCGGTGTTCGAAGGTGACGATACCGGCCTCCGGCCGGGACCTGGAATCCTTCAAAGAGATCACCTCGGTCTCCGCCCTGAGCGTGTCGCCGATGAAGACCGGCTTGGGCATCCGCACCTTGTCGTAGCCGAGATTGGCGACGAGCGTGCCGAGCGTGGTGTCGCCAACCGACAGCCCGACCAGAAGCGAGAAAGTGAAGGTGCCGTTGACGACGATCCGGCCGAACTCGGTTCCCGCGGCATATTCCGAATCGAGGTGGAGCGGCTGCGGATTATGGGTCAGGGCCGAGATGAGGAGATTGTCGGTCTCGGTGACGGTGCGATGTGGCTGGTGGGCGATCCGGTCGCCTATCGTCCATTGGTCGTAGAAGCGGCCGGGCACGACGGCTAAGCCGTCGCCCCAGCGAAGGCTGGGGTCCATTCCGGGTCCGCATGGATGCCAGCCTTCGCTGGCATGACGGTGATGTTCATTCCCCCTTCTCCACCCGGACCAGCAGGGTCCCTTCGCTCACCTGCGCACCTTCCACCGCCTCGAGCTCCGCGACAACCCCCTCGAACGGCGCGGTCAGGCTGTGCTCCATCTTCATCGCCTCGAGGGTCAGAAGCTTCTGCCCTTTGGCCACCCGGTCGCCCTCGCGCACCTCGACCGAGAGCACCCGTCCCGGCATCGGCGACAGCAAGGCACCGTCCGAAGAAGCGCCGCCGGCCGCTCCACCGCCGGCGCCCGGAAGACTGAAGGCGAAGGCCTGGCCAGCCGAGAAAACCAGGACATTCTCCCCAGCCGCCGTCGCGATTCCTTCGAGCGGCGGATCGCCACTCGCATCGACGAGGTGGGTTTCCCCGGCATGGCTCAGGGCCACGGCCAGGTCCTCGCCGGCATTGGCCCGGAAGCCTCGAAGCGAATCCCAGGGATCGCCCTCCCCGCCATTGCCGAAGGTCGAGGCGAGCAAGGCGGTCGCGGCAAGGTTCCAGACTCCCTCCGGCGGCGCCGGATCGGGCACGAGCCGGTCGATCCGCGACGGGATGAAGCCGGTGTCGACGTCGCCCGAGCGGAAGTCCGGATGGTCCGCCGCTTTGGCCAGGAAGCCCGCATTGGTCCTGACCGGCCAGATCTCGACCTGCTGCAGGGCATCGACCAGCCGGTCGATCGCCTCGTCGCGGGTGGCGCCCCGGGCGATGAGCTTGGCGATCATCGGGTCGTAATAAGGGCTGATCCGGTCGCCTTCCTCGACGCCCGTATCGATCCGGATTGAGCGGCCGAGCTGGAAATGATCGAGACGTCCGGTCGAGGGCAGGAATTCGTGGGCCGGATCCTCGGCATAGAGCCGCGCCTCCATCGCCCAGCCGCGGATGGAAAGCTCCTCCTGCCGGAGCGGCAGCGGTTCGCCGGATGCCACCCGGAGCTGCCATTCGACCAGGTCCTGGCCGGTGATCTCCTCGGTCACCGGATGCTCGACCTGGAGCCTCGTGTTCATCTCCATGAACCATATCCGGTCCGCCTTCAGCCCGTCCGAAGCGTCGGCGATGAACTCGACCGTTCCCGCACCGCGATAATCGACCGCCTGGGCCGCCTTGACCGCTGCGCCGCACACCGCCGCCCGGGTCGCCTCGTCCATGCCCGGAGCCGGCGCCTCCTCGATCACCTTCTGGTGCCGCCGCTGGAGCGAGCAGTCGCGCTCGAACAGGTGGACGACGTTGCCTAGCCCGTCGCCGAACACCTGCACCTCGATATGGCGCGGCCGCTCGACATATTTCTCGATCAGCACCCGGTCGTCGCCGAACGAAGCCGCCGCCTCGCGCTTGCAGCTGGCCAGCATCTCCTGGAACTCGGACCGGTCATCGACCCGCCGCATCCCCTTCCCGCCGCCGCCGGCAACGGCCTTGATCAGAACCGGATAGCCGATCGAATCCGCCTCCGCCTGAAGCCGCTCCGGCGCCTGGTCCTCGCCGTGATAGCCGGGCGTGACCGGCACTCCGGCCTCGCTCATCAGCTTCTTGGCCGCGTCCTTCAGCCCCATCGCCCGGATCGACGCCGCCTTCGGCCCGACCCAGACCAGCCCGGCGGCCTCGACCGCCTCAGCGAACTCCGCATTCTCCGAAAGGAAGCCGTAGCCGGGATGGATCGCCTCGGCCTCCGTCGCCCTGGCCGCGGCGAGGATCTTCTCTCCGACGAGATAGCTTTCCCGTGCCGGCGAAGCCCCGATATGCACCGCCTCGTCCGCCTCCCGCACATGCAGCGAATGGCGATCGGCGTCGGAATAGACCGCGACGGTCCGAACCCCGAGCCGCCGCGCCGTGCGGATGATCCGGCAGGCGATTTCGCCGCGATTGGCGATGAGCAGCGAGCGGATCACCTTTCTATCCGTCCCCGGGCGGCGAGGAATTCGAGATATTTGGGGTCCTGATGCTCGAATATCTTTTCGCCATCGGCTTCGTAGGCGCGCATCAGCGCGTCCGCCGCGCGGTCGTCCTCCCCGCCCTGTTCGAGCAGCGCCTGGCCGAGACGGAGATGGAAAAACGGATTGTCGGCCGCGCCGGGACAATGCATCCCGAATTCCAGCGCCTGGAGCACCTCGCCATATTCGCCCGCCAGGAAGCAGCAGTCGGCGATCGCGGAGATCACCGGGGTGGATATTTCCCAAAGCTGCTTGGGGTCCGGAATGAGCGACCAGGCTTCGACATATCTCGCGAAAGCGGAGGGGATCAGTCCGCTTCGGGTCAGCTGCTCGCCGTCCTGGTATAAAGCGACGATCCGATCGTACGTCGCCTGATCAATCCGGATTTCGTCATCGCTCATCGTCACATCCTGAACAGGCCGAAGCACGCCCGTTCGGGAATCGGCGCGTTCAGGCAGGCCGCGAAGGCTAGGCCGAGCACGTCCCTGGTCTGCACGGGATCGATGATTCCGTCGTCCCACAGCCGGGCGGTCGCGTAATAGGGATTGCCCTCGTCCTCGTAACGCTGGCGGATCGGGGCCTTGAAGGCCTCGGCTTCCTCCGGCGTCCAGCTGTCCGCGTCCTTGTGGACCGTCGCCAGCACGCTCGCCGCCTGCTCGCCGCCCATCACGCTGATCCGGCTGTTGGGCCAGGTGAACAGGAAACGCGGGCCAAAGGCTCGGCCGTTCATCCCGTAATTGCCGGCGCCGAAGCTTCCGCCGATCAGCACCGTCACCTTCGGCACCTGCGCCGTCGCCACCGCCGTGACCAGCTTGGCGCCGTCCTTGGCGATCCCGCCCGCTTCATATTTGCCGCCGACCATGAAGCCGGAGATGTTCTGGAGGAACAGCAACGGCGTCCTGCGCTGGCAGGCCAGCTCGATGAAATGGGCGCCTTTCAGGGCGCTCTCCGAGAAAAGGATGCCGTTATTGGCGAGGATCGCGACGGGCATCCCCCAGATCCGGGCGAAGCCGCAGACGAGCGTGGTTCCGTACAGCGCCTTGAACTCGTGAAAATCGGAGCCGTCGACGATCCGCCCGATCACCTCGTGCACGTCGTAAGGGGTGCGCACGTCGTCCGGGACGATGCCGTACAATTCCTCCGGATCGAGCTTCGGCTCGACCGGGTCGGCAAGGTCGAGGTCGACCGCCTTCACCCTGTTCAGCCGTCCGACGATGCTCCTCACGATCGCCAGCGCATGCTCGTCATTCTCGGCGAGATGGTCGACCACGCCCGATTTGCGCGCGTGGAGGTCGCCTCCGCCCAGATCCTCGGCCGAGATCACCTCTCCGGTCGCCGCCTTCACCAGCGGCGGGCCGCCGAGGAAGATCGTGCCCTGGTTGCGGACGATGACGCTTTCGTCCGACATGGCCGGGACATAGGCCCCGCCCGCCGTACAGCTCCCCATCACGCAGGCGATCTGGGCGATCCCCTCGGCCGACATCTGCGCCTGGTTGTAGAAAATCCGCCCGAAATGCTCCCGATCGGGAAACACCTCCGCCTGATGCGGAAGGTTGGCGCCGCCGCTATCGACCAGATAGACGCAGGGCAGCCGGTTCTGGAGCGCGATCTCCTGCGCTCGAAGATGCTTCTTCACCGTGGTCGGAAAATAGGCGCCGCCCTTCACCGTCGGGTCGTTGGCGACGATCATCGTCTCTCGGCCCGAAACCCGGCCGATGCCGGCGATCATCCCGGCTCCGGGCGCCTCGTCCCGGTACATGCCGTTCGCGGCGAGCTGGCCGATCTCGAGGAAGGGCGAGCCCGGGTCGAGAAGGCGAGTCACCCGGTCGCGCGGGAGCAATTTGCCGCGCGACACGTGGCGCTCGCGATGCTTTTCCGGACCGCCTTTCGCCGTCGCGGCGACCTTGACGCGCAGGGCTTCGGCAAGCCCGCGATTATGCTCGGCATAGGTCCGGAAGGCGTCCGACCCAGCGTCGACCTTGGAGACGATCTCGGTCACACTCTCACCGTCGCCCCAGCGAAGGCTGGGGTCCATTCCGAGTCCGAATGGATGCCAGCCTGCGCTGGCATGACGCACGTTCCCCTCATGCCGGCATCGGCTCCGGATGCACCGGCTTCTTCCGGATCAAATAGCGATAGACCCCGATCACATTGATCGCGAACAGGAAGATGTTCTGGGTCCCGATTCCTTCCGCCTTGTCCGACAGGAAGCCCCAGGTGACCAGAGCGACCGAGGAGGTGCAGAAGATCACGAACGCCCATCCGGTCGCCCGCCGGCCAAGGTCCAGCGACACCATCAGTGCGGCGACGACTCCGGCGATGGAGCCGTACCATTCGAGGCCGTCGATCAGGCCTTTGCTCATTTGTCGGCTCCCGTCATGGCGAGGCTGACTAACGGCTGAGCGGCACGATTGGAAGCGCTGGCGCGACGCTCGAACTGCATCTATCGGGGACGACTACATCAGTTTTCGAAAGGCTCGCGATGAATCGCTCCATCCTGCTCGCTTTGCTCCTCGCCACCGCCGCCTGCTCGCCGGCGGGTCCCGGCAATCAAAGCGGAGGAGCAACGGCGCAGACGGCGGGCACGGCCCTGGGGATCGTCCCGGCCGCGATGGACAAGACGGCGGCGCCCGGGAACGACTTCTTCGGCTATGCGAACGGCAATTGGGTGAAGAACACGCCGATCCCGGAGGATCGCTCCAGCATCGGCGGCTTCTACATCGCCGACCAGGAGCGGGAGCGACAGACCCGCGAGTTGCTGGGCTCGATCCTCGGCTCCAGCCCGGCGGCCGGGAGCAACGAGGCGCGGATCGCCGATTATTACAACGCCTTCCTCAACACAGACGCGATCGACCGCGCCGGCCTGGCGCCGGCCAAGGCGGATCTGGACGCCATCGCCGCAATCGCCGACAAGAGGCAGCTCAGCGCCGCGATCGGCGGCACCTTGCGGGCCGATACCGACCCCCTCAACGCGACCGACTACAATACGGAAAACCTGTTCGGGATCTTCGTCACCCAGGGCCTCGCGACCCCGGGCGAGACCCTGCCCTATCTGATGCAGGGCGGAATCGGCCTTCCCGAGCGCGAATATTATCTCTCGGGCGATTCCAAGATGGCCGGGCTTCGCGGCCAGTATCGCGACTATGTCGCTACGATCATGAAAGCGGCCGGAGCCGCGGATCCGGAAGCCGCGGCCAACCGGATCCTCGATCTCGAGACCAAGATCGCCCGGGCCCACGTCACCCGCGAGGAGAGCGAGGACTTCGCCAGGGGCGGCCAGGTGTGGAGCCGGGCCGATCTCGAGGCCCGGGCCCCGGGCATCGACTGGGCGGCGCTGCTCGGAGCCGCCCAGCTCGGAAACGCACCCAAGTTCCAGGCCTATCACGCCGGCGCGATTCCGAAGCTCGCGGCGCTGGTGGGATCGGAACCGCTCCAGAACTGGAAGGACTGGCTCGCCTTCCACACCCTGAACCAGCAGGCGAGCGTGCTTCCCAGGCCGATCCGCGACGCCAGCTTCGCCTTCAACGGGACCGCCCTCTCCGGCACTCCCAAGGAGCGGCCGCGCGACCAGCTCGCCCTCAATGCGGTCAGCAACGCGCTCCAGGACGCAGTCGGCAAGGCCTATGTCGACAAATATTTCCCCGCCTCGGCCAAGGCGGAGGTCCAGACGATGGTCGACAATATCAAGGCCGCCTTCGCCCGCCGGGTCGAGGCGATCGACTGGATGGCGCCCTCGACCAAGGAAGAGGCGCTGAAGAAGGTCCGCTCGATCGTCGTCGGAGTCGGCTATCCCGACCGCTGGCGCGACTATTCCTCGCTCCGGATCACGCCCGACAACGCTTATGCCAACCGGAAAAACGCAGCGCTGGCCGAATATCGCCACCAGATTGCGAAGATCGGAAAGCCGATGGACCGGAGCGAATGGTGGATGCCGCCGCAGCTCGTCAACGCGGTCAACCTTCCTGTCCAGAACGCCCTCAATTTCCCCGCCGCGATCCTCCAGCGGCCCTTTTTCGATTCCAAGGCCGACGCCGCCTTCAACTATGGAGCGATCGGCTCGGTCATCGGGCACGAGATCAGCCACAGCTTCGACAATAACGGCGCCCTGTTCGATTCGACCGGCCGCCTCAGGAACTGGTGGACCCCGGCGGACCTGCGGCGCTTCCAGCAGGCCGGGGCGGCGCTCTCCGCGCAATATGACGGCTACGAGGCGCTGCCCGGCCTCAACGTCAATGGCAAGCTGACGCTGGGCGAGAATATCGCCGACGTCGCCGGCCTCGCCGCCGCCTACGACGCTTATCGCGCCTCGCTGGGCGGCAAGGAAGCGCCGGTGATCGACGGCTTCAGCGGCGACCAGCGCTTTTTCATCGCCTACGGCCAGGCCTGGGCGACCAGCATGCGCGAGCCGGCCCTTCGCCAGCGGGTCCTCACGGGCGCCCATGCGCCGGGCCAGTTCCGGGCGCTGACGGTGCGTAACCTCGATCCGTGGTATGCCGCGTTCGACGTCAAGCCGGGGCAGAAACTGTATCTGGCGCCGGAGAAGCGGGTGAAAATCTGGTGAGCTTGAGCCGCCGAGCGCAGTGACGCCGACGCGAAGCGTCGCCGGAGCAGCGCGAAGAGACGGCGAAAGCCGGCCAGCCTCGCGAGGCGAGGACTGACGTCACGCGATTCACTCGCGTGACGGCCCCGGCGCCTCCCATGCCTCGAATCGTAAACGGGCGGCCTGGACGTCTGCCAAGGTCGGCAGCCACCCTTCCGCGGCACATATTCAAATGGCGGTAGCTGGCCGTTTGCTGATAGCCAGCTCTTGAGCGTTCGTCATAAGAACTCGGACGTTCAGCCGCATGTTTGAGCCGCTCAGATCCAGAAGCGGTCGCTCGCAAGCGAAGCGGGTCAGAATCAGAACAGGTCGTGCTTCTCCGACCGGTGTCGCTGGACCGCGTAATCGGCCGTGTCGAACGTCACCCCCATCACGTGGCGTACGATCAGGGTGTCCCTGTTCACCCGCAGATACGGCTCGCGATCATCGGCGTCAGGATCGAGCCGGAACACGTCCGGTCGAAAGTTCAACATGCTTCCCAATCCAAGGTCCGGCTCGGGCTCAGCTTCCGCCTCCGAGGCTGAAGGCACCTCCTCCCAAACGGTGTAGTCCGGCTCCGGCCCATCGTCGCTCGACTGGAACTGGTGCACCGACACCTCAACGTCCTCCAGCATCTCGATCGTCTCCACCCTCGAAGCGTGATGAAACAGCACCACGTTCCGCCTGTCCCCGAGCCTCTGCACCGACTTGAAAAGGATGCCGTCTAGCCCAGGCGCCGGCCGACTCGCGAGGTAGTCCGCGATCATTTGCGTGATTAGATATTCCGTCGGCTCGTCATCCGGCATCACCGGGATCGTAATACGATCGCTCAAGCGGCTGTGAATTCAACTGACACCACCGAACGCCGGAGCGACCTCCCCTCACCGATGCGGGCACCCCGGCCAGCAACAAGGCCTGCGCTTCCCCTCGCCGAGGCTCTCGCGCCCCCATTCGAGACGCTTGCGCCGGGTTTCCTCCTTCTTCGCGGAGGTCATCCAGCAGATCCATTCGTTGCGGGCGAGCGGGGTGATGTCCTGCCAGGTGGTGAGCGCCTTCGGATCGCCGCGCAGCGCCGTCTCGAGTTCGCCGGGAAGCGGATGCACGAGACCGCCCGGAATGGTCGCCCCGGCGCTCATCCTAGCCCGCCCCGATCAGCTCCCGGCCGATCAGCATCCGCCGGATCTCGTTGGTCCCGGCCCCAATGTCGAGCAATTTGGCGTCGCGCAGGAACCGCTCGACCGGCCAGTCCTTCGTGTAGCCGGCACCGCCCAGCGCCTGGATCGCCTCGAGGCTGACCTTCACCGCGCTCTCCGAGGCGAGCAGGATCGCGCCCGCGGCGTCGAAGCGGGTCGTCTTGCCCGCATCGCAATTCCTGGCGACGGTGTAGACGTAGGCTCGGGCCGAATTGAGGGCGACATACATGTCGGCCACCTTGGCCTGCATCAGCTGGAAGCCGCCGATCGGCTGGCCGAACTGCTTTCTCTCGCGCACATAGGGGAGGACGACGTCGAGGCAGGCCTGCATGATTCCGAGCTGGATCCCGGCCAGCACCGTCCGCTCGTAATCGAGCCCGGACATTAGAACCCCTACGCCGCCGTTGACCGGCCCCATCACATGCTCGTCCGGAACCTCGCAATCGTTGAAGACGAGTTCGCCCGTCGGCGATCCGCGCATCCCCATCTTGTCAAGCTTCTGGCCGAGGCTGAAGCCGGGCATGTCCTTCTCGATCAGGAAGGTGGTGATCCCGCGGCTCCCCTCTCCGGTCTTGGCGTAGACGACCAGAGTGTCGGCATGATGGGCGTTGGTGATCCAGAACTTGGTGCCGTTGAGGACATAGCCTCCCTGCACCTTCTCGGCCCTCAATTTCATCGACACCACGTCCGAGCCCGCCCCCGCCTCCGACATGGCAAGCGAGCCGACATGCTCGCCCGAGATCAGCTTGGGCAGATATTTCGACTTCTGCTCCGGGCTCGCCCAGCGGCGGATCTGGTTGATGCACAGGTTCGAATGCGCTCCGTAGGAGAGGCCGATCGAGGCCGATGCCCGGGCTATTTCCTCCTGGGCGACGACATGCTCGAGATAGCCCAGGCCGAGTCCGCCATATTCCTCCTCGACTGTGATTCCGTGGAGGCCGAGCTCACCCATTTGCGGCCAAAGCTCGGTGGGGAACCAGTCCTCGGAATCGATCCTGGCGGCGAGCGGCGCGATCTTGTCGGCGGCGAAGCGCTCCGTCGTATCGCGGATGGCGTCCGCCATCTCGCCGAGCGCGAAGTCGAGCCCGATACCGGCCATGCAAATTCTCCTGTTCGAAAGCGCCCTAGCAGAGCCTTCGAAGTTTGAACAAGCGGGGGCGCATCGCTATGTGGGCGGCGGCACGAACCCGTCGCCCCAGCGACGGCTGGGGCCCCGGCGGGTGAAGACCGCCGACGCCTATCACCCCCTGGGACCCCAGCCTTCGCTGGGGCGACGAGGAAACAATCATGACCAACGCCGACCCCATCGTCATCCTCTCCTACGCCCGGACCCCGATGGGCAGCTTCCAGGGAGCCCTCGCCGGAGCCGCGGCCACCGAACTCGGCGCCGCCGCCGTCCGTGCCGCCGTCGAGCGGGCCGGCATTTCCGGAGAGGAGGTCGACAAGATATTCATGGGCTGCGTCCTTCCCGCCGGCCTCGGTCAGGCCCCGGCGCGCCAGGCGGCGCTGGGCGGAGGCCTCCCGCGCTCGACCGAGGCGACGACGATCAACAAGGTCTGCGGCTCGGGGATGCAAGCCGCCATGTTCGCCCACGACATGATCGCGGCCGGCTCGGCCGACCTCATCGTCGCCGGCGGAATGGAGTCGATGTCGAACTCGCCCTATCTGATGAAGAAGCATCGCTCCGGCGCCCGGATCGGCCACGACACCGTCTACGACCATATGATGCTCGACGGCCTCGAGGACGCTTATGACGCCGGCCGGGCGATGGGCACCTTCGCCGAGGACGCCGCGCGCGAATATCAGTTCACCCGCTCCGACCAGGACGAATATGCGATCGAGTCGCTTCGCCGGGCCACCGAAGCGATCAAGTCGGGCGCCTTCGAGCGCGAGATCGTGCCCGTCACCGTCAAGACCCGCAAGGGCGAGGACGTCGTCTCGATCGACGAGCAGCCGGGCAAGTCGAACCCGGAGAAGATCCCCGGCCTCAGGCCCGCCTTCGCCAAGGACGGCACCATCACCGCCGCCAACGCATCCTCCATCTCCGACGGCGCCGCCGCCCTCGTCCTGACCCGCCAGAGCGTCGCCGACCGCCTCGGCGTCAGGCCCGTCGCCCGGATCGTCGCCCACGCCGCCCACGCCCAGGCGCCCAACCTCTTCACCAGCGCGCCGGTCCCAGCCGTCCGCAAGGCGCTCGACAAGGCCGGCTGGAGCGTCGGCGACGTCGACCTCTACGAAGTCAACGAAGCCTTCGCCTGCGTTGCCATGATCGCCATGCGCGACCTCGGGATCCCGAGGGAGAAGCTCAACGTCCATGGCGGCGCCACGGCGCTCGGCCACCCCATCGGCGCGAGCGGAGCCCGCCTGCTGGCAACGTTGCTCTCGGCGCTGGAAACCCACGGCGGGAAACGCGGCCTCGCCACCCTGTGCATCGGCGGCGGCGAAGCGACCGCGATGGCCGTGGAGATGGTGGATTGAGCGGCGCTGGTGCCTTCCCTCAAAGCCGGGTTTGCACGATAGCCGAGAACCGAGCTCGGTCGACGCCGGCCTTCCGGCGGAATCACCGTAGCGCCGACTAACCGCCGACCAGCGCTTTCAGCTTCTCCCCGAAAAGCATGATTGCGCTGAACAGCGCGAACGCCGTCATGTTCGAGGTTACGACGAATCCCTTGCTGGGCAGGTGCGCCACCCTCTCGGTCAGGACGGCGACCCTTTCGGTCAAGGCTGCGACGGCCACACGGAGCTCGGCGACATCGCGCCTCAGCGTTTCGACATGGGCCTCGAGACGGGCGACGCGCGCTTCCATGCCGTCCGATGTGCCACCTCCGCCACCGGCCGGCAAGGCCGAAGACTTGGAGACGCCCGGGTCATTGGAGCGAGCTCGCGAGGCGCTCACGATGCGCCACTTCGAAGGAATTCACCGTAAAGAACAATTCCTTCGCCTGGTTCCATCGTAAATGGATAGCAGACTGGCCGGTCAGGACAAGCGCTTTGGCGTCCGCGGGACGCTGAATACAAAAATCGTTTAGAGCCCGTCCGCCCTACCAGCCATTGCACCGCTCCCACACCGCGACCACCTCCGTCGCGCCGTCCACGACATGATAGCGCTCGTGCGCCGCCGCGGTCATGCAGGCGTGGTTGGGGACGATCCTGACCTGGGTTCCGATCGGGAGCCGCCGGAAATCCTCGTCGCCCGCCGGCACCAGCCCATGCTCCTGGTTGGTCGAGGCGATTTCGAGCCCGAGCGGAAGCCCGGTCGCGACATCCCACAGGCTGCCGTAGCCCGGCTTGTGGCGCGCGGGCCCGGCATCTTTCGACATCGCCAGGCCTCCCGCATCGACCAGCAGATAGCCGAGGTCGCGGCGGTGGCCGATGATCGTGGCGAGGACCGAAAGGGCGATCTCCTCCTCCGAGCAGATTCCGAGATCCGCCATCACCAGGTCCATGAACATGTAGACCCCCGCCCGCACCTCGCTGACTCCGTCGAGCCGCTCGGCGAACAAGGCGGTGGGAGTCGATCCGACGCTGACCACAGGCGCCGGCAGGCCCGCCGCTCGGATCGACCCGGCCGCGGCCACGGCCCGGGATCTTTCCTGCTCCGCCATCGCCCGCAGCGCCTCGGGCGACCGGCAGCCGTAGGAGAGGCCGGCATGGGTCATCACGCCTCGGAGCTCGGTTCCGGGCGCCGAATCGAGGATCCGGCCGATCTCGACGAGGCGCGCGCAATCGTCCGCCGCCACGCCCGCCCGGCCGCCGTCCGTGTCCACCTCGATCAGCACCGGAAACATCGTCCCCAGCGCCTCCGCCTCGCGGGCCGCGGCCTGCGCCATCTCGACGCTGTCGAGAATGATCGTGAGATCGGCTCCGCGGCCCTGGAGCGATGCGACATGCCGAAGCTTCGAAGGCACGATGCCGACCGCGTAGAGAATGTCCGTGAAGCCGTGCTCCAGGAAATGCCCGGCTTCCCGGAGGGTCGAAACGGTGATCCCGCCCGGCTGCCCCTTTACCGCCAGCCGGACCACTTCCGCCGACTTGGCGGTCTTGACGTGCGGCCGAAGCGGCACCCCCAAGGCTGCGAGTCGGCCGCGCATCCGGTCGACGTTCCGGGCGAGGAGAGTCCGGTCGAGCACCAGGGCGGGCGTCTCCAGATCGGTCAACTTCATCCCCGCCCTATATCAGCGTGACGGAACGTTGCGAGAGCTTCACCACCGATGGGTCACCTCCGCCGTGAAGCTCCTCTGCGGGAAAGGGTGGAAGAGGTAATATTTCTCGTTGGTCAGATTCTCCACTCCGAAGGCCGCGTTCCAGCGCTCGCCGATCCGGAAATTGGCCCGGGCGTCGGCGACCAGGAATCCGCCGAAGCCCTGGTAGGTTCGGGTCACGATGTCGCTATTGTCGATGGTCCCGAACGAGCGGCTCGAATAGCGCCCGGCCAGGGTCAGGCTCGCCACCTCGGACGCCCGCCAGGTCAGGACCAGGGTCGCCCGCCGCCGCGGCACCTGCGGGATGTCCTTGCCCTCCGCCGCCGGGAAAGCGACGTCCTCGACCACCTTCGGCCGGGTCAGGGTGACGCTCCCCGAAAGATCGAGTTGCGGAACTCCGAGCCCCCGCCGCTCGAAGGCGAGCTCGATCCCGGTCGTCCGGACATGCTCGACGTTCTGGACGAAGCCGAACAGGGTGGTCGAGCCCGGCACCAGCGGAGCCGTCTGCGAGATCAGGGCGTCCCGGATCGACTCGCCGAACAGCGACAGCCGGACATGCCCCGAGCGATTCGTCCACATCCCCGCCAGCTCCGCCGAGCGGGCCCGCTCGGGCCGCAGATTCGGATCGGGAACGGTCAGGCTCGGCCCGGTCGAGATCGCCTGGTAGAGCTCGGAGACGGTCGGGAAGCGATAGGCCTGGCCGGCGGACAGGGTGAGGCTGAGGCCCCGCGCCGGCAGCCAGCGCAGGCTTGCCTTGGGCGAGATCCCGTCGGCCGACTGCTCAGGCTGGGCGACATCGAGCGCCGGCGCCAGCGAGAAGTTGCGCCCGCCATAGGCTCGCCACGCTTCGTAGCGCGCGCCGAGCGTCAGCTGCATCGTCTCGGCCAGGTCGAACCCGTTCTCGGCCCAAAGCGCCAGGGTGCGGGTCCGGCCCTGCGCCAACTGGTTGAGCGCTCCGGGCGCTCCGTTGCGCCAGTCGGCGGTGGCGAAGCGCCGGCTGTTCAGCCGGAAGCCGTCATAATGCGCTCCGCCCCGAAGTCCTCCCCGGCGAAGCTCGAGGTCGAGAGTCCTCCACCCTGTCCCGTCCAGCCTCACGATCGATCCCGGACCGCCCGCCGCCGCCGCGGGAAGCGCGCCCGAGGGCAGGCGCTGCACATGCTCGTCGAAATCGTAGAGGCTGGCGACGGCGCGCCAGTCCAGCCCCGCCGCTTCCCCTTCGGCGGTCAGGCCGTGCATCCAGTGGCGCTCGTCCTGCGAATAATGATTGTTGGAAAAGGCGCTGGCGGGCACGTTGACCGTCCGTCCGCCGATGTTGAGCACGCCCGCGAAAAGCCCGCCGCTCAGATACGTCCGCGCTTCGGCCTCCGTGTCGCTGAGGAACAGCCCGCCCCTGTAGGTCAGGTTCAACCCCGGTCCGGCCTCCCAGGCGAGCTTGAGCTTCAGATTGTCCTGCTTGTGATGAGCGAGCCCGGCAGCGCCGATGACGAAGATCGGAGCCCCGCTGCGATTGACGTCCGGGAAGGCGCCGGTCACGGGCGTTCCGGCGGCGCCCGGATTGGCCGGCCGCGCGACGGTGACGTAGGCGAGCGGATGGCTATGGCTGTCGACATGGCTCGCCCCTGCGAACCAGGCCAGGTTTCCCGTCCGGCCGCCGAGAGTCGCGCCCACCTGCCAGGCCGGGAACACGCCGTCCGTCCCATATTGCTCGAAGCTCTGGACGCTGGTCGCCGCGCTGACCGATCCTTCGCTCTGGTCGGGCAGGCTGGTGGTGATGTTGACTACCGCGCCCATCGAATTGCCCGGATAGGCGGCCGAGAACGGACCGTAGAGCACGTCGACCCGCTCGATCTCCTCGGGCGAGACCATTCCCCAGCGCGGCGAGGCGCTGGTATTGTTGTTGCCGATCAGGGCGGACAGCAGCAGCCCGTCCGCATAGATCAGGCTGCGGGCGCTCGCCCCGACACCCGAGGTCCGGGTCGCAAGCGGCGCCTGGGTGTCGCCGACGTGGCGCTTCCGGACGAACAGGCTGGGCATGTAGCGCAAGCTGTCCTCGGGGGTGATGATCGCGATCGTCTCTTCCAGCCGCTCGGCGTCGACGCTTTCCACCGTCGCCGGGCCGCTGGATTTCTGGCCGGTGACGACGATGTCGTCCTCGTGGCCGGCCCAGGCGGGGGCCGGCAGGGCCGTTGCGCAGCCCAATAGAATGATGCGCGCCGCCCGGGGGGCGCGGTTCGGTCTCTTCATGTCGGTTTCCTGTCTGTCTCGCGGGAGCGGAGGAGAATCAGACGGAGAGCGGCGGTCCCCTGGCCGGCGGCGGCGGCGAGGCCGGCGCGATTCGCGGCAGTTCCGAGCCGGCCGAAAGGCCCGGCGAAACGGAAGCGGCGAAGCTCCGCCGCGGGACCAGCGGGGCCTCGGGCGGAAGC
>JBAWCC010000294.1:0-13522 GCA_049590095.1 Allosphingosinicella sp. | reverse complement strand
CCTCCACCAGATCGACAGCGTCAACGTGCTCGTTCGGGCGCATTATCTTCCGGCTTTCTCGAGGCTCGGCCCTTACGATCGCGGGCTGATCGACCGGGCCGCCTGGGGTGCGAGGCGGGAGCGGCGGCTGTTCGAATATTGGGCGCATGAAGCCTCACTCCTGCCTCTGGAGATGCATCCGTTGCTGCGCTGGCGGATGGCGAGCGCCGAGCGGGGCGAGATCGGCTGGGGCAGTCTCAAGGCCTATGCCGGCGAGCGCCGCGGCGAAGCGGAAGCGATCCTCCGCCGGATCCGCGACGAGGGACCGCTCGCCGCCTCGGATTTTGAGGAAGGGAAGGGCCGGAGCGGCTGGTGGGAATGGGGGGACAGCAAGCGCGCACTCGAATGGCTGTTCTGGGCCGGCCTCGTCACCACCGCCACCCGTCGGGCGAGCTTCGAGCGGGTCTACGATCTCATCGAGCGGGTAATCCCGGCCGCGATCCTCGCTCTGCCGACACCGACGGAAGCGGAAGCGAAGCGGGCCCTGGTCGCGAAGGCGGCCGAGGCGCTCGGAATCGCTACCGAGCCTGAGCTGCGCGATTATTTCCGGCTCAGGCCGGAAGCGGCGAGACAGGCCGTGAAGGAGCTGGTGGAGGAGGGCCTTCTCCTCCCTGTCAGCGTCGACGGCTGGACGAGGCCGGCCTTCCTCCACCGTGACGTCCGCCGCCCGCGCCGGATCCGGGGCCAGGCGCTTCTCGCGCCTTTCGACCCCCTGGTCTGGGAGCGAAGCCGCACCGAGAAGCTGTTCGGCTTCCGCTACCGGATCGAGATCTACACGCCCGCGGAGAAACGGGTGCACGGCTATTACGTCCTGCCCTTCCTACTCGACGACGCTTTGGTCGCCCGGGTGGACCTCAAAGCCGACCGCCAGGGCTCGCGGCTTCTGGTGCGGAGAGCGATCCTGGAGCCGGGCGCGCCGGCGGAGACGAAGGAGAGGCTCGCGGCCGAGCTCGAGCTGACGGCTTCCTGGCTGGGGCTTGAGACGGTCGAGGGCTGAAGCAGCTCGCCGACGGGCTATTCGAAGGGTTCCACCCTCTCACGCCTTCCGACGAGGAAGGCGTCGGCGACGATACGCAGCGGCTCGCGGTCGACGTCGCTCTCCCGGGCTTCGACGAGATCGGCGAAACGGGCATAGAGGGCGGGATATTCGCCCGGGCCCGTCATCTCCCGAGGTTCGCCGTCCACATTCATCCGGGCGCCTCCGTCGAGCAGCTCCACGACCGTTCCGTCCTCGGTCTCGACCCGGATCGTCCAGCGCTCCCCCTCGGCATGGCGCCAGTCCATGTCGGCTTCGAAACGTCCGGCCTCGCCCTCGAAAGCGATCCGGGCCGCGATCGGGGTCTGCCTGTTCTGTGGAAAGGACAGCAAAGCCTCCCTGACGAACAGCCGCGTCGGGAGGATCCGGGTGGCGATGGACAAAGCATTGATTCCGGGATCGAACACTCCGAAGCCGCCCGGCGCCCAGATCCATTCCTGCCCCGGATGCCATTTGCGCACGTTCTCGTGCCAGCGGATCTGCAGGGCGCGCACCGTCGTTCCGGCGAGCGCCGCCCCGGCGCCGGCCACGGCCGCGGCATGCTGCGAATGCCAGGCGGTGAACAGCGTTTGCCCGGATTCGCGGCCGAGCCGCTCAATCTCCTCTATCTCACCCAGGGTCGCCGCCGGCGGCTTTTCGAGCAGCACGTCGAGGCTGGCCTCGAAGGCGGCCCGGGCGATGGCGAGGCGGACCGTGGGCGGGGTGCAGATCGCAACCGCGTCGAGCTCGCCCGCCATGGCGGCCAGCATCGCGTCGTGGCTCGGAAAGACCGGCACGCCCTCGTCGGCCGGCGCTCGCGGGCTGACCACGGCGGCGAGCTCGAACCTCGGATCGGCGGCGATCGAGGGCACATGCTGGTCCCTGGCGATCTTGCCGTAGCCGATGATGGCGATTCGGATCGTCATCCGAGTCTGATGGACGGATGGCCGGGCAAGGCAAAGCCCCAAAAGGTGCCAGGCCGCGGCGGATAGGCTATGGAGCGGCTTCGGGAGGAATGCGAATGGCCGATCAATCCGCCGCCAGGCTCGTCGCGGACGAGGGCGAGGCCCGCCGGATCTTTGACCTCCAGCATCGGGCGTCCCGGCATGGCCCGGCCGCAAGCCTCGATCTGCGACGGGATCGGCTGGAGCGGCTGCGCGCGGTGGTCGCCGGCAATGAGGCGGAGTTGGCGGAGGCGATTTCCAGCGACTTCGGAGTCCGCTCCCGTACCGAGACGGAATTGCTGGAGATCGTCCCGACCCTGAACGCGATCCGCCACGCCCGCAAGAACCTGGCGCGCTGGATGCGGCCCGAGCGGCGCCGGGTCGACCCTTTGTTCCAGCCGGCCAGCGCCCGGCTCCGGCACGAGCCGCTGGGCGTGATCGGGATCATCTCGCCCTGGAATTATCCGCTCCAGCTCGCTCTTTCGCCTCTGGTCGACGCGCTCGCCGCCGGTAACCGGGCGATGGTGAAGCCGTCCGAGCTGACCCCGGCCTTTTCAGAGCTGCTCCGGCGCCTGGTCGCCGAGCGGTTCGATGAAGCCGAGGTGGCGGTAGTCACCGGCGGGGTCGAAACCGGCCAGGCCTTCGCCGCTTTGCCGTTCGATCATCTTCTGTTCACCGGCTCGACCGAAGTCGGTCGCAAGGTATACCAGGCCGCCGCCGCCAATCTGGTACCGGTGACCCTCGAGCTCGGCGGCAAGTCGCCCACCATAATCTGCCCCGATTACGATCTCGCCAGGGCGGCCCGGAGCATCGCCTTCGGCAAGTTCGTCAATGCCGGCCAGACCTGCATCGCGCCCGACTACGTTCTCGTGCCGGAAGGGAAGGAGCGCGTCTTCGCCGACGCCTTGATGGCGCAGGTACGGCGCTGCTACCCGGCGATCGCCGGCAACGACGATTATTCCGGACTGATCGGCGATCGCCACCGGCAGCGGCTCGCCGACGCGATCGAGGCGGCTCGGAAAGCGGGGGCGACCGTACTCAGCCACGAGGACGAGGGCGCCCGGGCGGAAGGGAAGATCGGACCTACGGTCCTTCTCGGAACGGCGGATTCCAGCCTGTTCCTGACCGAGGAGATATTCGGGCCGGTGCTCCCGATCCTGCCCTATCGCGACCTCGACGAGGCGATCGCCTTCGTCGCGGCCCGCGAGCGGCCGCTGGCGCTCTATTGCTTCGGCAACCGCCGCGCCGAGCGCGAGCGGGTCCTCGACGGGGCGATTTCGGGCGGGGTCACTCTCAACGGCACCCTGATGCACGTCGCCCAGGAGAACCTCCCGTTCGGAGGCGTCGGAGCGAGCGGAATCGGCGCCTATCACGGCCGCGAGGGCTTCAAGCGCTTCAGCCACGCCCGGGCGGTGCACAAGGTCGGCTTCATCAACGTCTTCGAGCGGCTGGGGCCGCCCTGGGGCAAGGTGGCGAAGGGGATGGGGCGGAGGCTGGCGAAGCGGCGGTAGTTTTTTCGTCACCCCGCGAAGGCTGGGGTCCATGCCGCGTTGGGTGCCGCACGAGGCTCAGGATGGATGCCAGCCTTCGCTGGCATGACGTCAGGCGGCCGCCGACATTGCCCTTCCCAGGATCATATCGCTGGCCTTCTCCGCGATCATGATCGTGGGCGCATTCGTGTTGCCCGACACGAGCCTCGGCATCACCGAGGCGTCTACAACGCGCAGCCCTTCGACCCCGTGGACCCTTAGCTGCGGATCGACCACCGCGGCCGGTCCGCGTCCCATCGCGCAGGTCCCGACCGGGTGATAGATGGTCGTTCCCCAGGCGCGGGCATGGTCGAGGAGCTGCTCGTCGGTCACCGCATCGGCTCCAGGCATCAGCTCGCGCTCGATGAAGCGGGCCAGCGCCGGCTGTTCGGCGATCCGGCGGCCCCAGCGCAGGCCGGCGACGATCACCTCCTGGTCGAGCCGATCGGACAGATAATTGGGCCGGATCGCCGGGTAAGCGGACGGATCGGGCGACTGGATCCGGATCGTGCCCCGGGATTCCGGGCGAAGCTGGCAGGGCGCGATGGTGAGGCCGGGTTCCTTCTCCAGCTCCATCCTCTGGGAATTGGCGAGCTTGTCCGGGTCCATGGTGGCGGGCAGAATGTGGAACTGGAGGTCGGGCGCGGCGAGCCCCTCGCGCGACTTGCAGAAGACCGCGACATGGGCCGCGGAGAGGGTGAGCAGGCCCTTTCGGCCGAACATATATTTGAGCGTTTCCTTCAGGAAGCGGGTGCCCCGGACCAGCTCGTTGACCGAGACGATGCCCTTCTTCAGCCGAAAGGTTTCGCCGGTGACGAAATGGTCCTGGAGATTCTCGCCGACGCCCGGGACGTCGGCGACGATTTCGATGCCGTGCTCGCGAAGCAGGGCACCGGGGCCGATGCCGGAGAGCTGGAGAAGCTGGGGCGAATTTACGGCGCCGCCCGCCAGGATCACCTCGGCGCTCGCCCGGGCCACGCGCTTGACGCCGTTCTGGACGAACTCGACCCCGACCGCGCGCTTGCCCTCGAACACCACCCGATGGGCCAGCGCCCGTGTCTCTACCCGCAAGTTGGGCCGCTCCATCGCCGGATGGAGATAGGCGACGGCGGCCGAGCAGCGCTTCCCGTCCTTGATCGTCACCTGGTACCAGCCGACCCCTTCCTGCTCGGCGCCGTTGGGATCGCGATGGGGCAGGCCGATCGCCTCGCAGGCCTCGATCACCGCTTCCGACACCTCATGGCCGGTGGTCGGATCGGAGACGTTGAGCGGCCCGCCGGTTCCGTGGAAGCCGCAGGCGCCTCGCTCCTGGTGCTGCGAGCGGCGGAAGTACGGGAGGACATCGTCCCAGGCCCAGCCCTCGCAGCCGAGCTGGCGCCAGCCGTCATAATCGGCGCGCTGGCCCCTGATGTAGAGCATGGCGTTGATCGAGGAGGAACCGCCGAGCACCTTGCCGCGCGGCCAGACGTGGGTCCGGCCGTTCGTGCCCTCGTCCGGCTCGGTCGTGAACAGCCAGTTGACCTTGGGGTCCTTGAGAGTCGCCGCGTAGCCGACCGGAACGTGGATCATCACGTTCGAGAGGAATTGCGAGGGCTCCTTCAGCGGCCGGTCGTCGCCGCCCGCCTCGAGCAGGATCACCCGGGTCCGCCCGTCCTCGGTCAGCCGGTTGGCGAGGACGCAGCCCGCCGAGCCGGCTCCGACGACGATATAGTCAGCCTGCAGCGCGTCGTTCATCGGGTTTCTCCATCCCGGCGGCGGCCCGGCGGACGAAGGCGGCGGTGAGCTCCGGCTGGGTGAAGGGGAGCATGTGGCCGCCCTCGACCAGCTCGATCTCGGCGCCCGGTATCTCGCTCGCAGTGCGCTCGCCGTGGAGCCGGGCATCGAGGAGATTGTCGGCGCCGGCGTAGAGGATCCGGACCGGAACCGAGAGGGTCGGATAGCGTGCGACCATGCCTTCCAGCTCGCCCTCGAGCTCGACCAGGTCGGACGAGGAGGCGTAGAAATTGTTCGGTCGCATCGACAGCAGGCCTCCGCCCTCGGTTCCGAAATCCGCCGGCACCGGCTCGGGCGCGAACACCTCGGCCAGGGCTTTCTCGGCCTTGGCCATCCCGATCGGAGTGGCGACGGTCCAGGCCACCGCCTTGCGCAGCGCCGGGGAGCGGATGACGAGCCCCTTGAACACTTCGGGCACGTCCGAAATGTCCTGCACCTGGCTGAGCGGCGCGACCAGGGCGAGCCCGCCGACGACGTCGGGATGGTTGAGGGCGATCGAGAGCGCCAGCGCGCCGCCCAGCGAATGGCCGACGAGGAGCGGTCGGTCGACCTTCAGGATGCGGATGAGCTCGGCGACGGTCTCGGCCTGGACTCGAAGGCGGGCCGATGTGCCGGTCGCCCGGGGCGAATAGCCCGAGCCGGGACGGTCGATCCTGATCACTCGATAGTCTCGGGCGAGGTCGTCGACCAGCGGCCGGGCGAAGTTGCGCATTTGCCCGGCGAGGCCGTGGATCATCAGGATCGGCGGGCCCGATCCCTCGTCCGTATAATGGATATTCTGGCCGTTCACCTCGATCGTCGCGCCGTCGCGAGGCACGGCTTTCTCGATCTTGCGGGCGGTAGCTCCGCTGAAGGCGGCGAGACCACCGCCGAGCAGGCCGAGGCCTCCGGCGCCGGCGAGAAGGAACGGGATCATTTCAAGGCCCTCCCAAGAAGCTTCCAATAGGATATCGGCGCCAGCCGCTCGACCGCGGCCATGAAGCGCGCGTCGTTGCCGACGATGATTCTCGGGCGGTCCTTCTCGACTCCCGAGACGATGACCTCGCCGGCCCTGACCGGCGGCATCCGGAGGAACTTGTCGAAATTCTTCTTCTGGGCCTCCAGGTCGATGTCGTTGATCCCGCGCGGCGGCCGCGCATTCTTCGCGATCGAGGTCGCGACTCCGCCGGGATGGACGACGGTTACCCCGATCTTCGCCCCTTCCGCTTCGAGTTCTCGGCGAAGCGATTCGGAAAAGGCGCGGACCGCGAACTTGCTCGCGCAATAGGCCGTCTGGCCGGGCGGGGCGATGATCCCGAAGATGCTGGAGACGTTGACGATCCTGGCCTGGCCGCTGGAGCGGAGGAGGGGCAGGAAGGCGCGGGTCATCCGCACGACGCCGAAGAAGTTTATCTCCATCAGCCAGTCGAAATCCTCTTCGGCCACCTGCTCGAAGGTGCCGCCGATCGCGACTCCGGCATTGTTGAAGAGGAGATCGGCCCGGCCGTGAGCGGCGAGGACGGCCTCGGGAAAGGCGGCGACCGCCTCGCGGCCGGCGACGTCGAGCCGGTGGCGGCTGACCTTGATTCCATCCTGCTCGATCAGCGCCGCCGTTCCGGCGAGCCCCTCCTCGTCGAGGTCGGCCAAAGCGAGGTTGCAGCCGCGTTTCGCCAGGGCCTGAGCGGTGCCGCGCCCGATGCCGCTCGCCGCCCCGGTGACGACCGCGGTTCGACCCTCCAGCTTCATGCCGCCTCCTTCTCGCGCTCGCTCTTGCGCAGGGCCGCCGCGCCCCGGGGCAGGAATCGGATCACCCCGTCCTCCACCGACGCGAATTTGAGGCTGATCATGTCGAGCGCGTAATTCTGGTAGAGCTTCCAGGGCTTCTTCGAGCCCTGCTTGGGCAAAACGTCGCGGGCGCGCTGCACATAGCCCGAGGTGAAGTCGAGGAAGGGCACTTCCTCGATTCCCGGCTCGCGGGCGGGGAGGGCGATCTCGGTCCCGGTCTTGTCGAGATGCTTGAGAAGCCGGGTGAGATAGCCGCCGGTCAGGTCCGCCTTCAGGGTCCAGGAAGCGTTGGTGTAGCCGAACGAGTAGGAGAGGTTGGGCATGTCGCTGAACATCATCCCGCGATAGCTCAACGTCTTCGACAGATCGCGAGCCTCGCCGTCGACGGTGAAGGCGATGTCGCTCGCCAGCTGCAACTTGAGGCCGGTGGCGGTGACGACGATGTCGGCCTCCAGCGCGTCGCCGTTCTTCAGCCGGATGCCGCCTTCGGTGAAGCGGTCGATCTCGCCGGTGACGATCGAGGCGCTGCCGTTGGAGATCGCTTCGAACATGTCGGCGTCCGGCACCAGGCACAGCCTCTGGTCCCACGGATTGTAGCGCGGCGTGAAATGGGTGCCCACGTCATACCCTTGGGGAAGAAGCTTCTTCACTTCCTCGAGCAGCTTCTCCTTGACCTTGGCGGGACGCTTTCGGGCGAGCTTGAAGAAGACCATCTGGAGGAGGACGTTCTTCCAACGGGTGATCCCGTAGGCGAGCTTGGAGGGCAGGGTCCTGCGGAGCGCGTTGGCGATCCTGTCCTCGGAGGGGCGCGAGACCATATAGGTCGGCGAGCGCTGGAGCATGACGACCTGCGCTGCCGTCTTCGCCATTTCCGGGACGATCGTCACCGCGGTGGCCCCGCTTCCGATCACGACCACCTTCTTTCCGGCATAATCCATAGCTTCCGGCCAGAATTGAGGGTGGACGACTTTGCCGGCGAAGCTTTCCCTGCCGGCGAACTCGGGGTCGTAGACCTCGCTATAATTGTAATAGCCGGTGCACATGTGGAGCCAGTTGCAGCTGAAGCGGACCCGCTCGCCGCTGTCGGTCCGCTCCGCCTCGACCATCCAGAGCGCGTCGGCGGACGACCAGGCGGCTTTCTTCACCTGGTGGCGGAACCGGATGTGCTGGCGGATTTCGTAGCGGTCGGCGGTGTCGTTGACGTAGCGAAGGATCGAGGGGCCGTCGGCGATCGCCTTGGCTTCCTCCCAGGGGCGAAAGCTGTAGCCCAGGGTGTACATGTCGCTGTCCGAGCGGATGCCTGGATAGCGAAACAGGTCCCAGGTCCCGCCGATCGCCTCTCGCCCTTCGAGGATGACGTGCGAGCGGCCGGGGCAGCCCTCTTGGAGGTGATAGGCGGCGCCGACTCCGGACAGGCCGGCGCCGACGATCAGGACGTCGAAATGCGCGACTTCATGGTCCGCCGAGTCCGATGGAGCGCTCCCGCCTTGCAACATAGCTCCCCCCCGGACCTCCCGCTTCGATGCCTGCGCTTGACACCAATAAGGCGCAAGCGGATTGTGTCACAAGAAGCATAAAGTTGCCGAACGAAACCGGCACTGGGGATCATGGCCCGAACGGGCCTGGGGGAGGAACATCGCAATGAAGAAAACCGTGATTCTCGCGTTGGGCGCGTCTGTCGTCGCGCTCGCTTTCGCGACCCCCGGCCTGGCTCAGACCGTGCCCGTTCCCGACGAGGGCGAGCAGACCGGCGACATCGAGACCGGCGCCGGCGCCGATGAGGCCGGCCAGGCCGAGAGCGGCACCACTCAGAGCGCCGACGACGCCGACATCATCGTCACTGCCCAGCGCCGCGCGGAATCCCTCCAGAACGTCCCGATCGCGGTTTCCGCATTCTCAGGCGAGGCGCTCGAGCGCCAGCAGATCGAGAATGCGAGCGATCTCCAGCAGAGCCTCCCCAACGTCACCTTCACCAAGACCAACTTCACCTCGTCGAGCTTCACCATCCGGGGCATCGGCGATTTGTGCACCGGCTTCTCCTGCGACAGCGCGACCGGAATTCACGTCAACGACATGCCGCTCACCTCGACTCGCCTGTTCGAGACCGAATATTTCGACCTCGAGCGGGTCGAGGTGCTGCGCGGGCCACAGGGCACGCTTTACGGCCGCAACGCGACGTCGGGCGTGGTCAACTTCATCACCGCCCGCCCCAACCTCAACGAGTTGCAGGCCAGCCTCAGCGCCGAATATGGAAGCTACGATTCGATGAAGGTGACCGGAATGGTCAACGTGCCGGTCGGCGACATGATCGGGATTCGGCTCGCCGGCTATTATCTCAACCGCGACGGCTTCACGAAAAACACCTTCGACAACAGCCGGATCGACGGCCGCGACCTCTATGCGCTGCGCGGCTCGATCCGGATCGAGCCGATGGCGGGTACGACGGTCGACCTCATAGGCTATTATTTCCACGAGAAGGACGATCGCTCGAGGATCCAGAAGCAGCTGTGCGCCCGCGACAATACCGGAATCCTCGGCTGCCGGCCCGACCAGCTCGGCTTCGAAACCGTGAACGGCAACGCCACCCTCGCGGCGATCCTCACGTCGCGCGAATTCTTCCGAATCAACAGCCCCGTTCTGACCAATTTCGGCCTCGGCAGCCTCTACGGCCCCGACAATTTCTTCGGCGGAGTCATCAATCCGGGGGATCTTCGAACCGTCCGGACCGATTTCAATCCGACCTATTTCGCCGAAGAAATGCACCTGATGGCTCGGGTCGAGCAGGAGATTGGCGAGACATTGGACCTCACCGTCACCGGCGGCTATACCAAGCAGGAGGTCGACAGCCGCACCGACTACAATCTCGTCGCCGGCCAGTCGCTGGCCGGGAACGTGGGCCTGGCGACCTTCATCGCGACGGCCGGGGCGCCGGGCGTCCTGTTTCCGGGTGGAGTCAATCCCTACACTCCGGCGAGAGACGCCCTGATCGGTCCCGGCGGCACCGTCTGCACGTCCGAGACCAACAAAGCCTATACCGGCAATTTCGGCGGCTTCACCAACCGCTGCACCCCGGGAAGCACCGACTACGACCGCTCGCAGAGCCACTCCCGCCAATATTCGATCGAGGCGCATATCGACAGCGACTTCGAGGGCCCGTTCAACTTCCTTCTCGGCGGAATCTATCTCGACAACCGGTTCACCGATTCCAATTATTACGTCGCCTCGTTCGGCCTCGATTATGCCGCGGGCATCCTCGGCGCCGGCCAGGCGCTCGGCCAGCGGGCCGGGGGCAATCTCAATTTCCCGAATGTGTTCCTGGCCCCGCCTTTCTACAACAGCGAGGTCAATTTCTTCTCGCTGAAGAGCTGGGGCCTGTTCGGCGAGGCCTATTTCGACGTCTCCGACAGGCTCCGGATCACCGGCGGAATCCGCTATTCGAACGACAAGAAGCGCCAGGTCGCCCGGGTGCCCCTGCTCAGCTGGGCGGTCCCCTACGGAACCACCGACGCCAACCAGTCGCCCTTCCTCGGCCTGTTCGACGCCGATCCGACCGTCGCCGGCAACCAGCCCTACAATATCGGCCGGGCTTCCTTCGACGAGTTCACCGGCCGCTTCGTCGTCGATTACAATCTGACGCCCGACAATCTCGTCTACGCCTCCTGGTCGCGCGGCTACAAATCGGGCGGCCTCAACCCGCCCATCAATCCGGTCTTCAACGTGCCCGCCACCTTCGAGCCCGAGATCATCAACGCCTTCGAGATCGGCTCGAAGAACAGCTTCATGGGCGGCACCGTGCGCCTCAACCTCAGCGCCTTCTATTACGATTACAAAGGCCTGCAGCTCAGCCGGATCGTCGCCCGGACCTCGGTCAACGACAATACGGACGCCGAGATCTACGGCGCCGAGGTGGAATCGGTGTTCCGGCCGCACCCCGACACTTTGATCAACATTTCGGGCAGCTACCTTCACACCAAGATCAAGGACCTCCAGCTCGTCGATCCGCGCGACGTCTCGGGCGGCCGTTCGGACACGGTGATCATCAAGGACGTCACCAACGCGTCCAATTGCGCCCTCATCCCCAACACCCCCGGCAACGCGCTCGGCGCCAACACGCTCGTCACCGCCTTCAACGGCGCGCTCGGGCTCGGCGGACCGGTACCGGTGCCGGGCACCAGCACGACCGGCGCCTTCTCGGTCTGCGACGCTCTCGCCGCCACCATCGCCAATCCGTCGGCGCCCCTGAGGGGCCTGTTCGCGACTCCGACGGGTCCGCTGCCCTTCACCGTCGCGACCGGAGTGGAGGTCGACCTCAGCGGCAACGAGCTTCCCCAGGCGCCGAACTGGAAATTCTCGGCCGGGCTCCAGCATACGATCCGCTTCGGCAACGGAATGACCGTCGTTCCCCGGGTCGATTACACCTACACGGGCAAGTTCTGGGCCCGCAGTTTCAACACCCAGATCGACCGGATCGACGGCTATTCGGTGGTCAACGCCCAGATCCAGCTGAACGGCAAGGACGAGCGCTGGTTCGCCCGCGCCTTCGTCCAGAACCTGACCAAGAGCGACGCCATCACCGGCCAATATGTCACCGACCAGTCCTCGGGCCTGTTCACCAACGTCTTCACCCTCGAGCCGAGGCGCTTCGGAATCGCGGCGGGAGTGAAGTTCTAAATCCTCCCCATCGAAGATGGGGAGGGGGACCCCGCGCAGCGGGGTGGAGGGGTAGCTGGCGCAGGCCTGTTCCAGCTACCCCTCCACCATGCTTCGCATGGTCCCCCTCCCCACGCGCTTTCGCGCGCGGGGAGGATGAGGCATAGCCACTCCGAATCGCCTCAAAGGAACCACCATGCGCGACTATCTCGATTTCTACATCGGCGGCTCATGGGTGAAGCCCGTCGAGCGCCGGACCCTCGACGTCGTCAACCCGGCCGACGAAAGCGTCGCCGGCCGGATCAGCCTCGGCGGGCCGGAGGACGTCGACAAGGCGGTGGCGGCGGCCAAGGCGGCCTTTCCGGCTTATTCGGAGACCTCGCGCGAGGAGCGGCTGGAGCTGCTCCAGGCGATCGCGGCCGAATATCAGAAACGCTATTCCGAGATCGCCGACGCGATCACCGAGGAGATGGGAGCGCCCTCGGCGCTCGCCCAGCGCGCCCAGGCGGGAGTCGGGATCGGCCACCTCCAGGCCGCGATCGGGGTCCTCAAGGACTATCCCTTCGAAGAGCAGCGCGGCACCACCCTGATCAGGAAGGAGCCGATCGGGGTCTGCGGCTTCATCACGCCGTGGAACTGGCCGATCAACCAGATCGCGACCAAGGTCTTCCCGGCGCTTGCGACAGGCTGCACCATGGTCCTGAAGCCGTCCGAGGTCGCCCCTTTCTCGGCCTATCTCTTCGCCCAGGTGCTCGATGCCGCGGGCGTTCCGGCGGGAGTCTTCAACCTCGTCAACGGCGACGGCCCGGGAGTCGGCGCCGCGATCGCCGCCCACCCGGATGTCGACATGATCTCCTTCACCGGCTCGACCCGGGCCGGGATCGCCGTCGCCAAGGCGGCGGCCGACACGGTCAAGAGGGTCCATCAGGAGCTGGGCGGCAAATCGCCCTTCATCGTCCTCGAGGATGCCGACGTCGGCAAGGCGGTGACCGCGGCGATGCGCCACATGCTGACCAACTCCGGCCAGTCCTGCAACGCTCCGACCCGCCTGCTCGTCCCCAAGGCGCGGATGGAGGAAGCCAAGGAGGCCGCCCGCGCCGTCGCCGAGAAAACGAAGGTCGGCGACCCGAAGGGCGATTCCCATATCGGTCCGGTCGTCTCGGACGTCCAGTGGACGAAGATCCAGGACCTGATCGAGCGCGGGGTCTCGGAAGGGGCGACCCTCGTCGTCGGCGGCCCCGGCAGGCCCGAAGGCCTCGATCGCGGCTATTACGTCCGCCCGACCGTCTTCGCCGACGTCGACAACGATATGGATATCGCCCGGCAGGAGATATTCGGGCCGGTCATGTCGATCATCGGCTATGAGGACGAGGCGCAGGCGGTCGAGATCGCCAACGACACCCCCTACGGCCTCGCCGCCTACGTCCATTCCCCCGACATGGACCATGCCCGGAAGGTCGCGGCCCGACTCCGGACGGGCCAGGTCAACATCAACGGCGCCGAGACCGACTTCATGGCTCCGTTCGGAGGCTATAAGCAGTCGGGCAATGGCCGGGAATGGGGCGACCGCGCCTTCGAGGAATTCCTCGAGACCAAGGCGATCCTCGGCCACGCCTGACGATCGCCGTCGCAGATTCCACCGTCATTGCGAGGAGCGTAGCGACGAAGCAATCCAGTGGGCGAAGGCGCCGCGCTGGATTGCTTCGCTACGCTCGCAATGACGGAGCGGAGGGTTAGGACCCGCCCTCCGCCCGCCACCGCGCCCTTATCATGTCGCTGGTCTCGCGCGAGCCGTCGTGGCTCCAGCC
>JBAWCC010000293.1:0-16284 GCA_049590095.1 Allosphingosinicella sp. | reverse complement strand
AGCCTGCGTCGAGCGGACCTGCGCAGGCGTCGCCGGCCGGGAAGCTCGACCGGTCCCACGCCGGCGAGTCGGCGCCGGCGACGCCGTTCGAGGATCCGGACGGAGCGCCGGCCAGCCTCGCCGACTTCCGGGGCAAGCCGGTGCTGGTCAACCTCTGGGCGACCTGGTGCGCGCCCTGCATCGCCGAGATGCCGACGCTCGACAGGCTGGCGGCCCGCGAGGCGGACCGGCTCAACGTCCTGACGATCAGCCAGGACCTGGACGGCCGCGACAAGATCGAGGCGTTCTTCAAGAAGCAGGGCTATCGCAACCTCGAAACCTGGCTCGACCCGCAAATGGCGCTGATGACCGGGCTCAAGGCCGATACGCTGCCGACGACCATCCTCTACGACGCGCGGGGACGCGAGGTCTGGCGGGTGGTCGGGATGGAGGATTGGGAGAGCGAGCGGGCGGCGGCGCTGCTCGAGGAAGGTTCCGAGCGGCCCTAGCCGGGCAGCGCTGTCCGGATCGGAATGAATCGATGGACGGCCCACTCCTGCCTCCCTGCCGCGAAGCGGTGGGGAGGGGGACCACCGAAGGTGGTGGAGGGGTAGAAGGCGCGGAGGCGGGAGGATCGGGCGCGTGACGGCGGAAGCCGGCGCCAGTCACCCCTCCACCATGCTTCGCATGGTCCCCCTCCCCATCTGCGATGGGGAGGCAAGAGGGCGCGCGGAGGCCTCCGTTGCCGGATAAGGGAAGAGACGGCCGGCGCGTCCTTGCCACGGGCACCCGGGGCTGGACGACTTTGTAGGTGCTTTCGTTCGTTACTCGAAAGCGTCCAGTCTTAAGTGAAGAGCCGCCGGGTCCTTGTCGCCTTCGCTTTCGAGGCTGTGTGGCCCGACCTTCCGCCCGCTTTCGAAGGAGAAAGGCCGCCGCTCCGGTCCTTATGAGCCGGCTTGGGCGTTTCGATCCGTCCGGACACTCTGTCCCGGCCCGGATCTTCACGCCCGAACCGCCTCGTCCGGCCCCTTGCGGAAGGACAATCGCAGTCACGGACTCTTCGGTTGACGCGAGCTCATACGATCCCGGATGACTTCGCGCCGGCCGTTGGCCTCAGGGCGAACCCCTTGGCCCATTCCCGCCCTCGCCGGTTGATCGGGCCGACTCGGGCAGGGTCTCATATAATGAGGTAATGAGAACAGGTCAAGAACATTTGTGAATGGCCCGTTGGACGGGGTCGTCTCCCCTCGCGAAGCCGCAGGCGCCGCGGCCTTCAGGTTTCAACGCAAAGACGCAAAGACGCAAAGATGCTCGGCGCTTCAATGAAGCCGCGCTCATCCTCGGGTTTCGGGCGGCGCACTTCCGGTGTCGCCGGAATATGGCAATTCGCATGGCCTGGGGAGCGGCACGGATTCATTGCGTCTTTGCGTCTTTGCGTTGAAACCAGATTGGCCTGCGGCCGCCGAGGGCTCGCGCCGGATGCACCCCAATCGTTAATTGGTGCCAGGCATCGACCAAGGTACCGGAATCGCTGAAAGCGGACTCGCGCCGGCGCGGGAATTTCAGGCCCGCGCCTGCGCGATGTAGCGGTCGATCACCGTCTCCAGCAGTGTCAGGGGCACGTTGCCGCCGAGCACCAGCGCGTCGTCGAACGTCCGCAAATCGAAGCGGCCGCCCAGCGCCGCCTTCGCTTTCTCCCTCAGCCGGTTCACCTCGCTGTGGCCGACCTTGTAGCCGCAGGCCTGGCCCGGCCAGGCGCAATAGCGGTCGACCTCGCCCTGCACTTCCTCGACGGTGGAGCCGTTGGTCGTCGCGAACCATTCGATCGCCCTGGAGCGGGTCCAGCGCTGGGCGTGGAGGCCGGAATCGACGACGAGGCGGCAGGCCCGGAAGGACAAAGACTGGAGGTAGCCGAGCTCGCCGAGCGGATCGCCTTCATAGGCTCCGAGCTCGTCGGCGAGCTGCTCGGCGTAGAGCGCCCAGCCTTCCGAATAAGCGTTGAAGGCGAGCAGGGAGCGGAGAAGCGGCAGCTTGTAGGTATATTCGCCCTGCCAGATATGGCCGGGAAGGCCCTCGTGATAGGTGAGCGTCGGCAGGCTGAAGCGCGGCCACATCGCGGTGTCGCGGAGGTTGATGTAATAATTGCCCGGCACCGAGCCGTCGATCGTCCCCGCCGCCGCATAGCCGCCGGGCGCCCCGGCCTCGATCTCCACCGGCACCCGCTTGATGATCAGATTGCCCGGAACCAGGGTCGCGAAGGCGCTCGGAAGCCGGGTGCGGATGTCGGCGGTTCGCTCGTTCACATATTCGAGGATCTGCGCACGCCCGGCGTCGGTATTCGGGAAGAGCTGCTTCGGATCCTTGCCCAAAGCGGTCATCCGCTCGCCCACCGTGCCCCGGGTCAGGCCCTGCGCTCGAAGCAGCGGCTCCATCCGGCCCTGGAGCTCGGCGAGCTGATCGAGCCCCATCCGGTGGACCTCGGACGGAGTCAGGCTGCTCGTCGTCGCCGCCCGAAGCGCCCAGGCGTAATAATCCTCGCCGTCGGGAAGCTTCCAGACACCGGCGCGGCTGTCGGCGCGGGCGCGGTGGCGGGCGAGCTCGGCCATCTGCCGGTCCATCGCCGGGGCGATCCTGTCCCGCACCAGCTCGAGCGCCCGGCTCCGCCAGTCGCCCGCAATCCCTTTCGTCCGCCGCTCCAGAGAGGTCACCACGCCCCATTCGCCGAGGGGCTGGGCCCGGGCGCTCTTCATCTGCTTCAGGGTCTTGTCGAGCAGGAAGTCGGGCGCGACCACGCCGATGCCGCGGTCGTGCGCGAGCCGCTCCGTCTCGCCGTCGAGGGCTCCGGCATAGGCTTCGAGCCGGGCCAGACAGGCTTCGGCATCGGCGGAATTGGCGATCGTATGGCTGCTGTCGAGGAAGTCGGGCACCTCGACGAAGGCGCCGGTATTCTGGGCCACCACATAAGGCGCGTTTCGATAGGAATAATTCTGGTTGAGGGTGACGACGTCGCCATAGGGAAAGCGGAAGCCCTCGACGGCGAGCCGGTGCGCGGTTTGGGCCACCCCGAGGTGGATCCGGTCCGAGGGGGCGAGCCCCGAGCGGTCGACCGCCTGAAGCCGCCGCAGCCGATCCGCGGCCGCGCCCGCCTGCCGGGCCCGCCCGTGCAGCGAACGGTCGGTGAGCCGCGACTTCAGGGCGGCGCGAGCACCCTTGTCGAGGCCGAGCGTCGTCGCATTCTCCGGATATTCGGCGAGGATCTGCTCGGCCATCTGTGCGAGCAGGGGCTCGAGGGAGCCGCCGCTCGCGGCCGTCTTCCGGGTCGCGCATCCCGAAAGAAGCGGCAACGCCGCGACGGCGGCTGCGGAACCGAGGAATTGGCGGCGGGTCCAGGGCTGCATCGGCGCTCCTACTCTCATCGTTTCCCGGCGAAGGCCGGGACCCGATCCCGACTCAGCCGCTGGGCCCCGGCCGTCGCCGGGGAGCTAATCTTCGAGCCGCACCCAGGTGGGCGCGTGGTCCGAAGCCTTTTCGCGGCCGCGATGGCTCTTGTCGACACCGGCGTCGAGCAGCCGGTCGGCGGCCTGGGGGCTGAGCAGAAGATGGTCGATCCGGAAACCGGCGTCGCGCTGCCAGGCGCCCGCCGTATAATCCCAGAAAGTGTAGACCGCGCCGTCCGGATGGCGGGCCCGGATCGCATCGGTCCAGCCGCCGTGCAGGATCCGGCGGAAGGCGGCGCGGCTTTCGGGCTGCATGAGCGCGTCGTGGGCCATCGCCCGGACCGAGAAGACGTCGTCGTGGCTGTCGGTCGGGATGACGTTCCAGTCGCCGGCCAGGACCACCGGCTTCTCCTCCGCGAGAAGCGCCTGCGAATGTTCGCGAAGCCGCTCCATCCAGGCAAGCTTGTAGGCGAATTTCTCGGTCCCGACCGGGTTGCCGTTGGGCAGGTAGATCGAGCCGATCACCAGCCCGCCGACCTCGGCCTCGATATAACGGCTGTGCGAATCGTCGGGGTCGCCCGGAAGCCCCATCCGCCGAAGCTCGGGCGGGCCCGACTCGACCGGAGTCAGGATTGCGACCCCGTTGAAGCCCTTCTGCCCGTGCCAGACCCCGTCATAGCCCGCCGCCCGGACGTCCTCGATCGGAAAAGCCTCGTCGGCGCACTTGATTTCCTGGAGGCAGAGCGCGTCGGGCTTCTCCTCCTCGAGATATTCAATAAGGCGCGGCAGCCGGGCGCGGATTCCGTTGAGGTTGTAGGTAACGATCTTCATGAGGAGGCGGCTTAGCGGCGGCGATCCCGTCATGCCAGCGAAGGCTGGCATCCCGGAGGGTGAAAGGCGGCGGCGTTCTTCACCCGCCGGGGTCCCGGCCTTCGCCGGGACGACGTCAGACCGAAAAGCTCGATCCGCAGCCGCAGCCCGAAGCGGCGTTCGGATTGCGCACCTGGAAGGCGGCGCCGCCGAGCGACTCGACGTAATCGACAGCCCCGCCCTTCACCAGATCGTGGGTCATCGGGTCGACGACCAGGGTGACTCCGCCCTCGCCCGCGATCAGATCGTCCGACTCGACCTCGTCGGCGAGTCCGAAGCGGTAGCTGAAGCCGGCACAGCCGCCGCCCTCGACGCTGAGGCGAAGGATGGCGGGCTTGCCCTGGCGCCCGGCGATCGCGGCGACTCGCGCCGCAGCGGCGGGGGTGAGGGCGATTTCGGAGGGTTCGGCCATGGCGAGAAGATAGGGCGTTGGAGGGGCGGTCACAAGCGGCTCGCCGGGATGACGGCTACCCTTGTGCCCGCGGCCGCTTTGGCGGCATAGGGCGGCCAGCTTTCACGCACTGGAAGATTTATGAAGACCCGAGTCTACGTCACCTTGAAGAACGGCGTGCTCGATCCGCAGGGCAAGGCCATCCATCACGCGCTCGAAGGGCTCGGCTTCGCCGGGGTCAACGACGTAAGGGCCGGCAAGATGATCGAGCTCGACCTCGCCGAGAGCGTCGGCGACGAGGAAGTGGAGGCGATGTGCCGAAAGCTTCTCGCCAACACGGTCATCGAGAATTTCAGGATCGAGCGCGAGGCGGCGGAGGAGAAATCGGCGTGAAGAGCGCGGTCATCGTCTTCCCGGGCTCCAATTGCGACCGCGACATGGCGGTCGCGCTCGAGCAGGTGACCGGCGGCAGGCCGGCGATGGTCTGGCACCGCGAGACCGCACTGCCCGACGGCCTCGACCTCATCGCCATCCCCGGCGGCTTCTCCTACGGCGACTATCTTCGCTCCGGGGCGATGGCCGCACGCTCTCCGGTGATGCGGGCGGTGACCGAGGCGGCCGGGCGCGGAGTGGCCGTGCTCGGGGTGTGCAACGGCTTCCAGATCCTGACCGAGGCCGGACTCCTTCCCGGCGCCCTGATGCGCAATTCGGATCTCCATTTCGTCTGCCGCGACGTGGCGCTCAAGGTGGAGAACAGCCAGACCGCCTTCACCAGCCGCTACGAATCGGGCGAGGACATCCTCATCCCGGTCGCCCATCACGACGGCAATTACCAGGCCGATCCCGACACGCTCGACCGGCTCGAGGGCGAGGGCCGGATCGCCTTCCGCTATTCCGCCCATTGCAACGGCTCGGCCCGCGACATCGCCGGAATCGTCAGCGAGGCCGGCAACGTGCTCGGAATGATGCCGCACCCCGAGCGGATGGTGGAGCCCGCCCACGGCCGAACCGACGGAAGGCGCCTGTTCGAGGGGCTGCTGGAGGCGGTGGGCTAGGGTCCGCGTGCCTTGATTCCTCCCCGAGCTTTCTCGGGGAGGGGGACCGCGCGAAGCGCGGTGGAGGGGTTCCTGGGAGTCAGCAAGGCCCCTCCACCATGCTTCGCATGGTCCCCCTCCCCTGCGAACGCAGGGGAGGAATCAAAAGCAAAAGGCCGCCCCCTTTCGGGAACGGCCTTCGCTTTTCGTCGGGGTGCCGGGCGGTCAGGCGATGACCGAATCCGACACCAGTATCTCCTGCATCGCCTGCATCGAGGGGAAGCTTGCGAACTCGGACTCGTCGAGGTGCGAGCCGCCGGCACCCGCCGGGAGGAAGGCCGACAGGATCGACTCGCCGCCTGACATCGACGTCGAAGCTCCGCCGTCCGGAGCGCCGGTGATCGTGACGGTGACGGTCGCCGTGTCGGACGAGCCCCAGCCGTCGGTGACGGTGTAGCTGAACGTGTCGGTACGGGTTTCGCCCGGAGCGAGGTCGATATCGGCGGCTGAGTAGGTCAGGGTCTGCTTGAACGTGTCCATGACGAGCGTGCCTTCGGTGCCGGTGGTGTCGAGCGAGACGATCCGGCGGCTGGCGACTCCGCTCTCGACGTCGAGGTCGTTCGAGATCAGACTCGTCCACAAATTGCCCGTCGTCGCGCCCTCGCCGACCGCGATCCCGTCGTCGACCGCGACGATCTCGTCGTTCAGGCCGTTGATGACCATCCCGATCAGCTTCTTCTCGCCGTCGGCGCCGACGATCGTGAAGTAGCTCTCCATCTTCTGGTCGGGGAGAAGGCGGTCGAAGCTGTCGTGGTCGGCTGCGAACGAGAGGATTCCCGAAAAGTCGTCGAACTTGACCGTCCCGCCCATGCTCGGCTCTTCGACGCTCACGATATCAAAGCCGAAATAGGGTTCGAGGATCGCACTCATCCCCGTCTTTTCGCCGTCCTCGGGGACGTAGAAGTAGAAGTCGGGCGCCTGGGTGGTGCCGCCGATCTTGAGAGTCGCGGTGGCGGTCGACGTGGCGCCGTGGGCGTCGGTCACCGTGTAGGTAAAGGTGTCCGTGGCGGTCTGGCCGGTATCGAGATAGGAGAAGATCGCGCCGGCGTCGTAATGGACCTTGCCCGCCGCATCGACGGTGACGGCCGCGCCCCTGGCGCTGACCGCCTGGACCGAGGTCACCGTCAGCGCATCGCCGTCGGCGTCGATATCGTTGGCGAGGATGAGCGCGGTGAGGTCGGACTTGCCCGCATCCTCGGCGAGCGCCAGCAGGTCGTTGACCGCCACGGGCGCGCTGTTCTGAGAGGAAACTCCGGTGATCGTCACCGTCGCCGTGGCGGTGGAGACGTGGCCGTGGCCGTCGGCGATCGTGTAGGTGAAGCTGTCGGTAGCGGTCTCGCCGTCTTCGAGGTCGGCGAAGATCGAGCCGGAATCGTAGCTGACCTTGCCGTCCGGGCCGATGCTGACGGCCGCGCCCGAAGCGGAGACGGCCTGGACCGCGCTGACGACCAGCGGGTCGCCGTCGGCGTCGCTGTCGTTGGCGAGCAGGATCGAGCCGATCTCGGTCTTGCCGGCGGTCTCGGCGAGGGTCAGCGAATCGTTCCGGGCGACCGGAGCGACGTTGGCCTGGAGGAGGTCGACGAGCTTGAAGGTGCCGTCGGAAAACTGGACTCGCTCGATGCTGAACAGCCGGTCCTCGCCGTCGGTGCCGGCGGCGCGCAGGTCGCGGACGACGACGGCGCCGTTCTGGCCTTCCATGACCCGGTAGTCGGAGCGCCTTCCGGTGTAGATGAGAGTGTCCTGGCCGTTGCCGCCGTCGACCACGTCGTTGCCGGCGCCGCCGGAGATCATGTCGCTGCCGTTGCCGCCATCGATATAATCGTCGCCGGCGCCGCCTGCGATGGCGTCGTTGCCGTTCTCGCCGAAGATGCTGTCGTTCTGCTGGGTGCCGTTGATCTTGTCGGCTTTGTGGGTGCCGAAGAGGGTTGCCATTTTCTTACTCCGTTACAGGCCCGCGAAGGGGCGATTGGGGTCGGCCCCGCCGGGGAGGCGAGGTCGGTGGATGTGACCTGAGGGGTCAGGAGAAGCGCTCGCGCGCCCTTAGGGGTCGGGAGACCCTTGTGCGGACAGGGTTCAAGATCGCTTACTCCACGAACCGCCGGCGGAACTGGCCGGGCGGTGGAGGGCTTTTGCGCCGGGCGGTTTGCCGCGCGATGTCGCGGACCCTGGAGAAGTGTCTCAATTATGTCCGTGGGAGGAAGCGAAAAGCCGCTCGCCGGTTCACACCCGCGCCCGGAAGGGGGTGAAATCGGTTCCGTCATCGTAGACGTCGACGCCCTCGCGCCGCTTGAGGAAGCCGACGACGGCATAGGTGACGGGCGTCAAAAGCACTTCCCAGGAAACCTTGAGCGCGAACTGGCTCACCATCACCGCGAGCATGGCCTCGACCGGCCAGCCCGGCGCTCCGTAGAAAGCGAGCGGGTAGAAGATCGCACTGTCTATCCCCTGCCCCACGATCGTCGATCCGATCGTCCGGGACCACAAATGCCGGCCCCGGGTCAGGATCTTCATCCGGGCCAGAACGTAGCTGTTGGCGAACTCGCCGGCCCAGAAAGCGATCACCGAGGCCAGCACGATCCGAGGCACCTGGCCGAACACCGATTCGTAGGCGGCCTGCCCCGGCCAGTCCGAGGCCGGCGGGAGCGCCACCACCACCCAGCTCATCGCCGCCATGAACAGGGTCGCGACGAATCCGGCCCAGATGCACCGCCGAGCCCGCGCATAGCCGTAGACCTCGGTCAGGATGTCGCCGATCACGTAGGACAGCGGGAAGAACAGGATCCCCGCCCCGAACGGCCACAGCCCGATCAGCGGCAGGTCGATCTCCGCCCTCTTGCCGGCTCCGAGCACGTTCGACAGGAGAAGGATGACGACGAACGCCGCCATGACGAGATCGAAATAACGGAAATGGGCGCCCCTCAGCGCCGCCCCCTCGACCGCCTTGACCTCGCCCCCGTCCATGGCCGTCAGGCTAGCGCCGTTCCGTTCCCCGCGAAAGCGCGCTACACGGCCAAGGTCGCGCGCCCGTAGCTCAGTTGGATAGAGCACGAGCCTTCTAAGCTTGGGGCCGCAGGTTCGAATCCTGCCGGGCGCGCCAGTTGCCATTTCGCGCAACCTTCTCTCAGGCCAGGCGACGCATGCCGCCGCGGCCTACATGTTGATGGCGCGGACCAGTCTGACTCCCCAGTCGGCGTCGGGATTGGTAGTGCCGTCGCCGAGGCGTTCCTGCATCACCGCCACACCAAGATCACGGCGCCTGGGCAGACGCTCCTTTTGGGCGGCTGCGAGTGCGGGGCCCATCTCTTCTCGAGTGAGATCGGTGCAGTAAGCTGGAGCCCCGGGTTGCTGGTGCCACGAGTCGGCGAGCGGTCCCGCATCATATCCGTCGAAGCCGCTATCGTTGACGAGCGTGAGCGCCACCTCACGATCCCTCTCTCGATCCGCCGCGACTGGAATGGCGATGCGGCCGGCTGTCCCGGCAGGAGCAGCCTTGTCGGCGAGAGAGGCGGACCCGATCGCGTTCCATGCCTTGGCGATCGGGCGGCCGAGTTGCTCGGCGACCCAGAGGCTTTCCACCTTGCCGGCCTCGATGGCTTCGATCCTGTCGTCGCGGAAAGGATAATAGTTCGACGTATCGATCACCACGGTCTCTTCGGGGAGATTGGCGATCAGAGGCGCGACGTCCGGCACTCGGCCGAGTGGTATGGAGAGAATGACCGTGTCGACGTCGGCCAGCGCCTCCCCGGTAGTGACCGCCCGCGCGCCGAAGGCGAGCACGTCCCGGGCGATGGTGTCGGGGCCGCGTGAATTGGCCACTTTTACGTCGTGGCCGGCTTGGGCCAGCCTTTGCGCCAGTGTCTTGCCGATATGACCAACGCCGAGAATGCCGATCTTCATGACTGTAATCCCTGTCTCCTGGAGGTTCATTCGCTTGCCGGATGAGCCAGCGTTTCGAGAGCGCGTCGCAAATCATCCACGCCCTCGTCGGAAAGCCGGCAGGCTGACTTGATTTTCTGGGTGATGCTCCGGACCTCCGACTCCAACCCGCGTCCCCGCGACGTGAGGTCCACCAGCACCCGACGTTCATCCTTGGGATCGCGCGTGCGCGTGACGAATCCGGCGGCTTCCATCCGCTTCACGAGCGGCGTGATCGTTCCGGTGTCCATTGAGAGGCGACCGCCCAGGGAGCCCACGGAGAGCGGCGCCCCGTCCAGCAGCACAAGCATCCCCAGATACTGTGGGAACGTCAGCCCGAGCGGCTCTAAAAACGGCTTGTGCAACCGCCCCATGCGGTTTGCCGCCGCGTAAAGCGCGAAGGACAGCTGTGTCGCGACGCTGTTTCGATCTGCCGACATTATCTAGCTCGCTATTATCTAGCACGCTAGATAGATCGCCGGCCGTGGCATTCAAGGGTCATTCCCGTCGCCATTGCAGCCGACGATGCGTTGCGTTTCGTAAACGGGAGCACTGGACCAGGCGCGCCGGCGAGCGGCCCTGTGCTACTTTTCCGGCGCCCGGAGGTTGTTCTCGCATGCGAAACTTCGACACCAGCTCGTGGGCGGGCATCTTGTTCACCCTGGTCGCGCTTGCGCTGATGACGCTCATCGGCGTGGGCGTCCGGGTATTGATGATGATGACGATCCAGCGGCGTCGCGAGCGGATGAACCGTCAGATCAACGAGCGGCTTCGGACCCTGATCTCGGCCTACAGGATTCTCGGCGGCTCGTTCACCGGCGATCTCGCTGTCGACCCGAGCCATTTGCGCGATCTTCAAAGCCGGTCGAGGGCGGCCGCGGACGGCGGCGAGGAGGTGCCTCTGGATCTGTCCCCCGAAGCGGTCGGCGGATCGGATCGGAAGCGGCGGATCCGCGATTCGGTCGAAGCGGCGCTCTCCGACATAATCCTGCTCGGAACGGAGGAGCATGTGATCCTCGCCGAGCGGGCGGCGAACGAGCTGGTTGCCGGACGACCCGTCCACACCCACGATCTGGTCGTGTCGCTTCGAAACTTCATTCGCGAGGCCCTCGACCTCGCCCCGGTTCCGGAAGGACTTTCGCTGCCGATGCAAGGACCCGCACGCCCCTCCGGTTCAGGCGGCAGAGGCAGGTCGGAAGGTGGAAGAGGCGCAGGAGGCGCAGGAGGCATGGGCGGCGGCGGAGGCGGCGTCGGCGGCGCGATGGGAATAAGCGCGATGGGCTCGCGGGGCGCCGGCGGAGAGAATTCGGCTTCCACCGGCTGAGGTCCGGATCCGCGATCCTTCGCTCCGTCGGCTGCCTGGTCCAGTCACGGGCGGAACCCCCCACTTCAGCTTTTCGTCCCGACGACCCGGCGAACCGCCTCGGCGAGGCGGACGGCATCGAAGGGCTTGTGCAGGATTATCTTGTCGGGAAGCCGCTCGCGCACTTCGGCCGGACTTCCGGTGATGAAGAGCACCGGAATGGGCCTGTCGGCGCAGATCGCCTCGACGGCGTCGATTCCGCTGCCGGGCGCCAGCCGGACGTCGGACGTGATGAGATCGGGGCAGCGCCTTGCGGCGGCCGCCACCGCTTCTTCGGCACTGCACGCGAAATCGAAGGACAGGCAGCCGCAATTCCGCAGCATATCCTCGATGGACAATGCGATCACGGCTTCGTCTTCGATTATGAGTACATGCACGGCAGCGTCCCAGATAGAGCGGGAGCGCTTCGTCTCTCAGCCGCCGATGCCCATGAAATGACCGGCGATAAGGCTATAGCGTCCTGCGCCGATTATCGTTCCTGCCGGCGGGCTTATCGCGACCATTTCAGGGGTTGTGGGAACGAAGCCAAGGCGGGGCCTCGTAGCCGCGCAGCAAATCCTCCGGAGCCGGCCTCTCCCGCACCACCGCCCATTCGGCGCCGTTGACCAGCACCTCCGGCGCCAGCGGCCGCGAATTGTAGGTGCTTCCCATGGTCGCGGCATAGGCGCCGCAGGTCCGAAGGATCATCAGGTCGCCGGCCTCCACCCGGTCCATCCGGCGGGACCGGGCGAAGGTGTCGCCGGTTTCGCAGACGGGCCCGACGATGTCCGCGACCATGGTCTCGCCGTCCGGAGCCACGGAGTCGGCGGCGTGCCAGGCGTCGTAGAGGCTGGGCCGCATCAGATCGTTCATCCCCGCGTCGACGATGACGAAGGGCACGGCCGTGCCCGGCTTGATCCGGATCACCGTCGTCAGGAGCACGCCGGAGTCGCCGACCAGCAGCCGGCCCGGCTCGAAGATCAGCCGAGTCTCCCAGCCGCCCGTCACCCGTGCGACCATGGCCCCGTAATCGGCGACCGTCGGCGGCGGCGGAGCGGCGGGGTCGTAGACCAGCCCGAGCCCCCCGCCGAGATCGGCGGTGCGGATCTCGTGCCCCGCCGTTCGAAGCTGCCGGATCAGGGCGCCCAGTCTCTCGAACGCCGCCTCGAGCGGGGCGAGGCTGGTAAGCTGGCTTCCGATATGGACCGCGACCCCGGAGAGCCGGAGCCCCGGCAGGTCCGCGATGCGCGCGCAGGCGGCGATCGCGTCGACGATCGCCACTCCGAACTTGTTGTGGGCGGAGCCGGTCGAGATCTTGGCGTGCGATCCCGCATCGACGTCGGGATTGACCCGAAGCGCCACGTCCGCCTCAATTCCCAGAGCGAGCGCGACCTTGGACAGCATTTCGGCCTCCGGGACCGATTCCAGGTTGAACTGGCGAAGCCCGCCTTCGAGCGCCAGCGCCATTTCCGCCTCGGTCTTGCCGACCCCGGAAAAGACGATCTTGCCGGGCGCGATCCCCGCGGAACGGGCGCGCAGATATTCTCCGCCCGAGACGACGTCGGCGCCGAGCCCTTCGGCCGCGAGGGTCGAGAGCACCGCCGGATTGGGGTTGGCCTTGACCGCGAAGGCGACGAGCGGATCGCCGAGCGGCGCCAGCGCCGTCTTCAATGCCCGGGTCTGCCGCTTCATGCTCGCGGTCGAATAGACGTAGGCCGGGGTCCCCACCTCGCGCGCGATCAGCGGCAAGGGCACGTCCTCGCAATGGACGATTCCGTCGCGAAGCGGGAAATGATCCATGTCTCGCCTTCCTTCAGCCCACCGCCTGTCCGAATTAGGTCGTCGCCGAGAAAAACAAAGGCCGCGGCCATGACAGCCGCGGCCCTGTTCCTTCAGGCTCCGCCCCCGGAGCCCGGCCCGGCCCAGGCGCCTATTTCAGCTTGAGCCGCACTCCAAAGCGGAATGCCCGCCCGAGCAGATCCGAATAGGTGCTGTTCACGGCAAGCCCGGTTTCCGGAAGCAGGATCGGATCGGAATCGAGCACATTGGTGACATTGATGAAGAACTCGCCGTTCTTGCCGCCGAAGGCGTCGAACTTGAACGTCGCGTTGAGGTCGACGTAGGTCGCGCCGCCGATGCTGTTGTCCTCATAGGTCGGGAACTGGTTGGTCGAGACCGGACAGGAGCCGGTCGAGCACTCGATCCCGGTTGCGTCGTAGCGGCCGTCACCAACGCCCCTCGCGACGGCCGTCAGAGTGTAATCCTGCGTGTCGTAGGCGGCGCTGACCCGGTAGATCCACTTCGGAGTGATCGACTGGGTGCCCGTGCCGACCCCGAGCGTCCCTACCGAGTTGAGCGGAGTGAAGCCCGGAACGCCGGTGGCGACGGTGTTTTCGAGGTACCGGGTCGCCAGGCCGCGAAGCGAGAAATTCCCGCTTCCCAGGCGCATCCGGTACGCCGCCTCGAAGTCCAGCCCGCGCATCAGGATGCTCGAGAAGTTGACCGGCTGGCGCGCGATGAGGACTCGCCCGGGATTGGCGGGATCCGGGGTGATCGCGTCGCAGAAGTCGGCCAGCCCCTCGAAGCAGCGATTGACGATGTCGTCCGCGCTGAGGCTGTCGATCGCGCCCTTCACCTTGACCCGCCAGTAGTCGACCGACGCCGAGAAGCCCGGAAGGAAGCGAGGCGTGAGAACGCCGCCGATATTCCACGAATCGGCCTTCTCGGGCCGCAGGTTCAGATTGCCGGTGACCGTGCCCAGATAGGAGAGGTTCGGGCCATAGCTGCCGGCGCCGGGCCCGGTTCCGGGATAGAAGGGATTGGTGACCGTCGAGGTGTTGGCGGTGCCCGCCTGGTACAGTTCGTTGAGGTTGGGCGCCCGGATATCGCGCGAACGATTGGCTCGGATGAGGATGTCGTCGACCGGCTGCCAGGTCGCCCCGAGCTTCCAGGTCGTGACGAAGCCCGAGGTCGAATAATCGGTCGCCCGGATCGCCCCGTTGAACTCGAGTCCGAAACCGAGCGGGACGACGGTTTCGAGATAGGCTTCCTTGACGTTGTAGCTGCCCTTGCTCGGGCGGAAGTTGCCGACCGACCAGACGCTCGTCGAGACTCCGGTCGCCGGGTTGAACGCCGGCTGGAACTCGGCGGGCACGAACCCGTCGATCTCCTCCTTGCGATATTCGGCGCCGACCGCGACGCTGACGTCTCCGGCCCAGGTCGCGAACGGCGTGAGCGAAAGATTGGCCCCCACCACGGTCTGCTCCAGCACCTGGTCGCGATAGGGATCGCCGAGGATGTAGTCGATCGCCGCCGGGTCGGCGACTCCGATGCCGAAGAGGTTGAGCGGCTTGCAGGCGGGATCGTCGTCCGCCGTGCTTGCGTTGACGTTGATCAGGCACTGGATCGACCCGACCGGAAGACCGCCCGGGTTGCCGGCCGGAGCGAACACCGCGGCGAGCGCGTTGTTCCTGCGCACGGTCTGCTGGATGTTGGTCAGCTGCTCGTGCAGGTCCGCTCGTCCGTACTGGCCGTACACGTCCCAGCGCGCGATCCTTCCGAACGCCTGGAAATCGCCCTCGGCGCCGATCAAATAGCGCTGAACCTTGCGTTCGTTGTTCGATCCTCGGCCGGGCAGGTCGGCGCCGCTGGTCGCCAGCTGCACGCTGGTGATCCCGTCCAGGGCCGCGGGTCCAAGCGTGTTGTAGAGGAACGCGTTGCACGTCGTCGGGGCGGTCGGGCCGTTGCCGCAGTTCGACGCGGCGATTCCCAGGCCCGTCATCAGATTGGGTCCGGCGTTGAACAGGGTTTCCTGACGATTGTACGAAGCTTCGGCGAACAAGGTGACCCCGTCGGCGACGTCGAAGCTCAGCCGGCCGAAGAGACCGTAGCGATCTTCCTCGGGGTTCAGGCCGATCCGGCGGCCGGTATCGTTGACCCGCCAGTCGCCGCCCTGGTTCAGCGAGGGGCCGCTGTTCAGCACTGCCGGCGAGCAGACGGGCGACGGAAAGGTCAGGCCGCCATATTGGTATTGGTTGATCGCTCCGCCCTGGCTGAAATAGGTCCCGCACAAGCGGTTGGTCGTGCCGCCTTCCGACCGGGTGATGAGCCCGCCGGGCGTCGAGTTCGCCTGACCGACCCCGGTCCTGACCAGGTACCGCGGCGCCGCCGGGTTGGCCGGCCAGGCCGGATTCTGGATTCGAACGAAGCCGGTGTGGTTCCAGTCGCGCTCGCCCGGATCGATCGAGAAGATACCGTCGGTATGGGCGATCTCGCCCGCCACGATCAGCCGCCCGCGGCCGCCGGCGAACTTCAGGCCGCCAGTGATCGCACCCGAATAGTTGAACCCGTCCCCACGCTCGGTCACTCCGATATCGGCTTCCAGCTTCAGCCCTTCATACTGGTTGTTGAGGATGAAGTTGGTCACGCCCGCGACCGCGTCCGAACCGTAAGCGGCCGAAGCGCCTCCGGTGACCACCTCGACCCGCTGGACCAGCGACTGGGGAATCGTGTTGACGTCGACGATTCCGTTCGCGGTGGACCCGACCGACCGCCGGCCGTTGACCAGCACCAGAGTCCGGACCGTGCCCAGGCTTCGCAGGTTGAGCGCGTTGATTCCGGCCTGGCCGTTGCTGAGCTCGAGGCGCGAGTTCGACGGGCGGATCGATCCCGCCAGCGCCGGAAGCTGGTTGACGAAGTCGGCGATGTTGTTGGTCGGCGAGGAATTCTCGATATCCTCCTCGGTCAGCACCTGCAGCGGCGTCGGCGCCTGGAACCCGTCGCGAACGACTCGCGTGCCGGTGACGACGATGTCGTCGCGATTCCCGGTCTCCGCCGTCTCGACTGCCGCCGGTTGAGCGACTTCGGAACCGGAAGCCGCATCGTCGGCGGGATCGGTCTGAGCGGCAACGGGACCCGAGATCGCCATCGCGGCACAGGCCACTCCGGAAAACAGGAACGTTTTCAACGAATTGCGACGAAACATGTGAAATCCCCCTGAAATCCGCAATTGCTGCGTGATTAGAGGCCATTAAGTAGCAAGATGGGCCCGTTCCCGCATAGTTTCTCTTCGCCAAGCCATAACTTCCGGCCATCCATGCGACTCGTTCGCTACGCCGCGGCGGCTCGGAGGCGCCGGCGACCACGCCGTCCCCGGGCCGCGCCGGTGCGTCCGTCGCGAGCCCTCACCGGCCGCAGGCCAATCATTTTTTCAACGCAACGACGCAACGATGCCGTGCCGCTCCCTACACCATGCGC
>JBAWCC010000292.1:0-25739 GCA_049590095.1 Allosphingosinicella sp. | reverse complement strand
GGCAGCAGCGCGGCCGGGTCGATCTCCTCATAATCTTCGAACAAGCCGAACCAGAGCAGAGGCGGCCCGTCCGCCGCGGCCGCGAGGGCCAAGGGCGCAAGCTTGCGCTCGAGTGCATGACCTGCCTCATAGGCGATGAAGCCTGCGCAATGCCTCCCCCGCAGCCGGTCCAGCGCCGGTCGCACATCCTCCGGCCGCCGGGCCTCCACGATCTCCGCCGGATGCCGGTACAGCCGGGCGCGCCCGTCGAACTCGAGCAGGACGAACGGCGCCCCGGCTTGCCAGAAGCGCGCGGGGAGCCCATCTGCCGGGGCGTCAGGAGGTAGCTTCTTGGTCACCAGCGTCTTCGACCTCTTCAAGATCGGGGTCGGCCCGTCGAGCTCCCACACCATGGGGCCGATGACGGCCGCGTGCCGCTTTGTCGAGACGCTGTCGCAAAAGGCGATGCTCGAGCGAACCGAACGGGTCCTCGTCGAGCTCTACGGATCGCTCGCCTTGACCGGCAAGGGCCACGCCAGCGACCGCGCCATCCTGCTCGGACTGTCGGGTGACCGGCCCGACCGGCTCGACCCCGATCAGGCCGATGCGACGATCGACATCATCCGCTCGGCCGGCCTTCTCTATCTCGGCGGCTCTCACGAAATCCGGTTCGACGAGGATCGCGACCTCAAATTCCTCCAGCGCGAACGGCTTCCCCACCACAGCAACGGAATGCGCTTCACCGCCTTCGACTCGGCCGGGGCCGTGCTGGAGACGTCCGTTTCCTACTCGGTCGGCGGCGGCGCCGTCGTCGACGAGGCGGCGATAACGGGCAATGCCCCTCCGGAGGGCCTGTGGGACGTCCCCTATAATTACCGTTGCGCCGACGAATTGCTCGCCATCGCCGGGCGCGAAGGTCTCACCATCGCCGAAATCGCCCGGGCCAACGAGCGCGCCGCCTTGTCGGACGAGGAGATAGACGGCCGCCTGGGCTCGATCGTCGAGGCCATGGAAGGGTGCATCGACCGGGGCATCGGGCGGGCCGGGATCCTCCCCGGCGGGCTCAACGTCAAGCGGCGCGCCCCCGGCCTCCACAAGCTCCTCCTCGACCGGGCCGAGCGCACCCTGCAGGATCCGCTCACCGTTCTCGACTGGGTCAACCTCTGGGCGCTCGCGGTCAACGAGGAGAATGCCGCCGGCGGCCGGGTCGTCACCGCCCCCACCAACGGCGCCGCCGGGATCGTCCCCGCCATCCTTCGCTATTACCAGCGCTTCACCCCCCATTCGAACGACCAGGGGGTGCGCACCTTCCTCCTCACCGCCGCCGCGGTCGGCTCGCTGTTCAAGGAGAATGCCTCCATCTCCGGAGCCGAGGTCGGCTGCCAGGGCGAGGTCGGGGTCGCCTGCTCGATGGCCGCGGCGGGGCTCACGGCGGCTCTGGGCGGCTCCAATTCGCAGATCGAGAATGCCGCCGAGATCGGGATGGAGCATAATCTCGGCCTCACCTGCGATCCCGTCGGCGGACTCGTCCAGGTCCCCTGCATCGAGCGCAACGCGGTAGGCGCGATCAAGGCGATCGAAGCCTCCCGACTCGCCCTCGTCGGCACCGGCGACCATCTCGTCAGCCTCGACCAGGTGATCGAGACGATGCGCAAGACCGGCCTCGACATGAACGAACGCTACAAGGAGACGTCGCTGGGCGGGCTGGCGGTGAACGTGGTGGAGTGCTGAAGACGACGTCCCGCCGCCGATGTTACCCTGAATTCGTTCACAGCCAAGAATCGGCCGGCAGGACTCTGTTCGTCATGCCAGCGAAGGCTGGCATCCATGCTGAATCCGAATGGACCCCAGCCTTCGCTGGGGTGACGCCCTTGTGGAGCGACCGCCTTCGAGCGATGCCTGGCATTCTACCGTCCCTTGGCCGCGAGCCACTCCTCGATCGCCCGATAGGCCGAGCGGCCGCGCGGCGGATCGTCGCCGAGGCCGGTGGCGAAATAGGCGATTCCCCGGCCGGTCGAGCGGTCGATCCACAGTCCGGAGCGGAGGCCGTAGGCGTCGCCGGCGTGGCCGAGGCGGGGCCTGGAATCGACGAAGGGGTCGTCCTTCGGAGCGCATTGGGCGAGGATCTGAACCGCGAGGCCGTAGCCGCAGTAGAAATCGCCCTCGGTTTCGCCGTTACGCCCGTCGGATCGCCAGTGGAGGCGCTGCATCTCGGCCAGGCTGGCCTCGGTGAGGAAGCGGCCGCCGTCGGCGAGCCGGCCCCCGCGCAGAAGCATTCCCCCGACCTTCGCCAGGTCGCGCACCGAGATTCGAAGGCCGCCCTGAGGGGAGAAGAGGGCGCCGTTGCTCCCGAGACGGTAGGCGGAGAGGTCGCAGCCGCCGTTCGAGTCCGGAACCACGGCGCAGTCCGGACGGGCGCCCCTGAGATCGTCGCGCACCGCGTCTCCGTCTGGCGCGTAGAGCACCGCCGCCCGAGCGAGCTTCGAGTCGGAGCAGGTCGTCCAGTTGAAGCAGGCGTCGAGGGCCAGCGGCTTCAGCACCAGCCGCTCCATCAGCCGGTCGAACCTTTCCCCGGTCGCCTGCTCCATGACCGAGGCGACGACCGGGAAGCCGAGGTTGGAATAACGGAACCAGGTGCCTGGCGGATGCTCCCGATCCCAGGCTTCGGGCGAGGCGACCGCCTTTCGCACCGTCATCCCGAGCGGAAGGGCGTAGCCGGCGTCGTCGCGAAGGCTGGAGCGGTGGGAGAGGAGGAGCCGGAGGGTGATCGGGCGGTCGGGAAAGGCGGCGTTGCGAAGAGTCCAGCCGAGGTGGCCCGACACGTCCTCGTCGAGGTCGAGCTTGCCCTGCTCGACCAACCGCATCACTCCAAGCGCGACATGGAGTTTGGTGATCGAGGCGATCCGGACCGGGTCGTCGATCGTCAGCGCCCGGCCGGTCGATCGGTCGGCGAGGCCGGCGGCGCTCGAACGGGTGATTCCGCGCGCGTCGAAGGTCGCCCAGGCGTAAGCGGCATAGGCGGGCTGGGCGGGGGTCCGTTGGGGCGGAACGGACGCGCAGGCCGCGGTCAGCGCCGCCGCGATCAGGACGAGCGGGTTCCTCACCATCCCGTCGGGCGGGTGAGAGCCGGCGCAAACTCTTTCATCGCCGACCGGCCTACAGTCTGCCTGCCGGGCTGGAAACCCTCGTCGCCCCGCCAGATTGAAGGAGAAAAACGGATGATGCCGCGCTAGGCTTCCGCCTGGCAGGCTGGAGCTGCCGCAATCCGCGGTTCGAAAGAGGAAGTGCAAACCATGGTGCAGGCGGTTTCGGAGTTGGCGTCCGGGTTCGGCTCGGCCCTGGCTCGGGTGGCTTCAGGAATTTTTGCGCACATCGTGAACTTCATGAACTTCGCTCTGCTGCTCGCCCTGCTGGCGGCGCCGGCCGCCGCCCAGGCTCCCGCGGCGCCGAGCGAATGGACGCCGGCCCAGGTCCGGGCAATTCTCGACAAGACCCAGACCATCCGGCTCTCCCCCTCGCTCGACCACCTGACGCCCGGCGAAAGGGTCGCGGTGGCGAAGCTGCTCGAGGTCGGCCGGATCTTCCAGGACGTGTACGAGCAGCAGCGCCACCGGAACGCTCTGACGGTCCGGGCCGGCTTGTCGCGCCGGACCGATCCGCAGGGCCGGGCCCTCTACACCCTCTACCGGCTCAACCAGGGGCCGATCGCGACGACGCTCGACAACAGGCGCGAGCCGGCCGTCGCCGTCGCCGAAGCGCCGCCGGGGAAGAACGTGTATCCCTGGGACCTCACCAAGGCCGAGTTCGACTCGTATCTCGCCGCCCATCCGGACGAGTGCGCGCGGCTGACCGACCTTCGCTCGGTCGTGCGAAGGGCGGAACCGGCCGTGCTCAAGCGCGACCTCGCCAGGCTTCGCCAATATCCGGCGATCGACAGGCTCCACCCGGGCCTGCGCGCCCGGCTCGAGGCGCTGGCCAGAAAGCCCGACCGCAAGACGCTCTACGCCGCGCCTTATTCGCTCGCTTATGCCGACGAAATGATCCGGAGCCACGGCCTGCTCAACGAGGCCGCCGATGCCGTCGAGGCTTCGGACCCCCAATTCGCCCGCTATCTGCGCAACCGCGCCCGAGACCTGCTCGGCGACGATTACGAATCGGGCGACGCCGCTTGGCTGAAGGGGCGGTTCAGGAACCTCAACGCCCAGATCGGCGCCTACGAGACCTACGACGACGAGCTTCTCGGCACCCGCGCCTTCTACGGCCTGAGCCTGCTCGCGACCCGAACCAAGGAATCGGCCGAGCTTCGAGAGGCGATGAAAGGCATCCAGGCGCTCGAGGATTCGCTCCCCTACGAGCGGCGCCGGCGGGTGATGGAGGACATTCCGGTCGGGGTCTATGACGTGATCGCCGATTTCGGCCAGACCCGCGGCGGCAACACTGCGACCAACCTGCCCAACGAAGCCTATCTGGTCGAGCGCTATGGGAGCATCATCCTGCTTCGAGCCAATATCATGCGCAACCCGGACCTGTTCCGCGGCTCGGGCGACATTTTCGGAGCGGCGATCGTCCCCGCCCAGGCCGGCCACCTCACCGCCGACGCCAATTTCTACCGGACGCTCTGGCATGAGGTAGGCCATTATCTCGGCCCCGACGTCACGGCGTCAGGCCGGACCCTCGACTCCATCGGCGCAGACTCCAATCTGCTCGAGGAGCTGAAGGCGGATCTCGTCTCCCTGTTCGTCGCGAAGGAGCTTCGCCGCCGGGGCTATTACAGCGACGACCGGCTCCGCGCCGTCTACGCCAGCGGAATCCTCCGCACCCTCCAGAACAACAAGCCGAGGCGCGAGCAGCCCTACAACATGATGCAGCTCATGCAGTGGAACTGGTTCCTCGACCGCAAGGTGCTGAGCTTCGATCCGGCGACCGCGAAGCTGAGCATCGACTACGACCGCTATCACGCGGCGGTGGCGGAGCTGCTCAAGCAGGTGATCGCAATCCAGGAAGCGGGGGACGCGGCGGCGGCGAGCGCCTTCGTCGACCGGTGGGGGACGTGGGACGAGGCTCTGCATGGGCGGGTGGCGGCCAACATCCGAGCCCAGCAGCGCTACCGGTTCAGATTGTTCGAATATTCGGCGTTCTCGTCCTCCCCATCGTAAGATGGGGAGGGGGACCATGCGAAGCATGGTGGAGGGGTAGCTGCCGTGACCGTGGTGGGTTCGAGCGCGATCCGCTGAATCCCGCGCCTTCTACCCCTCCACCAGCCTACGGCTGGTCCCCCTCCCCATGCTTCGCGTGGGGAGGATCAAGGAGCCACTTCACCACCGTCTCCGCCGCTTCCTCCGGTCCCATCGCCTCCGCGTCGATCCGGATCTCCGGCGCTTCGGGCGGCTCGTAGGGCGAGCCGATGCCGGTGAAGTTGGGGATCCGCCCGTCCCGCGCCTTTGCGTAGAGGCCCTTGGGGTCGCGCGCCTCGGCCACGGCCAGGGGCACATCCACGAATATTTCGACGAACTTCCCCTCGCCGAGCATCTCCCGCACCATCCGCCGCTCGGCCCGGAACGGGCTGATGAAGGCGGCGAGCACGATCAGCCCGGCGTCGAGCATCAGCCGGGCAGTCTCGCCGACCCGGCGGATATTCTCCGCCCGGTCGGCGTCCGAGAAGCCGAGGTCGCGGTTGAGGCCCAGGCGGACATTGTCGCCGTCGAGCAGGAAGGTGTGGCGTCCGGCGAGGTGGAGCTTCTTCTCGACCAGATTGGCGACGGTCGACTTGCCGGCTCCGGACAGGCCGGTGAACCAGAGCAGGCGCGGCTTCTGCCCCTTCATCGCCGCCCGAGCCTCCGGCGTGACGTCGAGAGCCTGGAGATGGAGGTTCTGCGACCGGCGCAAGGCGTGGCGGATCAGGCCCGCGCCGACCGTCTCGTTGCTCACCCGGTCAATGAGGATGAAGCCGCCGAGATCGCGATTGTCCTCATAGGCCTCGAACACCAGGGGCCGGTCGGTCCACAGATTGGCGACCCCGATCCCGTTCAGCCGGAGCCCGTTCGCCGGCACCTGCTCGAGCGTGTCGACGTCTATCTCATATTTGGGCGTGTGGATCGTCGCGAGCGCCTTCTGGGCCGCGAGCTTCAGCGCATATTGCCGCCCGGCGACCAGCTCCTCCTCGGCCATCCAGACGATCGTCGCTTCGAACTGGTCGGCCACGTCCGGCGGATATGCGGCCGACGCGATGACGTCGCCCCGCGAGCAATCCACCTCCTCGGCGAAGGACAGCATGACCGACTGGCCCACGACGGCCTCGTCGAGCTCGCGATTCCCGATGCCGATCCGGTCGACGGTCGCTCGGGTTCCGGCCGGCATCACCCGCACCCGGTCGCGCCGGCGAACCGACCCCTGCGCCACCATCCCCGCGAAGCCGCGCCGGCCCTGGCGGCTCACCCACTGAACCGGCATCTCGAACGGCCCGCCGCCGGACTGCGCGCCGGGCTCGACGGCCTCGAGATGCTCGAGCAGCGAGGGTCCGTCATACCAGTCCATGTCCGGCGACCGCACAGTGACGTTGTCGCCGCTCAGAGCGGAGACGGGGATGGCGGTGAAGCTTTCGCCCAGGGCCGCATAATCGGCGACGATCCGGTCGAAGACGATCCGGTCGAAGCCGACCGAGTCCATCTTGTTCACCAGAAGCACGAAGTGAGTCACTCCGAGGAGCCGGCACAGATAGGAATGGCGCCGGGTCTGGGTGAGCACGCCCTTGCGCGCGTCGACCAGCACCAGGGCCAGCTCCGCGGTCGAGGCTCCGGTGACCAGGTTGCGCGTATATTGCTCATGCCCGGGTGCGTCGGCGACGATGTACTTGCGCCTCGCCGTCGCGAAGAAGCGGTAGGCGACGTCGATCGTGATCCCCTGCTCGCGCTCGGCCTCGAGGCCGTCGACGAGGCGCGAAAGATCGTCGCCGCACAAAGCGAGCTCGTCGTCGAAGGCGGAGCCGGTCTCGTAGAGCAGCCGGCCGAGCAAAGTCGACTTGCCGTCGTCGACCGAGCCGCAGGTGATGAGGCGGAGCAGGGTCTTTTCGACGGTCATATCGTCACCCCAGCGAAGGCTGGGGTCCACGCCGAATCCGCAGCCCGCTCGGAGGCTGCATGGATCCCAGCCTTCGCTGGGATGACGGGGTGCGACCGCATCAAAAATACCCCTCGCGCTTTTTCCTCTCCATCGACGCCGTGCCGTCGCGGTCGATCAGCCGGCCCTGGCGCTCCGACTGGCGGCCGGCGCGCATCTCCTCGATCAGCTCGGGGACGGTCGCCGCGCGGCTCTCGATCGCCCCGGACAGCGGATAGCAGCCCAGGGTCCGGAACCGCACCCAGCGCTGCTCGACCGTCTCGCCGGGCCCCGGCTTCAGCCGCTCGTCGTCGACCATCAGCAGGGTCCCGTCGCGCTCCAGCACCGGCCGAGGCTCGGCGAAATAAAGGGAGGAGACCTCGATCCCCTCGGCCTCGACATATTGCCAGACGTCGAGCTCGGTCCAGTTGGAGAGCGGGAAGATCCGGAAGCTCTCCCCCTTCGACTTGCGGCCGTTGTAGAGCCGCCAGAGCTCGGGCCGCTGGCGCTTCGGGTCCCAGCGGTGGCCGGCGGAGCGGAAGGAGAAGATTCGCTCCTTGGCGCGCACCCTCTCCTCGTCGCGCCGGGCCCCGCCGATGGCGGCGTCGAAGCCGTGGCGGTCGAGCGCCTGCTTCAGCCCGTCCGTCTTCCACATCTGGGTGTGGAGCGAGGAGCCGTGGTCGAGCGGGTTGATGCCGCGCTCCTCCGCCTCCGGGTTGCGATGGACGATCAGCTCCATCCCCGCCCCGGCGGCGGCGCGGTCGCGAAGCGCGTACATCGCCTTGAACTTCCACATCGTGTCGACGTGGAGGAGCGGGAAGGGGGGCTTGGCGGGCGCGAAGGCGAGCCGGGCGAGGTGGAGAAGCACCGAGCTGTCCTTGCCCGCCGAATAGAGCATCACCGGCCGCTCGAACTCGGCCGCCGTCTCCCGCATGACGTGGATCGCCTCGGCCTCGAGCCGCTGGAGGTGGGTGAGAGTCATCGGTTCGCTTCTTAGAGTGTGATCGCGTCCAATTCACCCGTCATTGCGAGCGGAGCGAAGCAATCCAGCGCTGCGCCTCCGCCCGCTGGATTGCTTCGTCGCTTCGCTCCTCGCAATGACGGGACGCGCAGTTGCACTTTCTCTCCGCCCGCGCCATCTCCGCCGGCATGACCGAGCCTCCACTGAAAGCCGCGATCATCCCGGTGACCCCGCTCCAGCAGAATTGCTGCCTCCTGTGGTGCACGAAGACGATGCTCGGCACGTTCACCGATCCCGGCGGAGACCTCGACCGGCTCAAGGCGGCGGCGAAGCAGCACAACGTCACGATCGAGAAGATCCTCCTCACCCACGGCCACATCGACCATTGCGGATCGGCCAAGATCCTCGCCGACGAGCTCGGGGTGAAGATCGAAGGCCCGCACATCGCCGACAAATTCTGGATCGACCGGCTCGCCGAGGACGGCGCCCGCTACGGAGTCCCCGGCCATCCGTTCGAATCGGACCGCTGGCTGGAGGACGGCGACAAAGCGACCGTCGGCGAGCTGGTCTTCGACGTCTACCACTGTCCCGGCCACACGCCCGGCCATGTCGTCTTCCACCACGCGCCGTCCAGGCTCGCCATCGTCGGCGACGTCTTGTTCCAGGGCTCGATCGGGCGCACCGACTTCCCGATGGGAAATCATCAGGACCTGCTCGACGCGATCACCGGCAAGCTGTGGCCGCTGGGCGGCGACACCGCCTTCGTCCCGGGTCACGGCCCGATGAGCACCTTCGCCCGCGAGCGCGCCACCAACCCGTTCGTGGGGGACCGGGTGCTGGCGGGAGCTTAACGGGAAGCTCGCCGGGCAGGAACGCCGCCTTTGGTCCGGCGTTCTGCAGCCGTAATGAAGTCCGCGCTCCTTCTCGCCGCGGCGCTGCTCGTCGGCGGCTGCGACTCCATTCCGGCCGACCCCGACGGAACGCTGGACCGGGTCCGGGAAGAGCGGCGCTTCCGGGTCGGGCTCATCGCCTCGTCCGCCGCGCCGCTGGCTCCGGACCGGGCCCGGGACCTGCTCGCCCGGCTGTCCCGCGCCACCGGAGCAAGTCCGCAGCTGGAGGAGGGGCCGGCGGAGCCCTTGCTGACCAAGCTGGAAGAGGGCGAGCTCGACCTCGTCGTCGGCGAGTTCGCGAAGAAGAGCCCGTGGGCGGCGCAGGTGGCCCTGACCGACCCGATCGCCTCGAACGGCCCCTATATCCTCGCCGCGGCGGCCAAGCATGGCGAGAATGCCTGGATTGCCCTCGTCCATCGCGAGGCGCGGGCGGTCGCTTCGGGGGCTCGATGAGAACGACGATCCCGCCCGAGATCGAAGCGGACCTCAAGCGGGCGGTCCGCCTGGAATGCTGGACGATCGGCTGGATGATCTCGGTCGTCGCACTGATGGGCGCCGTGATGGGCTCGAGCCAGGCGATGAGGACCGCGTGGATCGAGGACATGCTCAGCCTCGTCCCCTCGCTCGTCTTCCTCCTCGCGCTCCATTTCGAGCGCAAGGAACCGACCGCCCGCTTCCCTTACGGCTACCATCGCGTGAACAGCCTGGCCTTTCTCGTCGCCGCGGTCGCCCTTGCCATCATGGGCAGCGTGCTTCTGGCCGAATCGGCGATGTCGCTGATCAAGGCCGAGCACGTCACCATCGCGCCCGTCCGTCTGTTCGGCCAGGAAATCTGGCTCGGCTGGCTGATGATCGCGGCGCTGGCCTATTCGGTCGTTCCGCCCGTCATCCTGGGTCGGATGAAGCTGCCGCTGGCCCGGCGCCTCCAGGACGAGGTCCTCCACACCGATGCGCTGATGCAGAAGGCCGACTGGATGACGGGCCTCGCCGGAATCGCCGGGATCGTCGGCATCGGGCTCGGCTATTGGTGGGCGGATGCCGTCGCGGCGGGCATCATCTCATTCAGCATCCTGCGGGACGGAGTGACCGCGCTGAAGATCGCAGTCGCCGAGTTGGGGGACGGCGCACCGCGCGAGCTCGGCAGCAACGAGCTGGATAAGGAGGGTGAGGCGCTGAAGGCGCGGTTGCTGGAGCTCTATCCCGGCTCCGAGGTCCGGCTTCGCGAATCGGGCCGCTTCATCCTCGCCCAGGTCTGCGGGGCGGCTCCGCCCGGGCTGGTCGATCTCGACTCGCTGTGGCCGGGCAGGCCTCAACGCAGCTGGCGTTTCGCTCAGCTCAGCTTCGCGCCGCCCGGGGTCCAGGACGAGACCGCGGCATAGGTCACCCTGGCCGGTTCGCGGTGGAGGTAGGGCAAGGCGATCGCGTAGAGCGCGAGTCCGAGCAGGACCAGGGCGGTGACGAGGGTTCCGATCATCCTGAGCTTCAGCTTGTCGCCGCCGGGCCGGTCCATTCCGAAGCCGTGGGCGATCCGGGCGAGGATGTAGACCATCCCGACGACCCACAGCCACAGCTGCGAACCCACGGCCAGCTCGACGAGCAGGATCAGGATCAGGACGAACGGCGTATATTCGATGAAATTGGCCTGGGCGCGCATCCGGGCGATCAGCGCCTCATTGCCCCCGTCGCCGATCGAGACCTTGTGGGCGACCCGCATCTGGCCGACCCGGCGGGCCAGCCAGATGTTGAGCAGGGCCGCCGCTCCTGCGATGGTGAGCGTGATCGGCAATATCATGGCCTTCTCCCCTATCCTGCCCGCGAAGTCGCACGCGGCGGGCGAGCTTGCAACCGCGGCGAAATCCGCTATAGGCGGCACCGCTCACGCGAGCACCCCGGCCGCACGGCCAGCGGCCTTCATATGCCGTTGACGCTCGGCAACGTGCTCGCCACATCACGAACCCTATTTCGAGAACAGGTGCCAGGATGGCCGTCCCCAAAAGAAAAACTTCGCCGTCGAAGCGCAACATGCGCCGCAGCCATCACGCGCTGAAGCCGGCCAATTACCAGGAATGCAAGCATTGCGGCGAGCTCCATCTGCCGCACAATCTTTGCGCCGCCTGCGGCCATTACAACGGGCGTGAAATCGTCAGCGAGAAGGCGTAACTCGGCCGTTTACGGCTTTCGGGAGACGGCATAGGTGGGCAGCGGGCCGCGGATCGCAGTCGACGCGATGGGCGGCGATGTCGGGCCCGAGGTCATGCTGGCCGGAGCCGCCCGCGCTTTCCGCCGGCGCCCCGACATGTCCTTCCTGCTGTTCGGCGACCAGTCGAAGCTGAAGGCGCAGCTCGCCAGGCATGACGAGCTGCGCTCGGTCAGCGAAATCGTCCACGCCCCCGACGTGATCACCGCCGAGGACAAGCCCAGCCAGGCGATCCGCCGGGCAAAGACCACCTCCATGGGCCTCGCCATCGCCGCGGTGAAGTCGGGCGACGCCCAGGCCGCCGTCTCGGGCGGCAATACCGGCGCGCTGATGGCCATGTCGAAGCTGGCGCTTCGGACCATGCCCGGGATCGACCGGCCGGCTCTGGCCGCCCTCCTCCCGACGCTCGGCGAGAACGACCTCGTCATGCTGGATCTCGGCGCCAACACCGAATGCGACCCGAGGAACCTGGTCCAGTTCGCGGTGATGGGCGCGGCCTATGCCCGGGTGGTGCTCGAGCTTCCCAAGCCGCGGGTGCAATTGCTCAACATCGGCACCGAGGAGCTCAAGGGCACCGACGACCTCAAAGAGGCGGCGGCCATCCTTCGCGACGCGGATTATCTGGGAATGCGATTCGACGGCTTCATCGAGGGCGACAAGCTTTCGCGGGGCGACGTCGACGTGGTGGTGACCGACGGTTTCTCCGGCAATATCGCCCTGAAGTCGCTCGAGGGGACCGCCCGCTTCGTCACCGACCTGCTCCGCCGCGCCTTCACGAGTTCGATCCGCTCCAAGATCGGCTTCCTCATCTCGCGCCCGGCGACCGAGCTTCTCAAGCACCATCTCGATCCCAACAACCATAATGGCGCCGTCTTCCTCGGACTGAACGGCCTCGTCGTGAAGAGCCACGGAAGCGCCACCGACAAGGGCGTCGCCAACGCCATCCGGGTCGCCGCCCGGATGGTCCGCGAGGACCTGACCCGCAAGATCATCGAGGATCTCGACAACATCTCCCGGCACCGCGAGGAGATGGCCGCCAAATGAGCCGACGCTCGATCATCCTCGGCACCGGCTCGGCGCTTCCGCCGCGGCGGGTGACCAATGCCGAGCTCGCCGAGCGGGTCGAGACGACCCACGAATGGATCGTCGAGCGAACCGGGATCCACGCCCGCCACATCGCCGCCGACGGCGAGACCACGGCGACTCTGGCCACCGAGGCGGCGGAGAAAGCCTTGGCGGCGGCCGGGGTGCCCGCGAGCAAGGTCGGCCTCATCGTTCTCGCCACCGCGACTCCGGACCAGACCTTCCCGGCCAGCGCGACCAAGGTCCAGACCGCGCTCGGAATAGACGATTGCATCGCCTTCGACGTCGCCGCCGTCTGCACCGGCTTTCTCTACGCCCTCTCCGTCGCCGACAACATGCTGAAGGGCGGAATGGCCGAATATGCCCTGGTCATCGGCTCGGAGACGTTCAGCCGGATCCTCGATTGGGAAGACCGGACGACCTGCGTCCTGTTCGGCGACGGCGCCGGAGCGATCTTGCTCCAGTCGGTCGACGCCCAGGACGGAGTTGGCCAGGACAAGGGCATATTGGCGACGAAGCTCCACGCCGACGGCCGCCACAACGACCTCCTCTTCGTCGACGGCGGCGCCTCGACGACGGGCACGATCGGCAAGCTGAGGATGAAGGGCAAGGAGGTCTTCCGCCACGCCGTCGTCAACCTCGCGGCGGTCCTCAACGAGACTCTCGAGGCCGCCGGCCACAGCGCCGACGAGGTCGACTGGGTGGTCCCCCACCAGGCCAACAAGCGAATCCTCGACGCCACCGCGAAGAAGCTCGGTCTCGATCCGGCGCGGGTCGTCGTCACCGTCGACCAGCATGCCAACACCTCCGCCGCCTCGGTGCCGCTGGCGCTCGACACGGCGGTGAGGGACGGGCGGATCAAGCCCGGCGACCTCATCGTCCTGGAGGCGATGGGCGGCGGCTTCACCTGGGGCGCCGCCGTCGTTCGTTACTGAGCGCTCGGCTACGTAGAACCCGAAGCGCCGGGAGGGCTTTTCGTCGCAATGCCGGTTTGCAACTAAGTCCAAGCTGGACTATGCTTTTTTATAGCCTCGGGGGGAGGGAGATAAAATGGCCGACGCGGGAACCATCAGGCGGACAGACGCCGGGACCTTGACTCGCGCCGACCTTGCGGACGTCATTCATCGCGAGATCGGCCTTTCACGGGCCGAATCGGCCGGAATCGTCGAGCGTATCCTTCATCACATGTGCCACGCACTGTCCGAAGGGCAGAATGTGAAGATCTCCGGCTTCGGAAGCTTCATCCTCCGCGACAAGGGCGAGCGGGTCGGCCGCAATCCCAAGACCGGAGTGGAAGTTCCGATCGCTCCGCGCCGGGTCCTGACCTTCCGCGCCAGTCAGATCATGCGCGAGCGGATCGCCAAGGGCGGCTGAGGCCGCGGGCCATGGCGGACTCCACGGGCAAGAGCGAACAGGCTTTCCGGACGATCGGCGAGCTCGCGTCCGAGCTGGACGTGCCCCAGCACATATTGCGCTATTGGGAGAGCCGCTTTCCGCAGCTGAAGCCGCTCCAGCGCGCCGGCAACCGCCGCTATTACCGGCCGGCCGACGTCGCTCTGGCCCGCCGGATCCACCGCCTTCTCAACCAGGACGGCTACACGATTCGCGGAGTCCAGCAATTGCTGGCCAGCGGCGGGGAGGGCGAGGCCGTCGCGGCAGCCCCGCCGCCGGCCGAGGAGAGCCGCCAGAGCGCCATTCCACTGGACCGGCTCAAGGCCCTGCGCCGGACATTGGCCGAAGCGCTCGACGCCTGAACCCTCCTGTTTCCCGGCGAAGGCCGGGACCCAGTCCTTCCGTCGGTGCCGCTGGGCCCCGGCCTTCGCCGGGGAGCAGGTTCACTCCGAATCCGGCCCCAGCTCCGGATCGAGGTCCCTGGGCCGGATGAATCGGGTGACCCGTCCGATCCCTTCCCTGACCTCCGCCCAGCGCTCCACCGGAAGCTCGATCTCGGCCACCGTGCCGGTCGGATACTTCACCTCGATCTCCCCGCGCAGCCCGTCCTCGTCGCTTCGGGAAAGGCACAGGGCCAGCTCTTCCAGCCCATTGTTGTGCCCGACCACGAGCAGCCTCCCGGCTTCGTCCGGCGCCGAGCGAACGATCTCGAGCAAGGTCGCGGCCGACGCCAGATAGAGGCGCTCGTCGAACCGCGGCTCGATCGCTCCGAACCCGGCCGCCACCTCCTCCAGGGTCTCGACCACCCGCCGCGCCGGCGAAGCGAGGACGAGGTCGAAGGCCAGGCCCTGCGCCTTCATCTCGAGGGCCACCGTCCGTGCCGCCCTTCGGCCGCGCGGGTTGAGCGGCCGGTCGAAGTCGCGGCTGACGGGATCGTCCCAGCCCGACTTGGCGTGGCGCAGCAGGGTCAATATCTTCATCCGGCGTCTTCGGCCTGCCTCTGTTCGAGCGCCTGATGCCCGAAAGCCGGGCCGGTTGAAAGCCGCGAGCGCACCCGTTCCACCGCCTCGGCGAGGCTGAGCCGACGGATCGGAGTCCCGGGCGGGAAGGCCGAGAGCAACCGGCTCGGGGTCGCTGCGGAAAGGAGGACGAAGATCCCGCGATCCTCCCTGCGCCGGATCAGCCGCCCGAAGGCCTGGGCGAGCCGGGCCCGGACCACCCGGTCGTCATAGGCGCTGCCGCCCCCCGCCGCCTTGCGCGCGGAGTGGAGCACGGTCGGCCGGGGCCAGGGCACGCCCTCCATCACCACCAGCCGGAGCGAATGGCCGGGAACGTCGACCCCGTCCCTCAAAGCGTCGGTGCCGAGCAGGGACGCATGCGGATCGTCGCGGAAGATGTCGACCAGGGTGCCGGTATCGATCGGGTCGACATGCTGGGCGTAGAGCGGGAGCCCGGCCCTGGCGAGCCGGTCGGCGATCCGGGCATGGACCGCCTTCAGCCGCTGGATCGCGGTGAACAGCCCGAGAGTCCCGCCCTCGGCCGCCTCGACCAGCCTGGAATAGGCCCCGGCAAGCTGGCCGACGTCGCCGCGCTTGACGTCGGTGACGATCAGGACCTCGCTATTGGCTGCATAATCGAACGGGCTCGCGGCGCTGAACCGGCGCACCGGCCCGGGCACATGGGCGGCCCCGGTCCGGGCCTCCGCGCTTTCCCAGCCTTCGGATCCGCGAAGGGTCGCGGAAGTGACGATGACGCTGTGCGCGGGCTTCAATACCGTTTCCGCCAGCGGCCGGGTCGGGTCGAGCCACCGGCGATGCAGGCCGATGTCATACTCGCGGCCGTCGATCCGCTCCACCGCCAGCCAGTCGACGAAATCCGGATCGGCCGGTCCGCCGAGTCGCGCCGCCAGCGCCACCCAGGCGGCGATCGTCTGGGTCCGCCAGCCGAGGCCCCCGATCGCGCCTTCGATCCGGGCCCGGGCCTGCGAATCGAGCCAGTCCGGACCATCCTCGAGAACGGCCTCGAGCCGCCGTCCGAGCGCCATCAGCGGCCGAATCAATTGCTCCAGCGCCTCCACTGCCGGCGCCGCCGCGGCGACGATGTCGCCGTCCAGCTCCGCCATCTCGGTCTCGATCCCGTAGCCGGCGTCCTGCGCGGTGGCTCGGGCGTAGACGGTGCCGCGAACCGCCGCGAGCAGCTTCTCGACCGGGCCGAAGGGCAGGCCCTCGGCGATCCGCTGGAGCCAGCCGTCGCTCGGCAGCAGCCCGGCCGCCTGAAGCGCCATCTCCAGCGCCAGCGCCCCCGCCTCGTCATAGGAAGCGACGTCGGTCAGCCGCGCCGCGAGCCCTCGCCGCCGGCCGCGCGACTTGCTCTCCGGTCCGACGATCCAGCGCCTGAGCTCGATCGCCTCCTGCCCGGTCAGAGCCGCGGCGAAGGTCGAATCCGCCGCCTCGAACAAATGATGCCCCTCGTCGAAGACGATCCGGGTCGGCGGCCCATTGCCGGTGACGCCTCCGTCGCGGCCCCGGGCGGCGTTGACCATCACCAAAGCGTGGTTGGCGATGACGATGTCGGCGTCCTGGCTCGCCCGGGCCGAGCGCTCGATGAAGCATTTGCGGTAATGCGGGCAGCCCGCATAGACGCATTCGCCGCGCCGGTCGGTCAGCGCGGTCGCTCCGGCGCGGCGGAACAGGGTCGGGAGCCAGCCGGGAAGGTCCCCGCCGACCATGTCGCCGTCCTTCGAGAAAGCGGCCCAGCGGGCGGCGAGCTGGGCGAGGATCGCGGCCCGCCCCGCGAATCCGCCCTGGAGCGCGTCCTCGAGGTTGAGGAGGCAGAGGTAGTTCTCCCGCCCCTTGCGGACGACGACCTTGCGCCGCCGCACTTGCGCATCCGGGAACAGGCGAAGGCCCTCGCGGTCGAGCTGGCGCTGGAGCGCCTTGGTGAAGGTCGACACCCACACCGTCCCGTCGGCGCTTTCCGCCCAGAGCGAGGCCGGAGCGAGATAGCCCAGGGTCTTGCCGATCCCGGTCCCCGCTTCGGCGAGAAGCATGTTGGGCTGCCCTTCGGCGACGCGCGGATCGAAGATGCCGGCGGCCGCCGCGGCATAATCGCGCTGCCCTTCGCGCACCTCGGCGCCGCGTCCGACCAGGTGGGTCAGCCGCTCGACCGCCTGCGCTTCGGGCACCCTTACCGTCCGGGGCGCCGGCCGGGCGGCATTCTCCTCCCATTCCGGAAGCTTCGAGAACAGCCAGCGCTCGTCCCGCTCCGGTCGTCTCAGCCGCTGCGCGATCGCCGGGGTCCAGGACCAGCGCAGCCGCCCCAGCGCCTGCGCCGAAGCCCAGGCGCCTTCGCGCTCCGGCCAGTCCCGCTCCAGGGTCGCCAGCAAGGCGCCCGCCGCCCGGAGCAGGAAGGGCGCCGCCTCCGAATCGCTCGCCGGCGCCTCGATCCCGAGCGCCTCGGCAAGCCCCTTGGGTGTCGGCACGGCGAAGCGCGCCGGGTGGACGAAGGCGAACAGCTCGAGCAGGTCCAGCCCCGACAGGTCCGGATAGCCGAGCCGCTGCCCGACCAGAGGCGCGTTGAGCATGACAAGAGGAGTCTCCGCCGCCCGGGCGATCGCCTCCCCCCGCCCGAGGCCGCGCACCTCGCCGTCCGACCCGGCCAGCCAGATCCCGCCATGGGTCGCGTGCAGGGCGGGATAAGGGAAGGCGGGGGTCATCGGATCAAGTATAGAATCGCCGGAACGAAAGTGAAACGCTACTTTCCCTCTCCCGCTTTCCGCGGGAGAGGGCCTGAACATCGCCCTCTCGCTCTGGCGATGGCCTCCCGCCTCCGCTAGGAGCCCCTCTATGGATGAGAGGGAAGCGATACGCTCGGCGGCACTGGTGTCGAAGGCCTGGCCTTATGAGGAAGCGCGCAAGCTCCTCAAGCGCTACCCCGACGGACCGCCCCGCGGGGAGATACTCTTCGAGACCGGCTACGGCCCCAGCGGCCTTCCCCATCTCGGCACCTTCCAGGAGGTGGCCCGCACCCTGATGGTCCGCCACGCGCTTTCGGAGATGGTCGACTGGCCGAGCCGGCTGATCGCCTTCTCCGACGACGTCGACGGAATGCGCAAGGTTCCGCCCGGGGTGCCCCATCAGGACATGATGCACGCCCATCTGGATCGGCCGCTCAGCAAGGTGCCCGATCCCTTCGGCTGCGGCCATGCCAGCTACGCGGCGCACAACAACAATCTGCTTCGGCAATTCCTCGACCGCTTCGGCTTCGACTATGAGTTCGTCGCCTCCTCCGATTGCTATGGCTCCGGCCGGTTCGACGAAGTTCTGCGCCAGGTGCTTCGCAAGTATCGGGACATCCTCGACATCATGCTCCCGACGCTTCGCGAGGAGCGGCGGCTGACCTATTCGCCTGTTCTTCCGATCGGTCCGGAAAGCGGCAAGGTGCTTCAGGTGCCGATCGAGGTGGCGGACGCCGAGGCCGGCCTTGTCCGCTACATCGACCCGGAAAGCGGCAGGGAGGTCGAGCAGTCGATCCTGGGCGGGGGCGCCAAGCTGCAGTGGAAGGTCGACTGGGCGGCCCGCTGGGTCGCGCTCGGCGTCGATTACGAGATGTCGGGCAAGGATCACATCGACGGCTTCATCCAGAGCTCGAGGATCGCCCGGGTGCTCGGCGCCCGTCCCCCCGACGGGTTCAATTACGAGCTCTTCCTCGACGAGAATGGCGAGAAGATCTCGAAGACCAAGGGCAACGGGGTCACGATCGACGAATGGCTGGCCTATGCGCCCGAGGAGAGCCTCGCTTTCTACATCTACCGCGAGCCCAGGCGGGCGAAGCAGCTCAGCGTGGGGGTGATCCCGAGGGCGGTCGACGAATATTACCAGTTTCTCGCCGCCTATCCCGGGCAGGAGTGGGACAAGAAGCTCGGCAACCCCGTCCACCACGTCCATGCCGGCCAGGTGCCCGGCGTCCGGCTCCCGATCAGCTTCGCCCTGCTCCTGAACGTGGCGAGCCTTCCCGGGGTCGGTAATCGCGACACGGTGTGGAGCTTCCTCAACCGCTACGATCCCGGCCTTACGCCCGAAGCCAGCCCGGAGCTCGACAGGCTCGTTGCCTATGCGGTGGAATATGGCAGCCGCTTCGTCGCGCCCGCTCTTCGCCGGCGGCCGCCCACGCCGGAGGAGGTGCCGGCGCTTCGCGAGCTGGACGAGCTGCTCGCCGGCGAAGCCGGCGGAGCCGAGGGGGAGGATCCCGCGGCCGCGCTTCAGAATCACGTCTACGAGATCGGCAAGAAATATTACGGCAAGGAGCGCCTCCGCGACTGGTTCAAGGCGCTCTACGAGATTCTGCTCGGGAGCGACCAGGGCCCCCGAATGGGCAGCTTCTTCGCCCTCTACGGCGTCGAGAACAGCCGAAGGCTGATCGCCGAGGCGCTGGAATCTAGCGCTTCTGCATAAGTAGCTGCACGGCAAAAGCCCTACGGTGCTTTATTGGGGCTCCCCGGAGCTTTGAGATAGCGTCTCGTGCGCGTGCTGCTGCCTGCAAAGCATCCTGCCGCGAAGGTCGATGCAAAGGATCATAATCCGCATCATGTCGAGCCTTCTGCAGCTCTACGAATGCGTCCGCGCAATCCTTCAGGTCTTGCGGAAAGCCAAGATTTCTCGACGCCTCCGAGGCGGATTTTGCTCGGCCATGATCAAGGGCGCGATACATCTGCTGCCATGCCTTCTCGGATCGATAGGCCTTGGTCGTACCGACCAGCAAGTCGGCACCATTCCGCGCGAGAGCATGGAACAACGCATAATAGGCGGTGCTGATTGAACGACGAATATCGGCCTGTCTCGGCCTGCGCGGACTTGCCTTTGCCAAGCGGTCCGCCAATGCAAGCAGATCGTCGATCACCGCCCGGCAGTTACTTCTTGTTTCTCATCATACAGGTGCGTGACGTACACAAACCGGCGTTCACCCCGTCTCCACGCAGCATCTCGGACTGCTCGATCTCCTTCGAAAATGCGCTTCAGGCTGAGCGGTCGGGGCACCAGATGGTGCTTCACCTGCACCATGATCGAAGGCTCGCCAGTATGGTCGTTGGATATTACGACATCAATGTTTTCGACGCCGGCCTCACTGAAGCTTTCACGCGCAGCCACCTGCAGTGTCTCCACTGTCTCCTGCTCTGCTTGGGCAAAGGCATTTTCGTTCGGTACGGGCATCCGATCCAATCCTGAGAATGTATCTAAGCCCTGACTCCTTCCAGGTCCATAGCACGGAGAGCAGGCAGCTCTTGGGCCCGACAGGGGAATTGCTACCCCTTCTTCGCCGCGATCCAGTCGTCGATCTTCTTCTCGAGCACGGAGAGCGGCAGGGCGCCGGTCATCAGCACCTGGGCGTGGAACTCGCGGATGTCGAACCGGTCCCCCAGCGCCTTTTCCGCTCGCGACCGCAATTCCCGGATCTTGAGCTGGCCGATCTTGTAGGCGAGCGCCTGGCCGGGGATCGCGATGTAGCGCTCGGTCTCGGCGACGGCGTTGCTCCGCCCGCGCGAGCTGTTGTCGAGGATGTACTGAATGGTTCGGTCGCGGGTCCAGCCCTTGGAATGGATTCCGGTGTCGACGACCAGCCGGATCGCCCGGAACAGCTGCGAATCGAGATAGCCGAAATATTGATAGGGGTCGGTATAGACCCCCAGCTCGCGCCCCAGGGTCTCCGCGTAGAGGCCCCAGCCCTCGACATAGGCGGTGTTGCCGCCGAAGCGCATGAAGCTCGGAAGCGCCTCATTCTCCTGCGCCAGGCTGATCTGGAAATGATGCCCCGGCGCGCCTTCGTGAAGGTAGAGAGTCTCCATCGTCGGAAGGGTGCGCGAGGGCAAATCGTAGGCGTTGAAGTAGAAGACGCCGGGACGAGAGCCGTCGACCGTTCCGCTCTGATAGGAGCCCCGCGCCGCGCCCTTCTCGGTCAGCGCCGGAACCGGGCGGATCTCGAGCGGGGTCCTGGGGATGGTCGAGAAGAGGGCCGGAAGGGTTGAATCGAGCCTCTTGCCGATCGCGACATAACCCTGCTGCAGCTGCTCGCGCGACGTCGGCTTGAACTTGGGATCGGTGCGGATGTGCTCGAAAAACTGCTGGAGGGTTCCGGTGAATCCGACCTGCGCCTTCACGGCCTCCATCTCGGCCTGGATCCGGGCGACCTCGGCGAGGCCGATGCGGTGGATCTCGTCCGGACTCATGTCGGTGGTGGTGCTCAGCGCCACCCGATGCCGGTAGAGCGCGGGGCCGCTTTTCATGTCCTGAAGCCCGACGCTGGTCCGGGTCCGAGGCAGATAGCGGTCGCGGATGAAGTCGCGCAGCCGGGCGATAGCCGGCCGGATCCGGGTCGAGATCGACTCGGCATAGGCCGCTTTCAATCGCGGCCGCTCGGACTCCGGCACTTGCGCGGGGAAGTCGGCGACCGGGCGGTAGAAGCTGCTGCCTTCCACCCCTTCCGCCAGCATCGCGTCGAGCTGCTCGAGGACGTTGGCCATGACCAGCCGGGGCTGGACCACCCCCGCCGCCAGCCCCTGCTCCATGCGCAGGATCGCGCTGTCCACGAGCCGCTCGAAATCGCCTACCCGGGCAAGTCCGTTCTCATAATCCCGGACCGTCTTGTACGGAGCGATGCCCTGGCCGGAATTGATCTCGGCGAAGAAGGTGTGGAAGCCGTTGAAATGGTCGACCGGCCGTACCGCCCGTGCGGTGAAGAGCTCGCCCTCCAGGCCGCGCAGGTCCATTTTCCGCTGCCACTCGAACACGTCGTAGGCGACCCGCTCGTCGGCGCTCAGCGCCGCCCGGTCGATGCCCGCCAGCGCCGCCAGCTCGGCCCGGGCCGCCTCGCGCTCGGAATCGTAATACGCATCGCTGAAGAAGTCGCCGAGGCGGTCGGCGTAGCGCAGGTCGCCGCGCGCGGTCGCCTCGACGGGATTGCGGCGAAGGCTCGCCTCGTCGCTTTCGCGAAACAGGGCGGCGAGGGCCTGCGAGGCGGTTTGCCGGGGCGCTTCGGCGGTCGTGGCGGCCGGCGGCGGCCCTTCGGTGGACGCGCAGCCGGCGAGGAGAGCGGCCGTGAGGCAGGCGATCAGGGTCGGTCTTTGCATTCTAAAGTCCTTTGCTCTTCCTCCGTCATTGCGAGGAGCGAAGCGACGAAGCAATCCAGTCGTCGATCTTCTTCTCGAGCACCGCCATCGGAAGCGATCCGGTCATCAGCACCTCGGCGTGGAAGGCGCGCGGGTCGAACCGGGCGCCCAGCGCGGCTTCCGCTTTGGAGCGAAGCCGCTGGATGGTCAGCGCTCCGACCTTGTAGGCCAGCGCCTGGCCGGGGATTGCGATGTAGCGCTCGACCTCGGCGGTGACCTCGGTCCTGCTCATCCCGCTGTTGGCGAGCATATAGTCGATCGCCTGCTCGCGGCTCCAGCCCTTCGAATGGATCCCGGTATCGACGACCAGGCGCATGGCCCGAAGCATCTCGTCGTTCAATCCGCCGAAGCGCTGATAGGGGTCGGTCTCCAGGCCGAGCTCGTCCCACAAGGTCTCGGCATAGAGCGCCCAGCCCTCGACATAAGCGGTGTTGCCGCCGAATCGCATGAAGGCCGGGAGGGCCTCATTCTCCTGCGCGAGGCTGATCTGGAAATGGTGCCCGGGGGCGCCTTCGTGGAGGTAGAGAGTCTCCATCCCCCACAGCCGGCGCGAGGGCAGGTCGTAGGCGTTGTAATAGAAGATCCCGGGGCGAGAGCCGTCGGGCGTGCCCTGCTGGTAGGAGCCGCCGGCCGCCGTCTTCTCGCGAAACGGCTCGACCGGCCGGATTTCGAGCGGGCTCTCGGGAAGGGTCGAGAATTGCTCGCCGATCCGGGCGTCGACCCGGCGGGCGATCGCCTCATAGCCTTCGCGAAGCTCATCCCGGGTCCCGGGCGCGAATTTGGGGTCGGTGCGCAGAAATTCGAAGAACTGGGGGAGCGTTCCCGCAAAGCCGGTGCGGGTCTTGACCGCCTCCATCTCGGACTTGATCCGGGCGACCTCGCGAAGCCCGGTTTCGTGAATCTCGTCGGCGGTGAGCGGCAAAGTCGTCGTGCTCTCGATCAGCCGCTGATAGACCCTGGCGCCGCCCTTCATGTGGACGAGCCCGACCCCTTCGCGCGCTCTGGGCAGATAATCGTCGCGCAGGAAGTCGCGCACCCGGCGGTGGACCGGCTGGATTTCACCCTCGATCGACGCCCGGTAGGCTGCGCTCAGTCGGGCTTTGTCGGCTTCCGAAAACGTCGCCGGGAAGTTGCGGACCGGTGCAAAGAATGGCGATTCCTCCACATTCTGGGCGAGAAGCAGATCGAGCTGGTCGATGACGTTGCGGGTGGTCAGCCTGGTCTCGAACACGCCCGAGGCGATGCCCTCGCGGAACCGCCCGATCGCCCGGTCGTGATAGGCGACATAGCCTTTGTGCCGCTTCAGATTGTTCTCGTAATCGGCGAGCGTCTTGAACGGCGCCGCCCCCTCGCCCGAGGCGAAGGAGGGGTAGAAAGTGTGGAAGCCCGAGAAATGGTTGATCGGCCGGACCACGCCCAGCGCCAGTACCTCCGGCTCGAGATTCTTGAGCGAATCCAGCGTCTGCCATTCGAAGACGTCGTAGGCGATCCGGTCGGTGGCGCTCAGCTTCGAACGGTCTATGGCTCGAAGGGCGGCGAGGTCGGCCCTCGAGGCTGCCCGCTCGGTCTCGAAATATTCGTCGGTGATGAAGTCGCCGAGCCGGTCGGCATAGCGCAGGTCGCCGCGGAAGATGGCCCCGATCGGATTGCGCTTCAGGCTGGCTTCGTCGCTCTCGTGGAAAAGCCGCTTCAGCCTGTCGGCTTCGCTCGGCGAGGCCGCTGGAGTGGCGGAAGGCGGTTCGACGGAGCTGGCGGCGCAGGCGGTCAGACCCGCGAGCGAAGCGGCGGCGAGAAGGAGCGTGAATCTGTTCATGGGGTCCGGCTTAGCGGGCGGCGAAGACAGGGGGAAGCCGGTCGGTCCTCAGGACGTCCCGGCCGGCTTCACGCCGTGCTGGGCGTACCAGCCCCAGGGGCGCTCGCGATACCATTTGGTGATGATATATTTGATTCCCGATTCGACCGGGCAGCCGGTGTGGAGCGAAAAGGTGTTGGGCTCGCCATATTGGTCCAGATTGTTCCACAGCAGGAGGTTGCCGGTGCGCGGGGTCACCTTGACCTTCGCGTGGGGGAAGGCGGTCTGGCCGCCCGCCTCCGGCTCGTTGAGGAAGATCATCGCCGTCCAGGTGCGCTGGCCGCCCTGCCGGTCCATTTCGGGCCAGTAAGGCTGGTTGGTGTAGAAGAAGTCGTGGTGCGGCTTGAACTGCTGGCCGACCGCGTAGCGCTGGCCCTGGATGGTCTCGCCGTGGGTCGGGTCGATACCGGTCAGGCGGTTGATCTTCGCCTCGACCATCTGGTTGGCGCGGTCCTCGAGGCGCAGGTTGCAGCTTTCGCTGGTCCGGAATTCCGGGTCGTCCGACGGGGCGAGGAGGCCGGAGGGCACCCGGTCCTTGTCGATCAGGGCGATGACGTCGGCGCATTCCCCGGGCGACAGGAACTCGCGGACGACGAAGATGTCGAGGCCCTGGGCGGGCAGCTTGAAGGCGTTGGGCGCCTTCAGCACGCGGTCGCGGACGAAGGTTCCGATCTGCATCCGGTAGAGGGCGCCCGGGTCGCCCATCGTGCGCGGCCTGCTGCTCATTGGATCGCCTTTCCCCGAACCATCACATAGTCCACCTGCTCCAGCGCGCGCACGTCGCGCAAGGGGTCGCCGTCGACCGCGATCAGATCGGCGGAATAGCCGGGCGCTATCCGTCCGACCTCCCTTTCCATCCCGAGCAGCCTGGCGGCGCCGGTGGTGGCCGACGCGATCGCCTCGGCCGGGCTCATCCCGGCGAGCTCGACCAGCAAGGCGAGCTCCTCGGCATTGCGGCCATGCTCGAAGACCGCGGCGTCGGTTCCGAACACCACCGGCACCCCCGCCGCACGGGCGGCGCGGGCGGCCTTGCCGACCTCGCTCAAGGTCTCGCGGACCTTTGCCTCGACCACCGGCGTGTAGATATTCCGGCCGAGCCGCTCCCGGATGCCCGTGAAGGCCATCAGGGTCGGCACCAAAGACGAGCCGGAGGCCTTCATCGCGGCGATCGCCCTCGAATCGGCGAAGGTGCCGTGCTCGATCGAATCGACCCCGGCCCGCGCCGCCGCCTCGATTCCGCGGGCGCTGTGGGCGTGGGCCGCGACCTTGAGCCCGAGCGCGTGGGCGGTGTCGACGATCGCCCTCATCTCCGGATCGGTGAAATGCTGGCCCAGGCCGCGCGCCTGTTGCGAGAGGACCCCGCCGGTCGCCGTGATCTTGATGAGGTCGGCGCCGGCTCGGGAGAATTCGCGGACCCGGGCGGCGCATTGCTCCGGCCCGGTGCAGATATTGTCGACTCCCAGCGCCCTGATCACCTCGGGACGGAAGCCCGAGACGTCGCCATGGCCGCCGATGATCGAGACGGCGGGTCCGGAAGAGAGGATCCGAGGGCCGGGAATGATTCCCTCGGCGGTGCCGCGCCGGAGGGCGAAGCCGACCAGCGGCGGCGAGCCAAGGTCGCGAACCGTCGTGAATCCGGCCAGGGCGGTGATCCGCGCATTCTTGGCCCCGACCAGGGTCGCCCATTCGTTGGGGTCGACCGCCTCGTCGCGAAAGTCGCCGCCCGGATCGCCGGAGAGATGGACGTGCATGTCGATGAGGCCGGGCAGGACGGTCTTTCCGGACAGGTCGACGAGACGGGCGCCGGCGGGGGCCGGGTTCAGGCCGGCGTCGACGGCGGTGATGCGGCCGTCGGTGACAATGATGGTGGAGGGTCCCGAGGCCGGCTTCGACGCGTCCGTGATCAGCCGTCCGGCATGGACGACGACGGTTTCCGCGGAGGCGGGTGCGGCGGCGAGGAGGCCGAGGCAGGCGAGCAGGCGAAGGCGCATCTTTGACCCTTTGGCGAGACGCGTCTTACTGCTGCGCCGCCGGGACGATGACAAGCAAAAAGCCCGGAGCGCTTCCGCGCCCCGGGCTCTTCGCTATGCCTCCGGCGGAGGCGGCCGTCGGGACATGCCCCGCATGTC
>JBAWCC010000291.1:0-2658 GCA_049590095.1 Allosphingosinicella sp. | reverse complement strand
CGCAACGAGCTGCTCGCGCGCCTCGTGCTCGTCGGTGTCCCGGCCCCAGGTCATCGTGCCCAGGGCGAGGCGGGAGACCGAGAGCCCGGTCTGCCCGACGTACCGCGTCCGCATGCCAGCACGCTATCCAGGCGGCTCGGCGTGCCGGTCCGCGGCTCGCCGGGCGGGGTCGGAGGATGCGGGCACCGACCTCCTAGGCTGCTGCGGTGCTCGATCTCCTCAAGGCCGTCGTCCTGGGACTCATCCAGGGACTGACCGAGTTCCTGCCCGTGTCCAGCAGCGCCCACCTCCGGATCTTCCCCGAGTGGTTCGGCTGGGGCGACCCGGGCGCGGCGTTCACGGCGGTCATCCAGATCGGCACCGAGCTCGCGGTCCTGCTCTACTTCCGCCACGACATCTGGCGCATCGCCAGCACCTGGGTGCGCTCGCTGTTCCGCCCGGAGTACCGCGGCCACGCCGACGCCCGGATGGGGTGGTACGTCATCGTCGGCTCGCTGCCGATCGTGCTCCTCGGCATCGCGCTCAAGGACGTCATCGAGCGCGACTTCCGCAACCTGTGGATCATCGCGACCGCGCTGATCGTGATGGGCGTGATCCTCGGCGTCGCCGACCGGACCGCGAAGCAGGACCGCGAGCTCAAGCAGGTGGGCCTCAAGCACGCGCTGCTGCTCGGCGGTGCGCAGGCGCTGGCGCTGGTGCCCGGGGTGTCCCGGTCGGGCGCGACCATCTCGATGGGGCTGTTCCTCGGGCTGACCCGCGAGGCGGCGACCCGCTTCGCCTTCCTGCTCGCCATCCCCGCCGTCGTCGGTGCCGGGCTGTTCGAGCTCAAGGAGATCCCCGACGGCGAGAACACCTACGGCTGGGGGCCGACGCTGGTGGCGACGGTGGTCTCCTTCGTCGTCGGGTACGCCGCGATCGCGTGGCTGCTGCGCTACGTCTCGACCCGTTCCTACGCGCCGTTCGTGCTCTACCGCGTCGCGCTCGGCCTGCTCACCATGGGGCTGCTGGCCGCCGGGGTGCTCAGCCCCTGACCGGGTTCAGAGCCAGCCGGAGCGCTTGCTGATGAGGAACACCGTCAGCGAGCTGAGCAGCATCAGGCCCAGCGCCCAGGGGTAGCCGTAGAGCCACTGCAGCTCGGGCATGCGGTCGAAGTTCATGCCGTAGACGCCGGCCACCAGGGTGGGCGCCGCGATCAGGCCGATGGCGGCCGAGATGCGACGGGTGTCGTCGTTCTGCTGGATCGAGATCTGGGCCAGGTGGGCGTCGAAGGCCGTGGACAGCAGCGAGTCGAGGGTGTCGATGGTGTCCGCGACCCGGGCGAGGTGGTCGGCGACGTCGCGGAAGTAGGGGCCGGCGTCGTCGTGGACCCCGTGGCCCGCCGCGAACCGGTTCATCGGCTCGCGCAGCGGCAGCACCGCGCGTCGCATCTCGGCGAGCTCGCGCTTGAGCACGTAGATCCGGGCGCTGTCGTTGGTGCGGTCGTCGGAGAACACCGACTCCTCGACCTCGTCGACGTCCTCCTGCAGCGAGTTGGCGACGTCCTCGTAGCGGTCCACCACGTCGTCGCACACGGCGTACAGCACCGCGGAGGGGCCGTGGACCAGGACGTGGCTGTTGGCCTCGAGGCGGCGCCGGGCCTCGGTCAGCGACGCGCCCTCGCCGTGGCGGACGGTGACGATGAAACCGGTGCCGACGAAGATGCTGATCTCCCCGGTCTCCACGGCGTCCTGCTCGTCGACGTACCAGAGCGTCTTGAGCACGACGAACATCGAGTCGCCGTAGCGCTCCACCTTGGGCCGCTGGTGGGCCGACAGCGCGTCCTCGACGGCGAGCTCGTGCAGGCCGTAGAGCTCGGCCACCCGCTCGAGCTCGTCTCCGGTCGGGTCGTGCAGGCCCACCCAGGTGAAGTCGCGGGGCTCGGAGACGCTGCCGCGCACGGCGGTGAGGTCACTCGGCTCGCAGCCCAGGTCCACCCGCTCGCCGTCGCGGTAGAGGGCGTTGTCGACGATCACGACTGCAAGATACGACGGCTACGCTCCGGGCATGGCAACGGTGATCCTGGCGCGTCACGGTCGGACCGCAGCGAACGCCACGGGCGTGCTGGCCGGACGTACGCCGGGGGTCGGGCTCGACGACACCGGGCGGCAGCAGGCGCAGCGCTCGGCCGAGCGGCTCTCCGGGCTGCGGCTGGCCGGCGTGGTCAGCAGCCCGCTGCAGCGCTGCCGCGAGACCTCCCGGCTGCTCTCGCCGGACCACCGGCCCGTCACCGAGCAGCGGCTCTCGGAGTGCGACTACGGCGAGTGGACCGGTCGGCCGCTCAAGGAGCTGGCCAAGGAGAAGCTCTGGCGCACCGTCCAGGCGCAGCCCTCGGCCGCCCGGTTCCCCGGCGGGGAGTCCCTCCAGGAGATGTCGTCGCGGGCCGTGGCCGCCGTGCGCGAGCGCGACGCGGCGTACGACGAGACGGCCGGTGGCGACGCGGTGTGGCTGGCCGTCTCCCACGGCGACGTCATCAAGGCGATCCTCGCCGACGCCCTCGGGATGCACCTCGACGCCTTCCAGCGGATCGTGGTCGACCCGGCGAGCCTCTCGGTGGTCCGCTACACCCCCGAGCGGGCGTTCGTGGTGACCATGAACTCCAGCTCGGGCCCGCTGGGCCAC
>JBAWCC010000290.1:0-4473 GCA_049590095.1 Allosphingosinicella sp. | reverse complement strand
GTCCGGAGCGGCGGCTGGTCGCCGAGCGCGGCGAAGCGGCCGAGCGCCGCCATCGCGGGCGAGCCCTGATAGGGCAGCGCCGCCTCGGCGGCGGCTTCGTCGGCGGCCAGGAGGGCCTTGCTCGCCTTGCCCTTAGCCACGGCCGAATACCGAGTCGTCGAAGCGCTCGAGGAGATCCTCGGGGCCGTCGTACAGCTCGCAGGCGCCGGCCTCCGCCAAGGCGTCGTCGGGGAAGCCGCCGGAGCGGAAGCCGATAGTCCGGAGGCCCAGCTTCCCGGCCGCCTTGGCGTCCCACGGCGTGTCCCCGACCACGACGACCTCGTCCGCGCCGAGCGGCGCGACCCGTCCGAGCGCCGCCGCGAAAATGTCCGGGCAGGGCTTCGAATTCTCGACATCGTCCTTCGACGTGGTCGCGCTCACCAGATCGGCGCAGGCTATGAGGCCGAGATAATAGTCCACGTCCTCCGAGTGGGAGGAGGAGGCGAGGACGATCCTGGTCCCGTCCGCGACGAGCCGTTCGAACAGGTCGCGCACTCCGGGGAAAGGGGTCGCCCGGGCCAGATAGTCGCGCTTGAACAAATCGCTCCGGAAGCTTTCCATCTCCTCCCGCCGAGGCTCGTTCAAATCGGGGAAGAGCGACGGGATGAGATTGTCGCCTCCCTTGCCTATCTGCCAGCGAATCTCCTCCACCGGCTTGTCCAGCCCGAATTCGAGGAAGGCCTGGCGCCAGGCGGCGGCGTGAAGGTCGTTGGTGTCGACGAGGGTGCCGTCGACGTCGAACAGAACGGCGCGCGGGGCGGGGCCGTCACATATCGGAGCTTGAAGATTGCCGGTCATCCCCTCCCAACGCCGGGAAGCGCGGCGGTTTCCCTAGGACGGGTCGCGGGCCCGGAAGCGGAGCAGGGACCCGCCGGCGTCGAGGCCGTCGACGAGGGGATAATAGCCGATGAAGCGTTCCATCCCCGCGGAGACGGCAAGCCGCCACGGGCTGCCGTCCTCGAGGAGAAGCTCGATCTCCAGGCTCGGCATCGAGGCACGGCGGCGGATGTGGGCGTCGGCTCTGCGCATGGCGCCAATATGGAGCCGACAGGTTCATAAAAGGTTGCCGCCGCCGTAACCGTCGGCTTCGTCTTTGTATCATCCTGCGACGTAGGTCCGGAACGGCCGCTTTTCGCTGCAAAGAGAGTTCCTTCGGCGCCCGACTGTGGTAAAAGCGGCGCTAACCAACGTGGGCCGCTGGGAGCGGCAGGGGAGCGGGGCGAATGCTTGCAATGTCGATCAACGAGGAGAGGCGAGTCGCCGAGTCGCTTTCGCCGCCGGTCGCCTGGCCGACCCTTCGCCTCGCAGTGCTTCTTCCCGTCGCCCAGGCTGGGCTGATCGCCTGCGCCTTGACGGGAATCCTGCCTTATTGGCTGGTGATCCTGCCGCTCGCCTACATCCACTTCGCTTACTACACCCTGGTTCACGAGAGCATCCACGGAAACGTGGTTCGGAGCACCCGGCATAACTGGGTCCATCAGCTGCTCGGCTGGTGGGGCGCGCTCAACATGATGACCAGCTATCCCGCGCTTCGCCGGATTCACCTTCTCCACCACCAGCATACCAACACCGACGACGATCCCGACTACAATCTATGCCACGGCCCGTTGTGGAAGAGCGTCGGGCGGGTGGTCTTCCTTCGCACTCTGCTGCTTCTGCCCTTGCCGATCGTCCGGCTGGTGCCGGCGGCAAGCTACACGATCAAGCAGGCGCGGCTGACCCCGAACGAGATGAAGGTGCATGCGATCACCGTCACCGCCCTTCAACTCGCTTTCTGGGTGGCGGTGGCGCTCGGCTACGCGAAGATCGCGGTCCTGCTCTACTGGGTGCCGATGATGCTGGGGCTGGTGCTCCTCAATATCTTCTTCCAGTGGCTGCCCCACGTGCCCTTCGACCGAAGCGACCGTTACGGCAAGGCCCGGGTCTATCTGCCGGTCGCCCACCGCGTCCTGCTCGGGCAGAACCTCCATCTCGGCCACCATCTCTGGCCGTCCGTGCCCTTCTACAATTACCGGCCGCTCAACGAGCGCCTGCAGCCGCAGTTCGAAAGCGCCAAAGGCTATGGGGCAGCAATCGACGGTGAGCTGCAGGCTCAGCCGACGGCCTGATATTTCAGCAAGGGACTGTCCGAGGCAAGGCCCGGCACCTGCGAATATTGGCCGATAAAGCGCTCTCCTCCGGCCGACACGGTCAGATCCCAGTCCCCGCCTTCGGGCGTCCTGAGAATCAGCCGGATTTTCGGGGAAGTCCGCGCGGGCAGCGGACTCTGGGCACGCATATTGTGAAGCATAGCGTTTAAATCGCTGAACCGACTGGCAAGTTCCGAGGCGCGTCGACGGAAATCGAACGACCTTAATCCAAGATAAAGAAGTTTGAGCGACAAGGCATCGTTCGTGGGGGAGCCTTGTGGCAAGCATCGTTGCGAAACTGCGTGATATCGCGAAGATCGATCGGTCGGTCGCCGAAGAAGTGCGCCGTTCCCTGGTCGAGACCTTGTTCGCGTCGGCGACCTCGCTCGGCGCCGGCGCCGTCGCGGGCGCCGCCTGCAGCACTGCGATCGCCCTTTCGAGCCAGGATCCCTGGCTGACCGCCATGGCGGTGGCGATCGCCCTGACCGGCGCCCTTCGCCTCGGCCACGCCGTCTTCTTCCACCGGGTCCGAGAGCAGGATCCATCGGGCAGCGCCCGCTCCGAGACCATCTACGAGCTCGGCGCCTGGACCTACGCGGCCTTGCTCGGCGCGATGGTCCTCCTCACCCTGACCCGCACCGACAACGCGCTTTATCATATGCTCGCCGCGGTCCTGACCACCGGCTACGCGGCCGGCATCTGCGGACGCAATGCAGGCCGGCCGGTGATCGCCATCGGCCAGCTCGCGCTCGCCTCGGCGCCGATGTCGATCGGCCTCTTCCTCAGCGAGGACCCGCTCCGCTGGGTCCTCGGCGGAGTCAATTGCGCCTTCATGATCGGGATGATCGACATCACGCTCCAGACCTATTCGGCGGTTCTCAAGGCGATGTCCGCGACTCTGGAGCAGAAGAGCCTCACCGACCGCTTCGAGCGGCTGGCGCGCTACGACGCGATGACGGGGCTCGAAAATCGCGGCGCTTTCCAGGAGCGCCTCCAGGCCGAGCTGGCGGCGGTGCGTTCGGGGGAGGCCGGCGAGCTGGCCGTGCTCTGGGTCGATCTCGACAGGTTCAAGGAGATCAACGATTCCCTCGGCCACCCGACCGGCGACGGCGTGCTCTGCACCGTCGCCCGGCAGTTGTCCTCGATCGTCGAGGGCCGCGGCAGCGTCGCCCGCTTCGGCGGCGACGAGTTCGTCCTGCTCGCCCGCGGCACCAAGCCCTATTTCGCCGAGGAGCTGGCCCGCGAGGTGATGCGCGGCCTCGCCGTTCCGATGCTGGTCGAAGGGGCCTCGCTCCAGGTGACCGGGTCGATCGGAGCGGCGGTGGCTCCGGGCCACGGCGTCGAAGCCGACACACTGCTCCAGCATGCCGACATGGCGCTCTACCACGCCAAGGCGAACGGCCGGAACGACTTCTGCCTGTTCGAAAGCAAGATGCAGGACGAGTTCCAGCAGAAGCGCAGGCTCGAAAGCGCACTTAAGGAGGCGATCGATAAGGGCGAGCTGGAAGTCTATTACCAGCCGATCGTCGACCTCAAGACCAGGAAGGTCACCTGCTGCGAGGCCTTGCTGCGCTGGCACCATCCCGAGCTCGGGATGGTCAGCCCCGGCGAGTTCATCCCGATCGCGGAGAGCACCGGCCTGATTTCGCCGATCAGCCACTGGGTGCTCTACCAGGCCTGCGCGGCTGCGGCGAAATGGCCGGAGGACGTCAGCATCGCCGTCAACATGTCGCCGGCGCTTCTGAAGGACCTCCACCTCAGCCACATGATCCTGTCCGCCCTCTACCGCTCCGGCCTGGCGGCGCGGCGGCTGGAGCTGGAGATCACCGAGAGCGTGCTGCTCGAGGAAAACCCGCAATCCAACTCCCTGATCCGCGAGTTCCAGAGGATCGGGCTGAAGCTGTCGATCGACGATTTCGGGACCGGCTATTCGTCGCTCACCTATTTGAAGAAATATCGCTTCGACAAGATCAAGATCGACACCACCTTCATCGCCGACGTCACCAAGAGCCGCGAGGCGCGGGCGATCATCCACGCCCTCGTCAGCCTCGCCGCCGAGCTCGACATGGATATCGTCGCCGAAGGTATCGAGACCGAGACCCAGCTCGGCTACGTCACCGGCGCCGGCTGCACCGCCGCCCAAGGCTTCTTCCTGGGCCGGCCGGTGCCGGAATCGGTGATCAGCCGCCGCCTGGAAATGCAGGGCCGGGGCGAGGAATGGACGGAAGCGGACCCCGAGCCGGGAAGCCTCAGGGTCCGTACTCAATCCCAGCAGCGAGCGTGATCGCCCGGGGAGGCGCGACGC
>JBAWCC010000289.1:0-18399 GCA_049590095.1 Allosphingosinicella sp. | reverse complement strand
CCAGCGCCCCGTCCTCGCCTTTGCCGGCGGCCGGGATCGGCCGCCCCCGCTGGCGCCTCTCGCTCGCCCGCCAGCGCGGCGGAGCGCCGTTCGATCTCATAGTGGAGACCCCCGATGCCGAGGCTCGCCTCGCTCTACCTTCCGAATTTGAGCACCGATCGGGTGAAAGCGGGCGAGAGCGGCGGGCGGCGTAGCGAGGAGAGGGGGAACGGGGCGTCTTTGCGCCTCCCTCTCGAGGAGGTGAAGGAAGGGCGGGAGCCCTGCTCCTGCCCGCGTGGGGGCCATTGGCGCCCGGGAGCGCGGTGGGCGCGTACCGAAAACTCCTCCCCCAGCTTGCTGGGGGAGGGGGACCATGCGAAGCATGGTGGAGGGGCAATACGGACTCTGCCTGCCCCTCCACCGCGCTTCGCGCGGTCCCCCTCCCCGAGCAAGCTCGGGGAGGAATTTCCGCCCCTCCTCCTTTCCCGCCGAACCGGCAACCGCCTCCTCGTCGCCGCCGCCTCGCCCGAAGCCCGCGCTCTCGGCCTCCATCCCGGAATGGCGGTGAGCCAGGCCCGAGCCCTCGTCCCCGGCCTCGACATTCGCGACGACGATCCGGCCGCCGACGCTGACCTGCTCCAGCGCCTCGCCCTCTTCGCCGCCCGTCGCTGGACTCCGCGCGCCGCCGTCTCGCCCCCCGACGGCCTGTTCCTCGACCTGACCGGAGTCGCCCATCTGTTCGGCGGCGAGGAGACTATGTGCCGCCGCATAATCGCCTTCTGCGCCCGGGCCGGCTTCGGCGCCCGCATCGCCGTCGCCGGAACGCCAGGCGCCGCTTATGCCCTCGCCCGCTTCGGTCCGGGCGCGATCTGCCCGGTCAACGGCGAGCCCGAAGCGCTCGCGCCTCTCCCGCTCGCCGCGCTCCGGGTCGAGGCACCCGTCCTCGCCGCCGCCCGCCGCCTGGGTCTCGAGACGGTGGGCGACCTCTTGCCCTTGCCGCGCGGCCCCCTCCAGCGCCGCTTCGGCAAGACCCTGCTCGCCCGCCTCGACCAGGCGCTCGGCCGGGCCGGCGAGGCGATCGAGCCGGTGGTTCCGGAGGAGACGCCTTGCGCCGTGCTTCGCTTCGCCGAGCCGATCGCCACCGCCGAGGCGATCGGGCAAGCGCTCGGCCTTCTGATCGAGCGCCTGATGGAGACTCTCCGGGAGTCGGGGCTGGCGGTGCGCCACCTCGCCTTGCTCTGCGACCGAGTCGACGGGAAAGTGGAGCGGATCGCCATCGGCACCGCCCGGGCGACTCGCGACGGCGCCCACCTCCTGCGCCTGCTCGCAATGAAGATCGAGACGATCGAGCCCGGCTTCGGCCTCGATTCGATTCGCCTCGTCGCCGGCCGGGTCGAGCCGCTCGCCCCGGACCAACCGTCATTGCGAGGAGCGAAGCGACGAAGCAATCCAGCTTCTGACCCCGGTGCCGCTGGATTGCTTCGCTCCGCTCGCAATGACGAATCGGAGACCGACCTCGCAATGCTCGTCGACCGTCTCGCCGGCCGACTCGGCCCCCGCCGCCTCTACCGCGCCACCGCGGTCGAGAGCGACGTTCCCGAACGAAGCGTCGCCCGAACCGGTCCGCTCGATACCGCTTCGCCCTGGCCGAAATGGCCGCGTCCGGTCCGGCTCCTGTCGCCGCCCGAGCGGGTCGAGAATGTCGTCGCCTTGCTCCCCGATCTTCCGCCCCGCCGATTCACCTGGCGCGGCCGGGCCTATCGGGTGGCCCGGGCCGACGGCCCCGAGCGGATCCACGGCGAATGGTGGAAGCGCACGGCGGAGTCGGAAGGGGTGCGAGACTATTTCCAGGTCGAGGACGAGGAGGGCGCGAGGTTCTGGCTCTACCGGAAGGGGGACGGGGTGGATGCCCGGACGGGGGATCTCAGCTGGTATCTGCACGGGGTGTTCGGATGACCCGGGCAACCTTCAACTTCTTCAACTTCGCGGAGGAGAAATTCCTCCCCGAGCTTGCCTCGGGGAGGGGGACCGCGGCGCAAAGCGCCGTGGTGGAGGGGCAATGCTGACTCCGTATTTCCCCTCCACCACGCTTCGCGCGGTCCCCTCCCCCAGCAAGCTGTGGGAGGAATTTAGGCCATGTACATAGAGCTCCAGGCCGTCACCCATTTCTCCTTCCTTCGCGGGGTCTCCAGCGCGGAGGAGATGTTCGCGGCCGCCGCCTTGCTCGGCTATCCGGCGCTTGGGATCGTCGACCGCAACAGTGTGGGCGGCCTCGTCAAGGCGCTTCGAGCCGCCGACGAGACCGGGGTTCGCCTCATCCCCGGCTGCCGGCTCGACCTGATGGACGGCACCGGCCTCCTGGTCTGGCCCGAGGACCGGGCAGGCTGGTCCCGCCTGACCCGCCTGCTCACCGCCGGCAAGGGCCGCGCCGACCGCGACAAGGGCGAGAAGGGCCGATGCTTCCTCCACTGGGAGGACGTCGCCGCCTGGAACAAGGGCCTGGTCGCGGCTTTGGTCCCGGACGAAGCCGACGAGTCGACCGGGGCCGCGCTCGCTTCGATGCGCGACATCTTCGGGGACCGCGCCCATCTTGCACTCACCCATCGTCGCCGGCCGGGGGACGCCGCTCGCCTCCACGCCCTCGACGAGATGGCGAAACGCCACGCAGTCCGGGCCCTCGCCACCGGCGACGTGCTCTACGATTCCCCCGACAAGCGAATGCTCCAGGACGTCGTCACGGCGATCCGCAACAAATGCACGATCGACGATCTCGGCTTCCGCCGCGAGCGCTACGCCGACCGCCACCTCAAGTCGCCGGAGGAGATGGAGCGGCGCTTCCAGGGCCATCCCGACTCGGTCCGGGCCTCGGCCCAGATCGCCGAACGCTGCACCTTCTCGCTTCGCGAGCTGAGCTACCAATATCCCGACGAGGTCGTGATGTCGGGCCGGACCCCGCAGGAGGCGCTGGAGCGGCTGACCCGCGCCGCTCTGGCCTCCAAATTCCCCGAAGGCCCGCCCCAAAGCCATGTCGACCTGCTCGAAAAGGAGCTGAAGCTCGTCGAGAAGCTCGCCTACGCGCCCTATTTTTTGACCGTGAACTCGGTCGTCCAGTTCGCCCGGAGCCAGGAGATACTCTGCCAGGGCCGGGGCTCGGCGGCCAATTCGATGATCTGCTTCGTGCTCGGCATCACCTCGATCGATCCGGTCAAGCACACCCTCCTGTTCGAGCGCTTCATCTCGGAAAGCCGCAACGAGCCGCCCGACATCGACGTCGATTTCGAGCATGAGCGGCGCGAGGAAGTGATCCAGTGGATCTACGAGCATTACGGCCACTCCAACGCCGCCTTGACCGCGGTGGTCAGCCGCTACCGCACCCGGGGCGCGGTCCGCGAGGTCGGCAAGGCGCTGGGCCTGCCCGAGGACCTCACCGCCATGCTGTCGGGCCAGGTCTGGGGCTGGTCGGAAGCGGGCGTGCCGGAGCGCCATGTCGAGGAGCTCGGCCTCGACCTGAGCGATCCGCGCCTGGCCCTCACCCTCGAGCTCACCCGCCAGCTGATCGGAACCCCGCGCCATCTCAGCCAGCACCCGGGCGGCTTCGTCCTCACCCGCGACCGATTGGACGATCTCGTTCCGATCGAGCCGGCGGCGATGGTCGACCGGCGGGTGATCGAATGGGAGAAGGACGATCTCGAAGAGCTGAAGATCATGAAGCTCGACGTGCTCGGCCTGGGGATGCTCGGCTGCATGCGCCGCGCCTTCGATCTTCTCCGGGCGCACAAGAGCATCGACATGAACCTGTGGTCGGACGTCCTCCAGGAGGACGATCCCGTGGTTTTCGAGATGATCCAAAAGGCGGATACGATCGGCACCTTCCAGATCGAGAGCCGCGCCCAGATGTCGATGCTCCCGAGGATGAAGCCGAAGGAATTTTACGACATCGTCATCCAGGTCGCGATCGTCCGGCCGGGGCCGATCCAGGGCGACATGGTCCATCCCTATCTTCGCCGCCGCGAGGGGAAGGAGAAGGTCGAATTCCCCTCGCCCGAGCTCGAGGCCGTGCTCGGCAAGACGCTCGGAGTGCCGCTCTTCCAGGAACAGGCGATGAACGTCGCCATCGTCGGCGCCGGCTTCTCCCCCTCCGACGCCGACCGCCTTCGCCGCGGGATGGCGACCTTCAAGTCCACGGGCGGGGTCAGCCGGTTCGAGGACCAGATGATCGAGGGCATGGTGGCGCGCGGCTACGAGCGCGACTTCGCCGAGCGAACCTTCAAGCAGATCGAGGGCTTCGGAAGCTACGGCTTCCCCGAAAGCCACGCCGCCAGCTTCGCCAAGATCGCCTATGCGTCGAGCTGGATGAAATGCCACCACCCGGACGTCTTCTGCGCCGCCATCCTCAACGCCCAGCCCATGGGCTTCTACCAGCCCGCCCAATTGGTGAGGGACGCCCGGAACCATGGGGTCGAGGTGAGGCCGGTATGCATCAACCGGAGCAGATGGGACACGAGGATGGAGGGCTTTGCCTCCCCATCGCGAGATGGGGAGGGGGACCATGCGAAGCATGGTGGAGGGGTAGCTGCCGAGAAATCCGAGGATCGAGCGCGAGACGGCGGAAGCCTGCGCCTTCTACCCCTCCACCACACTTCGTGTGGTCCCCCTCCCCATGCTCCGCATGGGGAGGCAAGATTGCCCCTCCGACTCGGTCTTCGAATGGTCCGGGGCCTCTCCAACCTCCACGCCGCCCGGATCCTCGCCGCCCGGGCCGAGGCGCCCTTCGACTCCATCGAGGACGTCTGGCGCCGCTCCGGGATCCCCGTCGCCGCGCTCGAGAAGCTCGCCGACGCCGACGCCTTCGCCTCATTGGGCCTCGACCGCCGCCAGGCCCTGTGGCGGGTGCGCGGGCTCGGCGAGACTCCTCTGCCCCTGTTCGCCGCCGCCGACGCCCTCGGCGCCGAGCCCGAAGTGGCTCTCACTCCGCTCACCGGCGGCCGCGAGGTGGTCGAGGACTACCGGACCGTCCAGCTCTCGCTCAAGGCCCATCCTCTGGCCTTCCTTCGCGAGGCGCTCGGGCCGAAGGTGACGACCTGCGCCGGCCTCGCCCGGCTCAAGGACGGGGCCCGGGTCGAGGTGGCGGGCCTGGTCCTCATCCGCCAGCGGCCCGGCAAGGGCAACGTCACCTTCATCACTCTGGAGGACGAGACGGGGATCGCCAACATCATCCTGTGGCAGCGCAAGTTCGAGGCGCAGCGGCGGGTCGTGATGAGCGCCGCGATGATCTCGGTGAAGGGCCGGATGCAGAAGGAGGGGGAGGTCATCCACGTCGTCGCCGACCGCCTCGAGGATATGACGCCCCTTCTGCACCGGGTCGGAGCGATGGACTTCCCCCACCGCTACGCCCCCGCCGACGGCGGCAAGGGCGTCCCCCCCGACCCGCGCAAGGCCAGGGCGGCAGGCGTGATCAAGGTGAAGTCGAGGGATTTCCATTGTGGGGCCGTCATTGCGAGGAGCGAAGCGACGAAGCAATCCAGCGGGCCTCGAAGGCCGCACTGGATTGCTTCGCTACGCTCGCAATGACGGAGGCGTCAGAACTTCTGCTGGCGCTCGTAGAGGCTCTTGTAATGCTGGATCCGGGTCACCCGAAGCCCCGGCATTCCCGAGCGGTCGACCGCCCGCTGCCACGAGGCGAACTCCTCGAGGCTGAGCGTGTAGCGCTGGCAGGCCTCGTCGACGCTGAGCAGGCCGCCGTTCACGGCCGCGACCACTTCGGCCTTGCGGCGCACGACCCAGCGGGTCGTGGAAGGCGGCGGCAGCGAATCGAGAGTCAGCGGCTCCCCCAACGGGCCGATGACCTGCGCCGGGCGCGGGGCCCGGGTCTCGATCGAATCATATTCAAGAACGGTCACGGACATTTTATCTCCTGCCTCCCTTCGCCCCGCCTTAGGCTGAGGGCGTTGAAGGAAGGCTGAAACCCCAAGGTAAACGCGGCGGTCATATTCAGCTGAAGCCGCCATATCGGGCGAAGGCCGGGTTGAAGCAGCCGCGCTGGGCCGCCACCGCCTCCCGCCAGCCGGGGCCGGCGAGGAGGATCTCGGCGATCGGGTCGGCGAAAGACGGTGCCGGCGCCGAAGCGGCCGACCGGGCCGAAGCGGCCGGCCCGGTATCGCGCTGAGTGCGCAACGTCGCGACCAGCATTCCGAAATCCAGGCGCGCGGGCGCCCGGCTCGCAAATCTCTGCTCGGCCCGGCGGAAGAAGCTCAAATCCATGGCCGCACTTCTAGCGGCGAGGGTCTAAGACGCGGTTAAAGGCCCATTAGGCTAGGCTTTACCGAGGTTAATTCCATCGTTCCGGGAAGCGGGAGGCTGGGCTTTGCCGGCCTTCCTCCCTATGTAGCCCCCGCCATGATCGCCGATTTCCAGCTCGACCGGCCCGCCTCGCAGGCGCGGATCGTCGTCGCCATGTCGGGCGGGGTCGACAGCTCGGTCGTGGCCGCTCTGGCCGCGCGCACCGGCGCCGAGGTGATCGGAATCACCCTCCAGCTCTACGATCATGGCGAGGCGATCGGGCGCTCGAAGACCTGCTGCGCCGGCCGCGACATCTACGACGCGCGCACCGTCGCCGAGCGGCTCGGGATCGCCCATTACGTGTTCGACTACGAGACCCGGTTCCGCGACAGCGTCATCGAGCGCTTCGCCGACGAATATGCAAGGGGCCGGACCCCGATCCCCTGCGTGTCGTGCAACCAGTCGGTCAAGTTCACCGACCTGCTCGCCCTCGCCCGAGACCTCGGCGCCGATTGCCTCGCCACCGGCCATTACGTCCGGCGGGCCATGAGCGAGCACGGGGCGGAGCTTCACCGCGCCGCCGATCCGGCCCGCGACCAGAGCTATTTCCTGTTCGCGACCACTCGCGAGCAGCTCGATTATTTGCGCTTCCCGCTCGGCGGCCTGCCCAAGCCGGCGGTTCGCGAACTCGCCCGCGAGCTCGGCCTGATCGTCGCCGACAAGCCAGACAGCCAGGACATCTGCTTCGTCCCGAACGGCGACTACGCCTCGGTGGTGCGGAAGGTCCGGCCCGAAGCGGCGCGGCCGGGCGAGATCGTCGACATGGAAGGGCGGGCGCTCGGCGAGCACCGCGGGCTCATCCACTTCACCGTCGGCCAGCGCCGGGGCCTCGAGATCGGCGGCCAGGCCGAGCCGCTCTACGTCGTCCGGCTGGAGCCGGAGGCCCGGCGGGTCGTGGTCGGGCCGAAGGCGGCGCTCGCGGTGCGGGCGGCTCGGCTGTCGGGCCTCAACTGGCTCGGCGAGAACCAGGGCGAAGGGCTCGCGGCCAAGGTCCGCTCGATGGCCCGGCCGGCGCCGGCGGCGTTCGACGGCGAGTCCCTCCATTTCCAATCGCCGGAATTCGGAGTCGCTCCGGGCCAGGCCGCGGTCATCTACGAAGGATCGCGAGTGCTCGGCGGCGGCTGGATCGAGGAGACGGTGCCGGCGGACCTGGCGGACTCGCCGGCTCCCCGGTCGGCGGCCATGCCTTCCAGTGCCACGATGAAGCTGTAAGCCTGGGCCGTGGCCTTGCCGCGAAGTTCCAGGAACCGCCAAAGCGAGGCCGCCAGCAGAAGCACGACCGCGACCGCGGCGGCGGGGGGCCGGGTGAGGAGAGTCCAGGGGAAGAGGATCGCCAGGACGACGATGAGGCTGCGGAAGAATTTGGATTCGGCCTCGACCCGGTTGACGATCTCAAGTGCTCCGGGATGGCCGAGGGCCAGCCGCGCCTTCGCCCATTGGAAGGTGTTCATCGCGTCGTCGGCACCCAGCCGCTCGAGATGCCGTGCCTTCGCGACCTTGGCCTCTCGAAGGCAGGCATCGGCCTCTTTCTTCAGGGCGTGGCGGGCAACCCACCGCCAGAACGGAGAGCCGCCGCCTTCCCGGCGCTCGGGGGCGTCGGAGCTTGCCTTGCGCACCCGATCGAAGATCGGGTCGAGGAACAGCGACCCGGCCAGAAAGATGAAATGGCCGAGCAGGTAGCTCACGAACAGGAACGCCACCCAGGTTTCGACACCGCCCGGAGCGGCCGGGGGCGGCCATTCGAAGAGGGCGAGCAGGTCGGGTCCGACGAGATAGGTGAACATCGCGCCGGGCAGCACGACCGAGAAGAAATCGACCAGGCCGACGAAGAATTTCTGCGGCTCAGCGCTCATCGTCGACCCGTCTCGTTCGCGGCGTCGGGCCGGCCTTGGCGTTCCATCGGGCCAGGCCGTAGAGCGCGGTGCCCGCCGCTACGAGGATGAGAAGCATCCGCCAGCTCGGCCAGGCGGTCTGGGCGGCGGCCCAGACGCAGACGGCGATTGAGGGGAGGATCATGAGCCACACCGTCGCCCCAGCGAAGGCTGGGGCCCCGGGGGGTGAAGGGCTCGGGTGCATTTCACCCGCCTGGGTCCCAGCCTGCGCCGGGACGACGGGTTTCGCCAGCGACGCGATGCTGATCGAATAAACGAACATCCTGGCCAGGGTGCTGACCACCGCCAGCCAGGCGAAGCTTCCGCTGAGCGCAAGCACCGCGATCAGGGCGCCCATGAAGGCGATCGAATTGGCCGGCGTGGCGAAGCGCGCGCTGACCCGGCCGAACCAGCCGGGGAGAAGCCCGTCCCGGCCCATGGCGTAGCTGGTGCGCGAAGTGCCGGTCAGGCCGCCGCTGATATTGCCGAGAAGCGAGAAGACCGCGGCGGCGACGAGCAGCAGCCCCCCGGCCGGCCCCATCAGCGCCTCGCCGAGCGCCACCATCGGCGCGTCGCCGCCGCCGCCGGGCTCCATCACCGCCACGTAGGAGAGCTGGACCAGGAAATAGAGCAAGGCCGTCCCGACGATGGTCGCGATCAGAGCGCGGGGGATGTTGCGCGTGGGATTGGAGGTCTCGCCCGCCGGGGTGACGCTGTTCTCGAAGCCGATGAAGGCGTAGAGGATCAGAAGGGCCGCCGCTTCGAGATCGGTGAGCGGCGGAACGCCCGACGGCGCTACGATCGTCCCGCCCGCGACGACCAGCCCCATGACCGCCACCAGCAGCAAAGGCGCGGCCTTGAGCAAGGTCAGGGCGTCGATCAGCTGCACCGCGCGCCTCACTCCGACGATGTTGATCCAGACGAGCAGCCCGCACACGGCGAGGATGATCGCCGCCCGCGCCGGCCCGTCGCCCAGCGGCGGCCACAGCACGGCCAGATAGGTGACCAGAACCGTCAGATTGGCGGCGAGCGCGGTCGCCCGGGCGATGTAGTAGATCCAGCCGGCCTGGAAAGCGGCGGCGGGGCCGAAGGCGGCGGCGTAGACCACTGGTCCACCGGATACCGGATGCCTGGCCGCCACCCGGGCGAAGGGCAAGGCGACGACCAGGACGAGGAGCCCGAACAGAGGGAAGAGGAAGGGGCTGAACGCTCCGAACCGCTCGTAGAGGGTCCCCGGCAAGGCGAAGATGCCGGCGCCGACCATCCCGTTGAACGACAGGAAGGCGGAGCCGAGGAAGCCGATGTCGCGGCGGAGAGGTTCGTCCCTGGTCGCGGTCACACTTCCCCCTGCGCCTTTGCTCGCGCCCGATCCTGACCGCGCCGCCGTTTCCCCGCAAGGGCTTAGTGTTTGGTGCCAGGCACCATTACGGTGGCGGCGGCTCCGGCAAGAGGCAAGCGCCGACGCTCCGAAGGGATCGGTCCGATCCGCTAACATTAATCAATTCGCTTCCAGTGGCCGATGCCATTGTTCCTGTGATAGCAACCGCGTTGGGACTGGGGGTAAATTGCGCAGGCTCGTCACGATCGATCTGCCGCGGCTTTTGTCGCGCCGGCTGCCGAGGCCGGTGACGGAGCTTGCCGTCGGCGTCGGCGTGACCGCCCTGTTCATCGCAGTCCGGCTGGCCGCCTCCCCCTTGCTGGGCGAGGTGGCGCCGTTCGCGCTCGGGATCACCGCGGTCGTCCTCGCCGCCCTCCTCGGCGGCTGGCGAAGCGGCCTCGTCTCGATGGTGCTCGGGACCGCCCTGATCTGGTATCTGGTCCTTCCGCCCCATCGCAGCTTCGCCCTCGAGGAGGCCCGAACGGTCATGAGCCTGATCGTCGGCACCTTCACCGAAGGGACCATTCTCCTCGCCCTCGGCCTCTACCAGCGCGAGGTCCAGGCCGGGCAGCTCGAGCGGACCCGCCGGATCAACTTCCTCGGCCATGCCCTCAAGGAGATGGACCACCGGACCAAGAACAATTTCCAGATCGTCACCAGCCTGCTGACCCTTCAGGCGAACCGCTCGTCCAGCGGCGAGGTCAGGGACGCGCTCAACGAGGCGGCGGAGCGGCTGAAGGCGGTGGCCGCCGTCTACGACGCTCTCGCTCCAAGCAGCCAGGGCCTCGCCTCGGTCCGGCTCCAGGACCAGCTGCAGGAGATATGCGACCAGATCAGGCGCGGAATCCTGCCCGACAAAATCACGCTGTCGACCGGTCTCGAGCCGATCCTGGTGCCGCACGAAAGCGCGGTGGCGATCGGGATCATCGTCAACGAGCTGGTTACCAACGCCTGCAAGCACGCCTTCGGCGACGGCGGCGGCTCGATCCGGGTGAAAGCGTGGCGCGACGGCTCCGCCGCGATCATCGAAGTGGCGGACGACGGCAGGGGCTTCGTCGCGGGGGCGGCCAAGCCGGGCCTGGGGAGCCGACTGGTGACCGCCTTTCTTCAGCGGCTGAAGGCGAGGAGCGAGGTCCAGTCCTCTCCCGAAGGCACCATCCACCGGATCCTGGTGCCGCTCGCTTAGTGAGGGTCAGAACTTCAGCACCCCCTCGATCACCGTCACGCATCTGCCTCCCAATATCGCCCGATCGCCGTCGCGCCGGCACTCCACCCGTCCGCCGCGTCGGCTCGCCTGGACGGCCGTGAAGCCGTCGCGGCCGAGGCGCTCCGCCCAGAACGGGGTGAGGGCGGCATGGGCGGATCCGGTCACCGGATCCTCGTCGACTCCCCACGCGGGCACGAAGACCCGGCTGACGACGTCATGTTCGCCGCTGCCGGGGGCGGTGGCGATGGCCATGAAGTCGATCTCGGCCAGTCGCTTCATGTCGGGCCTGAGCGATCGCACCGCCGCTTCGTCGGCGAAGAGCAGGATGGCGACGCCTTCCGACCCTTCATAGCTCAGGTACAGCTCGGGCGGGCCAGGGTAGCTTACGCCGTCGCCGGCGCCGTCTCGGGCGATGACATCGACGATGCTCGCCCCGTCGCGGGCAATGACGTCGCGCAACTGCTCGTCCGTCGCCGGGCTGACTCGCGTCTGGGGAAGATCGAGCCGGTAGCCGGCGCCGTCGCGGCCGACGATCAGGATTCCGGCCTGGCGGGTGCGGAATCGAAGGCGGTCGCGGTCGCCGAGCAGGACGTGGCCGCTGGCGAGGGTGGCATGGCCGCACAAGGCGACTTCGACCGTGGGGGTGAACCAGCGCAGCTCGTAATCCGCCTCGCCGTCGGAGGACGGAACGGCGAAGGCGGTCTCGGAAAGATTATTCTCCTCGGCGATCGCCTGCAGGATGTCGTCGGGGAGCCAGTCGTCCAGCGGCACCACTGCGGCGGGGTTCCCGCTAAACGGGCGGTCGGCGAAGGCGTCGACCTGGACGAATCGCAATTCAGGCATCGGGCGGCTCCTTCGCGGCGTGGGTGAGATCGGTCTCGGCGAGCGAATTGCCGGGCTGGTCGACCTGGCCTTCGGGATCGATGTGGATGAGGATCTCGACTCCCGGAAATTCCTCCCCCAGCTTGTGCTCGACCTCGTCCATCACCCGGTGCGCCTCGGCGACGGTCATCCCCGGATCGACCCAGACGTGGAACTGGACGAAATCATGGGCGCCGCTGGTCCGGGTCCTGAGGTCGTGGAGGCCCTTCAGCGCCGGGTGGCGGGCGGCGACCTCGACGAACCTGCGGCGTTTCTCCTCGGGCCATTCACGGTCCATCAGCTGGTCGACGGCCCGGCTCGACGCGCGCCAGGCGCCCCACAGCAGCCACAAGGCGATGAGGATGCCGAAGAGGGGGTCGGCGCCGGTAAGGCCGAGATATTGGTCGAGGACCAAAGCGGCGATCACCGCGAGGTTGAGGAGAAGGTCGCTCTGGTAATGGACATGGTCGGTCTCGATCGCGACCGAGCCGGTGCGGGCGATCACCCGGCGCTGATAGGCGAGCAGGCCAAGGGTCGCGACGATGGCGAGGATCGAGACTCCGATCCCATATTCGGCATGGGCGGTCTCCTGGCCGCCGAGCAGCCGGTCGATCGCCCGCCAGCCGATTCCGAGCGCCGAGAAAGCGATGATCCCGACCTGGGCCAGCGCCGCCAGCGCCTCCGCCTTGCCGTGGCCGAAGCGGTGCTCGAGATCGGCCGGAGTCGCGGCGATCCGGACCCCGTAGAGGGTGATCAGCGAGGCGAGCAGGTCGAGCCCGGTATCGGCGAGCGAGCCGAGCATCGCCACCGAGCCGGTGGCCCAGGCCGCATAGCCCTTGAGGATCAGCAGGAAGAGCGCGGTGGTGACGCTGGCCAGCGCCGCCCGGGTGGTCAGGGCGCTATGCGCCTCGTGCCGTGGATGGGGTCCGCTCACGGGTAGAGCAGCCCCTCGCTCCAACCCTCCGCGGCACGGGTAAAGAATCGGCGCTCGTGAAGGCGATGGGCGCGGTCGCTCCAGAGCTCGATTCGCTCCGGGGCCACCCGCCAGCCCCCCCAGCGCGGCGGCCGGGGCACGTCGCCGCCTTCGAAGCGGAGCCGGACCTCCTCGAAGCGGGCCTCGAACGTGGCTCGGGAATCGAGGGGCCGCGACTGGTCCGAAGCCCAGGCGCCGAGCTGAGAATCGCGGCCTCGGCTGGCGAAATAGGAATCGGCCTCGGCGCCGCTCACCGGCTCCACCGGCCCCTCGATCCGCACCTGGCGGCGGAGCGACTTCCAGTGGAAGAGCAAGGCGGCTCGCCGACTGACGTCGAGCTCCACGCCCTTGCGGCTGTCGAGATTGGTGTAGAAAACGAAGCCGCGCTCGTCATGGCCCTTCATCAGCACCATCCGGACCGAGGGGCGACCCTGGGCGTCGGCGGTGGCGAGCGCCATGGCGGTGGGATCGTTCGGCTCCGTCAGTCGAGCCTCGGCGAGCCATTCCTCGAAAAGGGCGTGGGGGTCGTCGGCCATCGCTGCCTCTTGCCGTGTGAGTGGCTGAGGCACAAGCACGCCCCGCCCGTCATTGCGAGCGAAGCGAAGCAATCCAGTGCTGCCTTCCGACGCAGGCTGGATTGCTTCGTCGATTCGCTCCTCGCAACGACGGTTGCGCGCGACGGGTGCGTTACCCATCTGATACAGCGCGACCGCAACGCAGGAGTGGACATTTGCGCCGGTCTGGAGAACGAAGCAGCGCTATGGCGGATCTCTATTCACAGCTGGGAGTGAAGCGCGACGCGGGCGAGGCCGAGATCAAGAAGGCCTATCGCAAGCTCGCCAAGGAGCTTCATCCCGACAAGAACAAGGACAATCCCAAGGCCTCGGAGCGCTTCTCCAGGGTCACCCGGGCCTATGACATCCTCACCGACAAGGACAAGCGCGCCCGCTACGATCGCGGCGAGCTGGACGAGGAGGGCAATCCGCGCTCGCCCTTCGGCTATGGCGGCGGCGGACCGGCCGGCCGGCCGGGGGCCGGAGGCGCCGGCTTCGGCCGCAACCCCGGCCCCGATTTCGGCGGCGGCGAGGAGATCGACCTGTCGGACCTGTTCGACGGACTGTTCGGAGGCCAGGCGGGCCAGCGCCGCGGTGCGCCGGGCGGGATGGGCGGCTTCGGAGGCTTCGGCACCCGCCGTCCCGCGCCACCGCCGCAGAAAGGCGCCGACACGGCTTATCGGCTGCCGATCAGCTTCGAGGACGCCGCGGCGCTGAACGAGCAGCGGGTCACGCTCGCAGGGGGCAAGACGATATCGATCAAGCTCCCGGCCGGGGTCGAGGAGGGAACCAAGATCCGCCTGGCCGGCCAGGGCCAGGCCGGGCCGGGCGGCAATGGCGACGCGATCGTCGCCATCTCGATCAAGCCGCACCGCTTCTTCACCCGGGACGGCGACAATATCCGCCTGGATCTGCCGGTCTCGCTCGACGAGGCCGTGCTCGGCGCCAGGGTCAAGGTTCCCACCGTCGACGGCCCGGTGATGCTCAGCGTCCCGGCCGGCGCCAGCTCGGGCAAGGTCCTCCGCCTGAAGGGCAAGGGCTTCACCGCCAAGGGGGGCCAGAGGGGCGACCAGCTCGTCACCCTGATGGTGGACGTTCCCGCCGGGGACGAGGAGCTCGCCCGCTTCGTCGAAGGGTGGAGCCGAAAGGGACAGGGAAACCCGAGGGCGGGGCTGGGCGTCTAGCCCTTTCATGGACCGTCGTTGCGAGCGAGACGCGGAATCGGCTCCCCGGCGAAGGCCGGGGCCCAGCCGCACCGGACGCGCAGCTGGACCCCGGCTTTCGCCGGGGAACATCTGATGCAGGAAATCTCCCCCGAATCACCGGAAGCCAGGCGCAAGCGGCTTGCGAAGACCAGGGCCAGGCTGGGCCACATGCGAAGCAGGATGAAGCCCGGCCAATATCCGTTCGAAGTCGTCAAGCGGGTCGCGATCGGGGTCTATAACGACGGCTTCATCCACGCCGGCAACCTTGCCTACCTCGCCTTGATGTCGCTCTTCCCCTTCGTCATCGTCGCCGCCGCGGTCGCCCGCCTGTTCGGCCAGACCGAGGAGGGGCTGGCGGCGGTGATCGGAATCCTCCAGACCATGCCGCCCGACGTCGCGGACGTGCTCAGGAAGCCGATCAGCGACGTGATCAGCGCCCGCTCCGGCAATCTGCTCTGGCTCGGCGCACTGATCGGCCTGTGGACCACCGGAAGCTTCATCGAGACGATCCGCGACATCATCCGCCGGGCCTATGGAGTGACTTACAGCCGGCCCTTCTGGGAATATCGGCTCGGCTCGGTTGGAATGATCATCGGCGCGGTGATCGTCGCCATGGTCGCCTTCAGCGTCTCCGTCCTGCTCTCGGGCGTGCAGGAAATCATCGTCGGCCTGATCCCGCGCGGCGAGGATCTGGTCGGGCTGATCAGCCTGTTCCGGGTGGTTCCGGCGCTGATGCTGTTCGGGGCGCTCTATTTGATCTTCTACACTCTGACCCCAAAGCGCTACCGCGGCAAGGGCTGCCCCAAATGGCCGGGGCCGCTCTTCGTCGCGATCTGGTGGCTCGCGACCACGGCCCTGCTCCCGGTCGTCCTCTCCAGCCTCGGCGGTTATTCCCTTACCTATGGAAGCCTCGCCGGGGTCATCATCGGCCTCACCTTCTTCTTCATCGTCGGTCTGGGCGTGGTGATCGGGGCGGAGCTCAACGCGGCTCTGGCGGAGGTGCCCGAAGAAGCCTTAAAGGAGGGCGAGGAGCCCAATCACAGGAAAAGCATCGGATGACCGGATTGATGAGCGGAAAGCGCGGCCTGATCATGGGCCTCGCCAACGACAAGTCGCTGGCCTGGGGGATTTCGCAGAGGCTGGCGGAGCATGGCGCCGAGCTCGCTTTCTCCTATCAGGGCGAAGCGCTTCGGAAGCGGGTGGGGCCGCTCGCCGAGTCCGTGGGCTCCGATTTCCTGATCGAATGCGACGTCTCCGACATGGCCGATCTCGACCGGCTCTTCGAGCAGCTCAAGGCGCGCTGGGAGACGATCGACTTCGTCGTCCACGCCATCGGCTTCTCCGACAAGAACGAGCTTCGAGGCAAATATGTCGACACCAGCCTCGACAATTTCCTGATGTCGATGAACATCTCGGCCTACAGCTTCACCGCCGTCGCCCGCCGCGCCCGCGAGATGATGCCCAACGGCGGGTCGCTCGTCACTTTGACCTATTACGGGGCCGAAAAGGTCATCCCCCATTACAACGTGATGGGAATCGCCAAGGCGGCGCTCGAGACCAGCGTCAAATATCTGGCCATGGACCTCGGCCCCGAGAATATCCGGGTCAACGCCATCTCCGCCGGCCCGATCAAGACCCTCGCCGCCAGCGGAATCGGCGACTTCCGCTACATCCTCAAATGGAACGAATATAACAGCCCCTTGCGCCGCAACGTCACCATCGAGGACGTCGGCGGCGCCGGCCTCTATTTGCTCTCCGACCTCGCTTCGGGCGTCACCGGCGAGATCCACCATGTCGACGCCGGCTACAACGTCGTCGGAATGAAGGCGGAGGACGCCCCGGACATCGCGACGACGTGAGAGGACTTTACTGTTGTGGAGCATTAGGCACTGTGACAGAGTTTCCATCTAATTTGTGATGGAGGCCTTAATGCCGATGATCGAGGTGGATTTCGACAGCTGGAAAGAGATTACCCGACTGCGGACCAGCGAGTCCGAGTCGGAAGGAGACGTCGTTCGCAAGCTTCTCAAGCTGGATGGCGCACCCAGCCCGGGTTTCGAGGATTATTGGGAGACTGAAGGCGTTCGCTTCCGTGTCGGAACTAAGCTCGAGCACCGTTTCCGAGACGGTCGAATCGTCGAAGCGACGATCACCCCTCGGGGGATCGAGTATAACGGCACGATCTATTCGGGCTTGTCACCGGCAGGAGCTGCGATCACCAACCATCAGGTGAATGGGTGGTTTTTTTGGTTCTTCCGGGATGAGACGGGCCGCTTGGCGGCCGCCGACACGCTGAGGAAGTCGTGATGCCCGCGGTGTTCTGGGAGCGCGGCTTCAAGTTTCACTTCTACTCCAGCGAGGGCGACCCGCTCGAACCGACCCACGTACACGTTGCCAAGCGGGGGGCAGGCGATGCCAAGCTCTGGCTGTACCCTGAGGTCACCTTCGCGTATAACCATGGCTTCGATGCCCGCACACAAAGCTGGATCCTTCGTCTCGTTGAGGACCGCCGGGTGGAAATTGAGAGCGCGTGGAATGAGCACTTCGGTACAGGCGATTAAGATTGAATTCGACGACGTTCAGATGTGGGTCCATCTAGACGATGGACGTATTGTGGGCGTCCCGCTTGCCTGGTACCCGCGGTTGCTACACGGGTCCCCGGAGGAGCGCGTGCAAGTTTGGATAAGTCCATCCGGCTTGCATTGGGACGAGCTGGATGAAGATATTTCCATTGCCGGTATTCTAGCGGGTCGCGGTGACATGACCCGGGCGCGCTCTCGCGCCGCGTGAGCTTCAACACGTTCGGCCGGCTCTTCCGCTTCACCAGCTGGGGCGAAAGCCACGGCCCCGCCATCGGCGCAGTGATCGACGGCTGCCCGCCCGGCCTCTCCCTCGGCGAGGACGACATCCAGCCCTGGCTCGACCGCCGCCGGCCCGGCCTTTCGAAGCAGACCTCGCCCCGACAGGAACCCGACCGGGTCCGGATCCTCTCAGGAACCTACGAAGGCCGGACCACCGGCACTCCGATCAGCCTCCTGATCGACAATGTCGACGCCCGGCCGAAGGATTATGCGGGCATGCCCCCCCGCGCCGGCCATGCCGACGCCGCCTATCAGTCCAAATACGGCCTTCGCGATCCTCGCGGCGGTGGCCGCGCCTCCGCCCGGGAGACGGCCGCGCGAGTCGCCGCGGGGGCGGTGGCCCGGCTGGTCGTCCCGGAAGTGACGCTCGTCGTCCGGATCGTCCGGATCGGCGACTCGCCGGACGAATCGCAATGGGAGAGGCTGCTCGACGAGGCGCGCTCGGCCGGAAGCTCGCTGGGCGCCCTGATCGAATGCACCGCGACCGGAGTCCCCTCCGGCTGGGGCGCACCCGTCTACGCGAAACTCGATTCCGATCTCGCCGCCGCGCTCATGTCGATCAACGCCGTCAAGGCGGTCGAGATCGGCGCCGGCTTCGGATCGGCTCGCCTTCGCGGCGAGGACAATCAAGATCCCTCGCTTGCGGGCGGGATCGCCGGCGGGATCTCGACCGGCGACCCGATCGTCGTCCGGGCCGCCTTCAAGCCGACCCCCTCGGTCGCGGCGCTCGGGGTGAAGGGACGCCACGACCCCTGCGTCGGCATACGCGGCGCCCCGGTCGTGGAAGCGATGGTCGCGCTCGTCCTCGCCGACCACAAATTGCTCCACCGGGCGCAATGCGGATGATCGCCCGCCGGGTCCGGATCCACGGCCGGGTCCAGGGCGTCTTCTTCCGCGACTGGACGACGGACAGGGCGCTCTCGCTCGGAGTCCGCGGCTGGGTCCGAAACCGCCTCGACGGAAGCGTCGAGCTGCTCGCTCATGGCGAGGAAGAAGCCGTCGAAGCCCTCATCGCCGCCTGCCGCACCGGCCCGCCGGCCGCGAGGGTCGAGCGGATCGAGGTGGAGATAGCCGAAGGGGAGGAGCCCCCGTCCGGCTTCCGGGTGACTTCGACGGCCTGATTGCCTCCCCATCGAAGATGGGGAGGGGGACCACCCGAAGGGTGGTGGAG
>JBAWCC010000288.1:0-3474 GCA_049590095.1 Allosphingosinicella sp. | reverse complement strand
TCACCGAACCGCTCAGGGCTTCGACCTGGCGGCGCTGCTCGGCGCTGAGCGTATCGGCCGGGAAAGGATTCAGATGACCCATTCGGCTTCCCCTTCCTGATCGAGGTCCGCCGGGACGATCCGCCGGCCGGGCCAGGCTTCGGCGGCCGGGACGTCGACCGCGACGAGGACGTGGAGGCCGGCCCGGCTCATCAGGCCCGCGACGGCGCGCAGCCGGCGGATATGCTCGGCCGTGTCGGCGGGGCCGTCGGCGAGGTCGCTATTGAGGGTTTCGCGGAGCGCGGCTTCGTCGAGGACGAAGCTCATCCGGCCGATCGCCTGGAGCCTCTGCTGCGCCCTGGCGGCCATCCCGGCGCGCTCGTCGGGAGCGATTTCGTTCAGCCAGATGATCCGGTCCGCCTCGCCGCCGAATCGGTCGAGGGTTCCCCGGCGCGGGAAGCCGTCGATCATCCCGGCGGCCGCGGTGGCGTGGCTGAGCTTGTCGATGAGGATGAAGGCGCCGAGCTCCCGGCCCCGGGCATATGGGATTGCGGCGACCTCGCGGTCGAGCTTCAGTTCGCAGCGGCCGATGTCGTTGAGCGCGAGCAGGCGGGCGTCGGCGGGCCGGCCTGTATTGACGTCGAGGATATGCTCGACCCGGCTCACCGTCGCGGACACGGTGCTGGCGCCGATCTTTAGCCAATAGGACCGGCCGGGAGCGAGCGGCTCGTCCGACATCCAGACGAGGTTGGCGACGAGGCCGTCGACGACCTGGGGCGGCGCCGAGGCGGCGGCGATGACCTCGCCGCGCGAGCAATCGACCTCGTCGACGAGGGTGAGGGTGACCGATTGGCCCTCGACGGCCCGGTCGAGATCGCCGTCCAGGGTGACGATGCGCTCCACATGCGAGCGCCGGCCCGAGGGCAGGATGACGATCTCGTCGCCGGGTCGGACGGTCCCGCCGGCGATCCGGCCGGCATAGCCGCGGAAACGGCTGTCGGGACGGTTCACCCACTGGACCGCCATGTGGAAGGCGCCGGAATCGGGACGGGCGGCCGCGATCGGGACGGTTTCGAGATGCCCGAGCAGGGGCGGCCCTTCGTACCAGGGCGTCGCCGGGCTGCTCGACGCGATATTGTCGCCGGCCAAAGCGGCGATCGGAATGGCGGTGAAGGCGCCGATCCCGATCTCGTCGGCGAAGGTGCGATAGTCGGAGACGATCGCCTCGAAACGCTCCCGGCTGTAATCGACCATGTCCATCTTGTTGACGGCGAGGACGACGTGGCGGATCCCGAGCAGGTGGACGAGGTGGCTGTGCCGCCTCGTCTGGGTGAGCACGCCCTTGCGGGCGTCGATGAGGATGATGGCGAGGTCGGCGGTCGAGGCGCCGGTGACCATGTTGCGGGTATATTGCTCGTGGCCGGGAGTGTCGGCGACGATGAACTTGCGCTTGTCGGTCGCGAAGAAGCGATAGGCGACGTCGATGGTGATGCCCTGCTCGCGCTCGGCGCTGAGGCCGTCGACGAGAAGCGCGAAATCGAGATTCTCACCCTGGGTGCCGGACCTTCGGCTGTCCGCCTCCAGCATTGCGAGCTGGTCCTCGAACAGCATCTTGCTGTCGTAGAGGAGCCGCCCGAGCAGGGTCGACTTGCCGTCGTCGACCGAGCCGCAGGTGAGGAGGCGGAGGAGGGATTTGTTTTGTCCCGAGACGGTCGGGTCCTCCTGATCGTCCGTCACCCCGGCGAAAGCCGGGGCCTCGGGGAGACCCGCCGAGACTTCTTGTCCCGAGGTCCCGGCTTTCGCCGGGATGACGGGTTGGGCCGGGCTGATCCGCGCCGTCGCCATCTTCAGAAATAACCTTCCTGCTTCTTGCGCTCCATGCTGGCGGCGCCGTCATGGTCGATGGCGCGGTTCTGGCGCTCGGAGGTGGTGGCGAGAAGCATCTCGCGGATGACCTGCGGCAGGGTCGTCGCCCGGCTCTCGACCGCGCCGGTCAGGGGGTAGCAGCCCAATGTCCGGAACCGGACCGAGCGCTTCACCGGAATTTCGCCGTCGCGGAGCGGGAAACGGTCGTCGTCGACCATCAGGATCATCCCGTCGCGCTCCACCGTGGGACGCGGCGCCGCGAGGTAGAGGGGGACGATCGGGATGTTCTCGGCATGGATGTACTGCCAGATGTCGAGCTCGGTCCAGTTGGAGAGCGGGAAGACCCGGATCGTCTCGCCCCTCGACTTGCGCGAATTGTAGAGCGACCAGAGCTCGGGCCGCTGGTTCTTCGGGTCCCAGCGATGATGGGCGGAGCGGAAGCTGAAGATGCGCTCCTTGGCCCGGCTCTTGTCCTCGTCGCGGCGGGCCCCGCCGAAGGCCGCGTCGAAACCGTGGAGGTCGAGCGCCTGGCGAAGGCCTTCGGTCTTCCACAAATCGGTATGGAGGCTGCCGTGATCGAACGGGTTGATCCCGCGCCGCTCGGCCTCCGGATTGCGGTGGACGATCAGCTCGACGCCCGCTTCGCGCGCGGTGCGGTCGCGGAGCGCGTACATGTCGCGGAACTTCCAGGTCGTGTCGACATGGAGGAGCGGGAAGGGCGGAGGCGCCGGGAAGAAGGCCTTGCGGGCGAGGTGGAGCATCACCGCGCTGTCCTTGCCCACCGAATAGAGCATGACCGGCCGCTCCGCTTCGGCGACGACTTCGCGGAGGATGTGGATGCTCTCCGCCTCGAGCTGCTCGAGATGGGTGAGACCGCGACTGAGGAAGGTCGGCGCGTTCATGCGGCGGCCCTCATCTCGACGGCGCTTCGTTCGCGGGCCACCCGGCCGATCACGACCGTCACCGGCGCCCCCGGGGGAAGCGACCCGGCGAGGCCGGGGACGGTCGTGATGGTCCCGCTCACCTGCGCCTGCGCGGGAAGCGTCGCGGAGGCGATGGCGATTGCGGGAGTTTCGGGGGACAGTCCGGCGGCGATCGCCGAGCGGGCGAACTCGCCGAGAGTGGCTCGCGGCATGTAGACGATGGTGGTCGCGGCCGGGTCGGCGATGGCGCCCCAGTCCAGGTCCGTCGGCAGGCGGCCGTCCGAGCCGTGCCCGGTGACGAACTGGATCCGCCGGGCCTCGCGCCGCTCGGTCAGCGAGAAGCCGAGAGCCGCGGCGGCGCCCTGGGCGGCCGAGATTCCGGGGACGATCGTCACCTCGATTCCGGCGGCATGGCAGGCGTCCAGCTCCTCGGTGGCCCGGCCGAAGACGAGGGGGTCGCCGCCCTTCAGCCGAACGACGGTCTCGCCGGCGAGGGCGAGCTCCACCATCCGGGCGTTGATGTCGGACTGACGGCAGGAGGGGCCCCGGCCGGTCTTGCCGACCGCGACCCTTTTCGCCTCGCGGCGGGCGAGCTCGAGTATCTCGGGGCCGACCAGATCGTCGTACAGGATGATCGTCGCCGACTGGAGCGCGCGCACCGCCTTCAGGGTGAGCAATTCGGGGTCGCCGGGGCCGGCGCCGACCA
>JBAWCC010000287.1:0-2711 GCA_049590095.1 Allosphingosinicella sp. | reverse complement strand
ACGGGTTCGGATTTGCGGGCGCCTATTGGCATACGCCCGCCCTCAACCTCTATTACATGCGGGCCAGATGGTATCACCCGAAGCTGGGCCGATTCCTGCAGACCGACCCGATCGGATATGGCGACGGAATGAACATGTACGCCTATGTCGGTGGGGATCCGGTGAACTTCACCGATCCGACGGGATTATGCGGCAGCGACGCGGTTTCCGTCATGGTTGATCGAACCAGCAGGCCCGAAGGCGATGTCGTAGCAACGTACAGGCTCTTTTGCCAAAGGCTCTATGCGGGCGGGGGCGGCGGTGGCGGCAGGGGCGTCGGTGTTGGCGGAGGCCGGCCGGGCAATGGTCCTGCCCCTTCTACCCCGCCTCCTCCGCCTCCGCCTCCGTGTCCTCCCCCGAGCACCGACTCTACTGTCGCAATAGAGGGCACGATTGTCTCGCCGCCAGTTGGTCCAGCCGTCTTCTATGGCACTCTGACTGACCTCAATTCAGGATCAACAGCCACTTTCGCTCTTAAGGGTCTGGGTGGCGTCACGGGCCTTGCTATTGTCAAGGTCTCCGGTTCAATCCGCGGCGGCTTCAATGCGTTTGCAGGTGGCTTATCAATCAGTGGGTGGGCCGTTGGTGCAGGAGGGAAAGTCAAAAGCGGGGCCAGAGGCAATCTTGCTTGGGGAAGCGCTTCGATTTCCAACTTCGGCGGGAATTCGATCGGGAAGGTATCCGTGTCACTTGGAGGTGTAACGCCGGGGGTTGGCATCCCCAAGACTCCCATTACAGTGAATGGTGCGGCCTTCGCTTATGACTTTGGTCCGTCTGGTGTCGCGCCTGCCAAGTGTGCACCAACTAACTAGCATTTTAAGGAGGTTGATCGAATGCCATATACGGACGATTACGCAGAATACGCCCCCCGAAGAAGGACAAGATTTTATTTTGCAGCCATACTTCTAGCATTCATGGGAGCGTTGGCATCTGCTTCGGCTGATTCGAATTTTGCGGTATTAGGTATTTGTGCGCTTTTTGGTATATGTATCGCTATTGGGGACGGCGTATTGAGTCGACCTTTTCGAGAAAAACTTCTAGTTTCTAGCATAGCTATGTGCTTCAGCGTCTCGCTGGTGATTTTTCTTATCGCGCCTCCATTTTTCGGGGCCTCATCCGCTTTGCATATCATGCTCTCCGCGCTTCCGATCATAGTTGCTGGAATTCTATCCCAATGCCTTCGACCAAAGGATTGAAATAGGCGTAGAAGCCAGCCAGTCTATACGCTGAGCCAAACCAGCTACGATGCGCTCGGCCGTCTCGAATGTTCGGTCCAGCAGCTCAGCCTGGATGTGAACGGCGCCGGCACCACGCACGACCTGACGCTCGGCTTCGCCTACAATCCGGCGAGCCAGATCGCGTCGACCACGCGCTCGAACGATTCCTACGCCTGGACAGGCCACGGCTCCGGGACGACGAGCACCACCTCGAACGGGCTCAATCAGATCGCAAGCTGGGCAGGCGCGCTCGGCTATGACGCCAAGGGCAATCTGACCGGCGACGGCACCTGGGCGCCCCCTCCCCTCAGTCCATGTGCTTCAGGCCGACCCTCAGATAATCCCAGCCCGTCACCACGGTCAGGGTCGCCGCCGCCCACAGGCTTGCGAGGCCGACCGATTCCACCCACGGCCATTGCGGCACCGCTCCGCCCAGGATGAGCGCCCCGAGCGCGACCAGCTGCAACGTCGTCTTCCACTTGGCGAGGCGGCTGACCGGGAGCGAGACTTGAAGACCGGCAAGGAATTCGCGAAGCCCGGAGACCGCGATCTCGCGCAGCAGGATGATCAGCGCCGGGACGATGTGAAGGCCGTGGATCACCGGGTCGGCCTCCGCCTGTCGGGTCGACACCAGCATGACGAGGACTCCGACCACCATGATCTTGTCGGCGATCGGATCGAGGAACATTCCGAGCCTAGACACCGTCCCCTGGGCGCGGGCGAGGTAGCCGTCGAAATAATCGGTGATCCCGACGATGCAGTAGAGTGCGAATGTGATCGCATAATCAAACCAGCTCGGCTTCCACAGCAGGAACACGAGCAGGGGCACCGCGAAAATCCGCGACAAGGTGAGGATGTTGGGCAAGGTCAGCATCTGCAAGAGGCGCCTTAGCCGCATATCGCGCGGATTGGGAGATGCGAGCGGCGGCGGCGAGTCACGGCTTGTGCGGCGGAGGAAGCTTCGCCAAAGAAACGCAGCCTCACCCCGCCCCCCCGAGAAGGGATCCGAATGCGCTTCTTCCTCGCCGCCGCTCTGCTCGCCGCCACCGCTCTCAGCCCCGCCGCCGCGCAGCGGCCGATCGACTTCGCGGCCGAAGCGCCGGCCGAAGGCGCCCTGGTCCTTCCGCTCGGCTCCGAGGCGGACCTCGCCGCGCGCGGGACCATGCTGGATCCGGCCGGCCGGGCGGCGACCCGGCGGGCGCTGCGCTCCGCCGACTTCGGTTACGAGAGGGACGAGCGGCTGGTGCTTCGCGGCATCGGCCCCTGGTCGCAGCTGGTCGTCATCGGCACCGGCACGGAGCCGCTGACGGCGGCGCAGCTTCAGGACCTCGGCGGCGCGGCGGCGAAGGAGACGGCCTCGAACGACGGGCCGGTGACGATCGCCGCCGGCAATCTGCTCGGCGCCGACGCGGCGACGCCTGGCCAGCGCGACCCCGATCCCCGAACCGATGAGGC
>JBAWCC010000286.1:0-6014 GCA_049590095.1 Allosphingosinicella sp. | reverse complement strand
GTCCTCGGCCCGGCCCCGCCGCCGGAGCCGGAGCCGGAGAATTACGACGCCTTCGCCCACGAGCCGCCGTTCCGCCCGAGGCGAAACCCGGCGAAGCTGTGGACCCTCGCCGCGATCGCCGCCGCCTTGCTGATGCTGGCGGCGACGGCGGCCATATATTCGTTCGGCCTGCCCGACCTCGGAGTCGACATCGCCCTTCCGAACCGGAACGCCACTCCGCTCAAGCTCGAATATGCCGCGGAGAACCAGTCTCTGGCCAGCGGCAACGCCTTGCTCACCGTCACCGGACGGATCGTCAATCCGACCCAATCCGTCCAGCGAGTCCCGCAGCTCCGAGCCGAAGTCCGCGACCCCTCCGGCGCCGTCGTCCACAGCTGGTCGATCTCGCCGCCCGTCTCGGAGCTTCAGCCGGGCCAGAGCGCGACCTTCAACAGCGCCGAGATGGACGTTCCCACCGGCGAGGGCCGCAAGCTGCGCGTCGCCTTTCCCTCCGCGGCCTGATGCGAATCGGCCTGCTCACCGGCGGCGGCGACGTCCCGGGCCTCAATCCCTGCATCCGGTCGATCACCCTTTCCGCCGACGCATTGGGCTGGGAGGTGACCGGCTTCCGCCGCGGCTGGGAAGGCGTCCTGGCCATCGACCCCGCCGACCCGGCGAGCGTCGCCGCCAACAGCCTGCCGCTGACCCGCGAGGGGGTGCGAGGCATCGACCGGATGGGCGGGACCATCCTCCACACCTCGCGCGCCGATCCGCGGACGGTGGCGGCGGGGGACCGGACCGGCCAGGTGCTCGACACCCTCTCGAGGCTCGGAATCGACGCCATGATCACTTTGGGCGGCGACGGCACATTGCGCTTCTCGGCGCACCTCGCGGCTCAGGGCGTGCCGGTCGTCTCCGTCCCCAAGACGATGGACAACGACGTCTTCGGAACCGATTATTGCATCGGCTTCTCGACCGCCGTCAGCCGCTCGGTCGAGGCGATCAATGCCTTGAGGACCACGGTCGAGAGCCACGAGCGGATCGGGGTGGTGGAATTGTTCGGCCGGCGAAGCGGCGAGACGGCCCTGCTCGCCGGCTTCCTCGCCCAGGTCGACCGGACAATCATCGCCGAGGTTCCGGCGGACCTCGACATCCTCTTCCCGCTCCTCGCCGAGGACAAGACTTCCAACCCTGCCGGCTACGCGATGTGCGTGATCTCCGAAGGCGCGACGATCAAGGGTGAAGGGGACGACGATTCCGAGCTCTCCAAGCCGGCAAGCGAGCGCGCGGAGATCGGTATCGGCCAGCAGCTCGGCCGGGCGATCAAGGCCCGTCTCGGCTTCGGCACGGTCATCCAGGAGCTCGCCTATCTGATGCGCGCCGGGGAGCCGGACGCGATGGACCGGATGGTCGGCTTCGCCTTCGGAGGCCTCGCGATCCAGCTCCTCCAGCGCGGCGAGACGGCGCGGATGGTGACGCTGACCGACGGCAATTACGCCCATGTCCCGATCGACACCCTGCTCAGCGGAAGCAAGTCGGTCGACGTCGACGGCCTCTACGATCCCTCGACCTATCGTGCGCGTTTGATGCGGATCGAGGGAATGCCGATGTTCCTCTACTGATTCTTTGCTAGGTTGCCGCGGGGAACAGGATCGGGGGGGACGACTCATGCGCAAATTCTGGCTTCTGGCGTCCGGCGCTGCGCTCGCCGCCGCCACGCCGGCTTCGGCGGACACGGTCTGCGAATGGATCGATTATGCCCAGGCGGTCGGGACCGCGGCCTCTCCCCCGCCCGATTCGCCCCGAACCGGCGAGCACGACCGCGCCCAGACCCAGGTCGCCATCGCCATGTTCGAGGCCCTGAACGCGATCGACCGGCGCTATGAGAGCTATCTGGGAATGGCCCCGGCCGCGCCCGGCGCTTCGCAGGACGCCGCCGCGGCGACCGCCGCCTATCGGGTGCTCGTTACCCATTATCCCGGCCAGAAAGCGGGTCTCGACGACAGCTACGACGTCGCCATGCTATCGGTCGCCGATTCCGCCGCCCGCGAGCGCGGCAAGGCGGTGGGCGAGTCGGCGGCGAAGCTCGCGCTCGCGGCGGGCGGCATGGACAAGGCGCGCAAGCCAATGCCCTACCGCCCGCGCACCTCCCCCGGAATGTGGACGGCGACCCAGCTGCCCGTCTACCAGCCCTACGCCTTCACCTTCAAACCCTGGATCCTCCCGAGCTACGATTCCGTCCGGCCGGCGCCTCCGCCGGCTCTGTCCAGCGAGCGCTGGGCGCGCGACTTCGAGGAGATCAAGCGGCTCGGCGCCAGGACCGGAAGCGAGCGAACTCCGCAGCAGTCGCTGATGGCGCGCTACCGGATCACTCCCAACATGACTCCCAGCCTGAGGCTGATCGCCGACTCCAGGGGCCGCTCCCCGGTCGGGAACGCGCGAATGTTCGCTCTGGTCGCGATGGTCTCCGACGACGTCGGGATCGCCACCGGCGACGCCAAGCTCCATTACAATTTCTGGCGGCCGATCACCGCCATCCGCAACGCCTCGGACGACGGCAACGATTCGACGCAGGAGGATCCGGCCTGGGAGCCGCTGATCGGCACTCCCAACCATCCCGAATATCCCTGCGCCCATTGCAGCGGCACCGCCGCCATCGCCGAATTGCTCGAGGCCGAGGTCGGAGCGGCGCCGCCCGGCGGGGTACGGGTCCATTCGCGCTCGATCCCGAACTCCATCGTCCAGGTGCTTCCGAGCTGGGACGAATGGGTGAAGGAGGTCTCGCTGTCGCGCATGTACGGCGGGGTCCATTACCGCTTCTCGAACGAGGCGGGCGAGGAGATGGGCCGCAAGGTGGCCGAGATGGCGCTGGCCAGGGTGATGCGGCCGCTTCCGGCGAAGGGGAAGAGAAAGGGCTAGCCGCTAGTCATTGCCGCGGGTTCATTCGTCATGCCAGCGAAGGCTGGCATCCATGCTGCCGCGGGTTCCGGTCGCCGCATGGACCCCAGCCTTCGCTGGGGTGACGAAAGGGGAAGCGCGCCATTGCCTCGCTCCGTCCGCTTTGCTAGAGGCCCCGCTTCTACCGGCCCCGGAGCGTCTTTTCGGGGAGCAGTGACGTGCGGTCGTGGCGGAACTGGTAGACGCGCAGCGTTGAGGTCGCTGTGGCCGAAAGGCCGTGGAAGTTCGAGTCTTCTCGACCGCACCATATCACTCCCGAAAGGAAGCCGTCCGGGGGCGGCTTCGGCGCGATGTCCCCGCCGCCTATCTGCCGATGCGGCGAAACCTGTTGCGTCCCCCGGCCGTTGACGCCGCTTCATCGGCAGCCGAGGAATGATTCCGCAATGGCGGACCAGGTAAAGGAACGCGGGCAGATGTCGGAGCGGGAGTGGCGCGAGAAGCTTTCCGCGGAGCAATATCGGGTGCTCCGCGAGGCGGGAACCGAGCCGCCCTTCAGCGGCCGCTACGTCGACAATCACGAGGAAGGCGAATATCGCTGCGCCGGCTGCGGCGAATTGCTGTTCGACAGCGACTCCAAGTTCGACAGCGGCAGCGGCTGGCCCAGCTTCACCGAGCCCGCCGCGCCCACGGTCAGCGAGCATGCCGACATGAGCCAGGGAATGCGCCGGGTCGAGGTCCGCTGCGCCAGATGCGACGGCCATCTCGGCCATCTCTTCCCGGACGGACCGGCGCCGACCGGCCTGCGCTATTGCATCAACAGCGCCTCGCTGGATTTCAAAGGGAGGAAGTGACGGCGAGACGGTCGCAAGACCGTCATCCCAGCGAAGGCTGGGATCCAGACCGATTTGGAGCCGAGCGGATGGAGTGGCTGCATGGACCCCAGCCTTCGCTGGGGTGACGGGAGGGTCTCCACCCCTCCTCCTCCGCTTCTCCCCAGTCCCTCCCTTGTCGCCCGACCCGTCCGGCCCTAGGTTGCCGCCCAGATGGCCAGTGATGCTTCTCCTCCGCCGTCCCGCCTTCGCCGGACGCTGATCACCACGCTCAAGATCGGGTTGTACGGCGGCCTCATCGCGCTCGTCGCCCTGGTCGTGGCGGTCGGGGTCGCGATGAGCTCGCTTCCGAGCTACCAGGAGCTGGTCCGCCGCGACGATCTCGGCCAGATGATCCGGGTCCGGGCCGCCGACGGGACGGAGCTGATCGCTCTGGGCCCCAGCTTCGGCCAGTGGCTGAGCTACGACCAGATCCCCGCGATCATGAAGGACGCGATGGTCGCGGTTGAGGACAAGCGCTTCCGCTCGCATATCGGAGTCGATCCGATCGGCCTCGCCCGGGCCGCCAGGGTACGGGTGGCGAAGGGCCGCTGGACCCAGGGCGGCTCGACCATCACCCAGCAGCTCGCCCGCAACATTTTCCTGACCAACAGCCGAACCTTCGGCCGAAAGGCGCGCGAAGGCGTGCTCGCGCTCGCGCTCGAGCGGCGTTTCTCCAAGGACCAGATCCTCGAGCTCTATCTGAACCGGGTCTATTTCGGCGGCGGAGCCTACGGAATCGACGCCGCCTCGCGCCGGTTCTTCGGCCATTCGGCGAAGACGCTGAGCCTCTCGGAGGCCGCGATCATCGCCGGCCTGGTAAAGGCGCCGTCCAACTACGCGCCCTCGGCGGACCCCGAAGCCGCGCGCGGACGCGCCCAGGTCGTCATCCGGCTGATGCAGGAAAATGGCGACATCAGCCCTGCCGTGGCCGCCGCCGCCGAGCCCGCCGAGGTCAGGATCGTCCCGACTCCGAGGCAGAACAGCGTCCGCTACTTCACCGACTGGGTGCTCCCCCAGCTCGACACCTTGATCGACGAGACGGTCGATCCGATCGAGGTGTGGACGACCCTCGATCCCAACATGCAGCGCCTCGGCGACCAGGTGATCAACGCGGCCACCCCGGCCGGCGCCCAGGGCGCCCTGGTCGCGCTCGATCGCGACGGCTCGGTCCGGGCGATGATCGGCGGCCGCGACTATGTCCGCTCGCTCTACAACCGCGCCACCCAGGCGACCCGGCAGCCGGGCTCGGCGTTCAAATTGTTCGTCTACCTCGCCGCGATCGAGGCCGGCTACAAGCCCGACGACATCGTCGTCGACGCTCCGCTCACCATCAACGGCTGGAGCCCGCGCAACAACAGCCGCGGCTTCGCCGGCCAGGTCCCGCTTCGCCAGGCCTTCGCCCAGTCGATCAACACCGTCTCGGTGCGGCTCGCCCAGGAGGTGGGCTTCCGGACCGTCGCCGACATGGCGCAGCGCTTCGGGATCACGACGCCCGTCGTCACCCACCCCTCGATGGCGCTCGGAAGCTCCGAGGTGAGGCTGCTCGACATGACCCGGGCCTTCGCCTCGGTGGCGACGAAGGGGAATGCGGTGGTGCCCTACGGGATCAGGCGGGTCACCACCGCCAGCGGCCAGATCCTCTACCAGCACCAGCCGGACGAGAATCGAGTCCTGGTCGCGCCCTGGGTCGCGGCCCAGATGACCGACCTTCTTCAGGCGGCGGTCCTGACCGGGACGGGACGCGGAGCCCAGATCGGACGGCCGGTGGCGGGCAAGACCGGAACCACCACCTCCAACAAGGACGGCTGGTTCCTCGGCTTCTCGAGCGGCCTCACCACCGGGATCTGGATGGGGCGCGACGACAACAAGGCCGTCCCCGGGCTCCAGGGCGGTCGGGCGCCGGCCCGGGCCTTCCACGATTTCATGCAGCGCGCCGTCGCCAACCGGCCGGCCGAGGATTTCGAGATCGCGGTTCAGATGCCCGAATGGGCGGTCGCCGAGCCCGACGAGGAAACCTGGTTCGAGGCGCCCGAGGACGGAATCCTGGTAAATCCCGACGGAAGCGGGCCGGCCGGCGGCTTCCAGCCGTTGCCGCCGCGCCGGGACGAGGTCGAGCCGCTGCCCGAACGGGAGGACCGGCTCGACCAGGATTTCATCGACCGGGCGATCGACCGCCAGCCGCCGCCGGAGCCGCGCTTCAGGGAGCGGGACCGGTTCCAGGAGCAGCAGCGCCTCCAGGAGGCCGCCCGGGAGCGCGAGCGGCTT
>JBAWCC010000285.1:0-9854 GCA_049590095.1 Allosphingosinicella sp. | reverse complement strand
CGACCGCTTCGGCCGCGCCGGCCTCCGCGGCTTCCAAAGGCGGCGGCGGCGTGACCTTCAAGCCGTTCGGCAGGCTTCAATATGATGTCGGCTACGTTGAGCGTCCGGCGGGCGTGAACGACCGCGGCTTGGGCTTCGGCAACGAGGTACGGCGCGCGCGGATCGGCGCCGAAGGCAAGATCCCCGGCGGCTTCGGCTACAAGATCGAGGTGGATTTCGCCAATAGCGAGGTCGAGATCACTGACGCCTTCCTGAGTTACAAGGCTTCGAAGACGCTCGGGCTGACGCTGGGCCAGCACAACAATTTCCAATCGATGGAGGAGCTGAGCAGCTCGCGCTTCATCTCCTTCATGGAGCGCGCGGCCTTCACCGACGCCTTCAGTTTCGAGCGCCGGATCGGCCTTTCCGCTACCTATGAAGGCGGCGACCTCATCGCTCAGGGCGGAGTCTTCACCGACAATATCGAGGATCTCGGGGACGCCCAGGACGCCGTCGGACTGGGCGACGAGAACGATGCGGTCAGCCTGGACGGCCGGATCGTCTACGCTCCCAGGCTGGGCGGGACTCAATTCCATCTCGGCGCCTCGGCCCACTGGCGCGACAATGGCGGCAATGCCGCCGCCGGGCCGGCAACGCGCTACCGACAGCGGCCCTTGGTCCACACCAGCAATTCGCGATTCCTCGCCACGCCCGGCTTGAGGGTCGGGACGGAGACCAATTACGGGGTGGAGGCGGCGCTGGTCCGGGGGCCGCTTCACGCCGTCGCGGAGGCGCACTGGCTGAACGCCGATACTCTTGCGCCCGGACTAAGCCCGACCTTCTTCGGCGGCTATGCGGAAGTGGGATATTTCCTGACCGGGGAAAGCCGCGGCTACAAAGGCGGCCGCTGGGACCGCACCAAGGTCCGCCGGCCGGTCGGCGACGGGGGCGCCGGAGCCTTCCAGATCAACTTGCGCTACGATCATCTCGACCTCACCTCCGGCGGGGTCGTGGGCGGTCGCCAGCGCGGCTACGAGGCCTCGCTGGTCTGGATCGCCCAGGACCATGTCCGCTTCCTGCTCAACTACGGCCATCTGCGGTTCGACGATTCCGCTATCGCGGCCACCGGCGGCGACCGGGACTATGGCATCGACGTGCTCGGAGCGCGCGCCCAGGTCGACTTCTAGCGCCGGGCGGGATCGGGGTGGACCGCGGGGCGTTCGTCGATCGCGACAGGAGAAGTTCAATGACCGGCGATTCCGAAGACGTTCTGCCTCTCCACGACGAGGCCAAGGCGCGCTCCAAATGGCGCGGCGGCGAAACCCGCGACGAAGGCGAATTCGGGGCCGCGGGTCCGGCGAGCGAAGTCGACGATTCCGCCCGGGGCGATCGGCAGGAGTCCGGCGATACCGAAGACAGGCTTCTGAAGGACGTCGCCCAAAGTCCGCCCGACTGAAGGGCGCTCGAGGTCAGGCAGGCCGGCGATTGTTCCGGGTGGACCAGACGAGCAGCCGACCGAACAAGGCCCAACTGCCCCGGCTTTCCTCCAGCCCGGTGAAAGCTATCCCGGGCCGAGGTAAACCTCGGGCCAGATTCCTTCCGGAGACCGTCCCGGACATCCCTGCGGCACAAAGACAGCTCATCTCCGTACGATGGGAAGATTGGATAACCCGCGTCGTCCGCACGAAAATTTCGATCATAGAATCGCTTGCCATCGTCGAAATGATCTGGAACCCTCATCTGGTATCTAAGGGGGAGTGGCCCCCTGGGCTCGCAGGATGTGCCGCTGTTTATCACTGAGGTTTCCCACGCCGATCAGCCGCATTGCACCGTCAGTTTGGCAACGCCGCTTGCAGTGCAGGTGATAGGCGAATTGTCGCTTAATTGGGCGATTGTACGGTCGGACGTACATTTTTGGAGAGTTGGTGGATGAAGTTGTTTCCCGCCTTAGCGTTAGCAGTGGCTAGCGCCTTTCTTTGTGCTCAAGCCCCCAGCGCCTTCTCACTTGATATCAAAGCAGCCTTAGCGCTTGGGCTTGGTTGGACGATTTGGTTGACGGAGCAATTGCCAAAATGTTTGCTGGGGCACTACTAAGAAGAACCAGCTCATGATCATCTGGTTGTTGGAAAAGTCTGCTGCTTCTTAGATCAGAGCGTTCGCATCCTCGAATTCGGAGTCCCGAAGACCGACTTCGTGAAGACCAGTCGTGGAACATCGCGGATCGGAACTGGCGGGCCGCTTGGAAGCTGGACACAGCAAAGGCGCACGAGATGCGTACGCCGGGATGTCCACGATTCTCGCGCAAACGCCGACGGACGGAAGCGCCGGTCAGGCCGGTCGGCGATTGTTGCGGGTGGACCAGACGAGCAGCCGTCCGAAGAAGGCCCATCCGCCCCGGCTTTCCTCGAGCGGACGCCGAACTGCGAAGGCTGGCCCTTTCCGCCGTCTGCGCATGACCATTCCTCCCTGGTTGCTTCGGGAGGCGTCTATTTGCCTGGTGTTGCAGGCTCATGACCGGACGAAGCGCTTGGCGTTCGAGCGGCGCGGGCTCAGCGGCGAAGAGGCTCGTTTCCCCGGCTGCTCTCGAATCCGCCCGCGGACGCGGCGAGGATGAGGTGCGATTCCATAGGCGACCGGCCACGTCGCATCATGGCGGCGACGCTTCGTTCGATCCCCGGCGCTTGTGGCATTCCGCTTCTCTCCATCAAGCGCCAACGTTTCGTGAAATGAGTCGTTCCGGTCGGGCAACTGCGCGAGCGGCGCTGGTTTGCGGTCGGCTCTCTCGCTGAAGGCCCATCCGCAACAAAAGATACCCAAATCTGTCACGTAAGTGTAATGTCCTATCTTACCCAACGATTGGAGAGACGGGATGAGGAAATCCGCACTGGCCCTTATCGGGGCGATTGGTCTTTCCGCTTGCGCGACCGGAGACGGGGGCCAGCTCGTGGAGCAGGGTTATCAGCGCGGCGCCCTCGGCGTGGCCGCCCTCGATCGCGAGGACTGGGCGGCGGCGGAGGCGCAATTGAGCGAGTCGCGCGGCATCTCGTCCGACGATCCCGCCCGTCTCATCAACCTCGGCAAGGTCTATGCGGAAACCGGCCGCCCGGGCGACGCGGTGAAGGTGTGGCAGCTGGCGCTCGCCTCGCACCGCCATTTCGAGGTGGTGACGGCACAGGGCCGGGTCGTATCGACGGACCAGCTCGCCCGCGAGGCGCTTGCCCGCTTTCAGCCCGGGCTTCGGACCGCCTCCCGCTGACCGCCGAATCGCCGCTGTCATCAGCGAGTCACGTTGATCCGCTCTAAGGGCTCGCTGCCTTTCGGGATGACGCACGAGTGGCCGATCGCCGGTGATCCAGACTCAGGAAATCGAGCTGAAGCTGGACATCCCCTCCGGCGAGACCGATGCGCTGCGCGCCGCGCCGCTTCTGGGCGATCCGAAGCGGAGGCCGGACAGCCAGAGGACAGTCTATTTCGACACGCTGAAAGGCGATTTGCGCAAGGCGGGCTATTCGCTGCGGGTAAGGCACAAGGGGCGCAGCTTTGTCCAGACGGTGAAGCACAGAGGCTCGGATTCGGGCGGGTTCTCGAGCCGGGCCGAATGGGAAAAGAAGAACGACGGGGCAGACCTGGATTTCGAGGCGCTGAAGGCGACACCGGTCGGCAAATTGCTCTCGAAGCGGGACATGAGGAAGCGGCTTCAGCCTGTGTCCGAGACTCAGGTGCGGCGAACGACCTGGCTGATCCGCCGCGAAGAAAGCGCGGTCGAGCTCATCCTCGACGAGGGTAGAATCGTCAGCAACGGGCGCGAGGAGGCGATCTCCGAGATCGAGCTGGAGCTCAAGAACGGGCCGCGATCCGAGCTGTTCAGGCTGGCGCGGGAGCTCGGCCAGGGCCTCACCCTGAGGATGGGCGTGATGAGCAAGTCCGAGCGCGGCTTCCGCCTGCTCGAAGGGCGCACCGCCCGGGTCCGCAAGGCGGAGAAGGTCAGGCTCGCCCCTTCCATGTCGGTCGGCGACGCCTTCGCCGTCATCGTCCAGTCCTGCCTTCGCCATTTCCGGCTCAACGAGCCGCTCTTCGCGCAGGACATGAATGCGCGCGCGCTCCACCAGTCCCGGGTTGCGCTGCGCCGCCTGCGCTCGGCCCTGTCCCTCTTCAAGCCGGCCCTGATCGACTCCGAGGCCACGCATCTGCGCTCTGAGCTTCGCCGGTTCGCGGCGCTTCTGGGCGAGGCGAGGAATCTCGACGTCCTGCTCGCGGCGAAGGATCCGGACGGGCGCACCACCGACAGGGCGACTCGCAAGTCGCTTCGGCGCGGGCGCAAGGAGGCTTACGCCCGGGTCCAGGCCGCTCTCGGGGAGCGCAGGCTTCCGGCCGCCATCCTCGATCTGGTCGGGTGGAGCGAAGTCGGCGCCTGGCGTAGCGGCGACCTGGCCGGCGAACCGATCGGCGGCTTCGCGGCCGACAGGCTCGAGCGCGGCTGGAAGCGGGTTCGAAAGCGGGCGAAGGCGCTCCGGTCCCTGGAACCGGAGGAGCGCCACCGGCTTCGGATCGAGATGAAGAAGCTTCGCTACGCGGCCGAGTTCTTCGTCGCGCTGGCGCCGAGAAACCGGAAACGGCAGCAGAAGCGCTTCATCTCGCAGCTGCAGCGCCTTCAGGACCTGCTCGGACAACTCAACGACATCGAGACCCGGCGTGAGCTCGCGCCGGAGCTGTTCAGGGACGGAGCGGCGACCGAGGAAGCGGAAATCGCGGCTCTGGTGGACGATTCGGAGCGAGCCTGGGACTCGCTGGCCGGAACGGGCCCTTATTGGCGCTGAGCGCCCTTGATCAGCCGAAGCGCCTCTCCCGCATCGATCCGGCCAGTCGTCGCGAGAGTCCGGGCCGTCGCCGCCAGATTGGGCCAGCTCCGAAAGGCGTGGCCCGCGATCGCCGCCCCTTCCGCCCCGCAGACGATCAGCCGTCCGATCGTGGAATCGACCGGAAGAGTCTCGAACGCGGCGGCGAGTCCCGCCAGGCCGGTGCCGCCGCACAGGGCGCAGCCGCCCGATTCGTAGACGACGGATCCGGGGTCGAGGCCCAGGGGCGCCGTCACCGCATTGCCCGGCTGGACCGGCACGCGGCACGACCCGCAGAGACGCCGGACCGGGCGCTGGGCCAAAACGAGGCGCAAGGCGAAAGCGAGGGAGAAGCCGTCGATCCGCATGCCCGCAAGGTGGCCGATGGCGGCAATCGCGTTCTCCGCTTCGATCGTGGCCAGGACCAAGCCCCGCCGGGCGGCGGCGAGGGCGTCCTCCGCGCTTTCCCGGCTGCCAACCTCGCGGGCGGCGAAAGCATCGGGCCGGCACGAGGCCAGGGCTCGAAGCGTTGCGGCCCGTCCGGAACCGGTCGGGCCGGCGATCAGGATCAGGCCGATTTTCTCCTTGAGCGCCATATCGAGCGCCCGCCCGACCGCTTCCGTCAATCCCGGCAGGTCCGGCCCGGCGTCGGCGGCGACGTTCTCGACATCCGGGACGGTGTCGCAAGCCTTGGCCTGAAGCTGCATCCGGCCATCCTAGGCCGCGATGATGACAGGCGTGTGGAAGATTTGTGACGGCAGCTGTCTTCCCTATCCCGTCCTTACGGGAGAGGGGTTTTGCGGCTCGACTGGCTGCCGCCTCAGAACTTCAGGCTCATCCCGACGCTGACGGTGCGGCCGACCTTGTAGCTGTTGATGTCGATCCGGTTGGCCTCGAATTCCTGAAATTCCTCATAATCCTGGCCGAGCAGATTGCGCGCCTCGAGCTTGATCTCAGCTTCCTGGCCGAGGAAGCGGACCGCCTCGCGGGCGACGAAATCCAGCCGAAGGCCGGGCTTCTCGACGATGTCGGGCTGGCGCGCGCTGCCCTGGATCGGGCCGCGCTCGGTGACCCGCTCGCTGGCATAGGTGAGCAGGAAGGTGGCCTGGGAAAGGCGATCCGTATTCTCGAACCCGAACTGGATGTTGGCGAGATGGTCGGACTGGCCGGTCAGGGGCGCCCCGTCCTCGAACAGGAGGTTGGCCCCAACCGGCTGGAGGTCGGGGCCGATCACCAGCGTGTCGTCGGACCTGATTTTCGACTTCGAATAGGTGTAGTTGCCGATGAAGAGGAGGCGCTTGTCGGCGAAGCCCTTACCGAGCCCCGACAGCGGCAGATAGGTCTGGATCTCGGCCTCGACTCCGTAGAGCGCCGCTTCGGGCGCGTTGGCGAAGCCGGTTCGAAGCTGGCCGCCGCCGGCGAAGAAGGCGGCGGTTTCGATCGGATTGTCGATCTTCTTGTAGAAGCCGGCGAGGCTGAATCGCTCGCCGCGGCGGAAATAATATTCGTAGCGGGCCTCGGCGTTGGTCAGCCGGCTGTCGGTGAGGAACGGATTGCCGGTGAACTCGCGGTCGGATTCGAAATCCTGGTAGATTTGCGGCGCCAGCTCCCGGAACTGGGGCCGCGCGATGGTCTTCGAGGCGTGCAGCCGAAGCTGCATGTTGTCGGCGAAATTCCACGTCAGGGTCGCCGCCGGGAGCCAGTAATCGTTGGCGATCCGGGTCGAGCCGCCGATCGCGGCGCTGGTCAGGACCGTTTCGACCGCATCCTCGTAGCGGACTCCGAACTGCCCCCTCAGAGCCACGCTCGGGATCTCGATCTCCGCCTGGCCGTAGCCGGCGTGAATACGCAGCCCCGCTTCATAGGCGGCCGCGCCTTCCGCGCCCGATATATCGCGGAGCTGGAGGTTGAAATTGTAGACGTTGAAGTCCGAGAGAAGATAATCGGGCCTCTGCTGGGCAATTTCGATCGGCAGGGCGCCTTCCGGGCGAAAATATTGGAACTGGTAGCGCGACGAGGTCCGCTGGCTCTTCGTATAGGCGTAGCCCGCCGAAAGGGTGGTCGGGAGCGCGCCGTTCAGCCGGTAGGCGAAATCGATGCCGCCCGCGTAAACGTCCTCGCTGAGGTCGTTGAAGGCGATCGTCGCCGACTGGCCGCCGGAGGCCAGGTTGTTCACATAATCGTCGACATCGCTGAGGCTCTTGGTCGCCGGGTCGCCGTCCCCGAGATACGTGTAGCTGATGTCCCGCTCGTAGGGGGATTCGCGCTGCGAATTGGCGTAGGTGCCGCGAAGGTCGACGCTGAGATCGCCGAACTTGAACTCGCCGACGAACTGGGTGTCGAGCAGCTGCCGCTCGAACCAGTAGCTGTTCTGCTCGATGATGGACGGCGGAAGGTTCGGATCCTGATCCTGGACGCTCCGGTTGAAACCGGCGGCGAGCCGGCCCTGCTTCAGCGTGTCGCGGATGAACAAATTGGTCCAGCGCAGCTTGTGCCTGCCGATCTCGGCGCCGAGCCCGAGCATGGCATTGACCAGTATCCGGTTGTCGGTGCTGACCCGCCGGAAGCTCGACTGGGGGATGCCGGCGAGCTCGGGGTCGTTCGATATCTGCTGGATCGCATCGCGCGTGCGCCAGGTGTTGCTGTAGCCCACGGCGCCGAGAATTCCGATCCGGGCGCCGAGGAGGTCGAAGGCGGTGCCCGCGCTGATATTGCCGCCGAGATTCGGGGCGATGTTGTTCACGCGCTGGAGCAGGGTGGTCGGCGCATTGACCAGGGCGGCGGCGAAGTCCCGGCGTTGGCCATCGTTGGTGGCGCCGTTGAAATCGCCGCCGGCGACGGCGGCCCGAAGGCCGGCCGGAATGTCGCGGGTGCCGTCGTCGAAGCCGGTCGGGTCGAGGTCGCTGCCGAAATAGGAATAGCCGAAATGGCCGGTCGTCTCGCCGTCCAGCTCGGCCGAGGCGCCGATCGTGAGAAAGCTCTCGTCCGGGATCGAGGTCGTGGTGAGGTTGATGACTCCGCCGCCGAACTCGCCGGGATAATTGACCGAATAGCTCTTCTGGACGACCGAGCTGGCGATGAGCCCGGTCGGGAAGATGTCGAGCGGAACCACCCGCCGGAGCGGTTCAGGGCTGGGCAGCGGCGAGCCGTTGAGAAGGACGAGCGAATAGCGGTCGCCCAGGCCGCGGACGAAGACGAAGCCGTTGCCGACGACGGAAAGGCCGGTGACCCGCTGCAGCGCACCGGCGATGTCGCCTTCGCCGGTGCGGGCGATGTCTTCGCTGGAGAGGATCGAAACCACCTCCGGCGTATTGCGGAGGATATTGGGAATGTTGCGGCCGGTGACGACGATGTCTCCGGTGTCCTCCACCTGGGCTCCGGGCGCCGAAACCTCGATATCGTCCTCGGGGCTCTCAGCGGCGGCTTCCGGTTGAGCCGTGCCCGCCTCGGGCGCGCCCTCGACCGGCGGCGCGTCCTGCGCGAAGGCGGCCGTCGCCGTCAGCGCGGTCGATACGAGGAGCAGGCTCCCAAGGCGGATGGGTTTCAACATCTAAATTCCCCCGGTGCATTCGCGATAGAAGGGGGCGGCGGCAGCGCCGCCGCCCCGGGAAGGCGCTCGGATCAGGACGTGGGGATGGCCGTGCAATTGCCGCTGCCGGAGCCGAAGTTCACGTAGCTCGAATTGCAGGTCCAGCCGGCGAACCAGGTATCGGAAGCGTTGCGGACGGCACCGATGTAGCTGACCGCCTCGAGCCGGTTCGGCGCCGACCCGTTGACGGTCGCGAACTGGTCGGCGTTGAACGGCGTGGGATCGGTCGCCGGCACGCCATTCTCGTTCGCCCCGTTGATGAAGACGCTCGTCAGGCTGGGCGTGAAGGCCGAAAAATTGTTGTTCGTGCCCGAGCCGAAAATCGCCTGGATTTCCGCCGCGGTGATGTTGCTGTCGTCGCGGAAGGCGGTCGGGCAGGCGAGAACCACCGAACGGAAGACGGGGGGCCCGACGTCCTCGAGCCCGGCGTTGGTGGCCCGGATCGTCGAGCCGCCGGTTCCGTCGATGTCGAGACATGCCTGGGTCCCGACGACGACGCTGTTGAGGATCGCATAGTCGGTGCCGCCGCGCAGCAGGATCGTGTTGCCGCCCTGCGCCGTTCCGCGCTGGACGAAGGTGACGTTGGAGAGACGCGTATATTGCCTCGGAAGCGCGTCCTCGTTGCCGTTCGAATCGGCTTCGATCATCGAATCGCCGTTCTGGGCGTCGCGCTGAACCCCGATCACGAACTGGATGGTGCCGCGATAGCCGAGATCGGTGTCGAGCGCGTCGTCGTCCGCGCCGGTGACGACGAGGTGCTTCGCGTTCACCCGGCCGCCGAAAATCTCGATTCCGTCGTCCGAGCTGTTGTGAACCTGGATGTGATCGATCGTGGTATTGCTTCCGACCCCGCCCATGGTGAGGCCCTGGAGCTCGTTGCCCGGAGCGATTGCGAATCCGGAATAGCGGATCTGGACGTAGCGCATGGTCCCCGAATTGTCGGTCGCGACATTGCCGCCGTAGAAGGAGCCGGTCGTGCCCTCGATCACCTGCTGGCAGGCGGCCGAGCCGCCGGCGACGGCGGTGTTGCAGTCGCTGATCGGGGCTCGGCCGAGAAGGATGATTCCGCCCCACAGGCCCTGGGTCGAATCGGTGGCGGTGCCTTCGACATTGGCCCGGGCGGTGAAGACGATCGGCTGGGCGGCATTGCCGTTGGCGTTGATCCGCGAGCCGCGGTTGATGACGAGATAGTCGTTGCCCGAGGAGCCGAAGACGGTGACGCCCGCCTGGATGGTGAGGGTGACGGCGTCGCCGCCCGCCAGAGCGCCGTCGCCGCCGACGTCGGTGCCGACGTTGACCGGCCCGGCGAGCGAATAGATCACGCCCGGCAGCTTCTGGAGGGTGAAATCGTCGCTGATCCGGCCGGAAATCTCGCAATTGCGGAAGGCGGTGGCGATCACTCCGCGGTCGACCGTGCCCTGCGGGCATCCGGCGGCCGGGGTGCCGTTGCC
>JBAWCC010000284.1:0-2049 GCA_049590095.1 Allosphingosinicella sp. | reverse complement strand
GGGGGAACGGGCGTGGCCGGCGAGGCGGGCGACGGAGCCGCCGGAGCTTCCGGCGACGGAGCCTTGGGCGCAGGCGGGGGCGGCTCGCCGAAGCCGGGGGGCAACAGCGATTCGGGGCCCTTGTCGCGCTGGCCCATCGCCGGGATGGCGAAGACCAGAGCCGCACCGCCGGCGAGAAGGAGGAGCTTAGCCCGCAAGGGCTTCATTGGTGACGTCCTGCTCGATCCGCTGAGTCGGGACCTCGCTGTCCTGAAAGCCGAGCCAGACCAGCCAGCCGAGGAAGAGAATGAGGAGGGCGAGTAGAAGCTTCGGCAGGATGGGTTTGCGCCGGCGCTGCAGGGGTTGGATACGCATGGCCGGCCTTTTGCCCCACGAGCCGCCCCCCTGTATAGCCCCTGCCGCAATGCCCGAAGCGCTTCTCCCGCCCGACCGATCGCCCGAGCGGTCAATCGTCCTCGTCGGGCTGATGGGCGTGGGCAAGTCGACGGTGGGCAGGCGGCTGGCGCGGCGGCTCGGCCTGCCCTTCGTCGATTCGGACGAGGAGATCGAGCGCGCCGCCGACCATGAGATCAGGGAGATATTCGACCGCTTCGGCGAAGCGAGCTTCCGCGACGGCGAGCGGCGCGTGCTCAGGCGGCTGATCTCGAGCGGTCGCAAGGTGATCGCGACCGGCGGCGGCGCCTTCATGGACGCCGAGACGAGGGCGCTGATCCTCGACCGCTGCATCGCGATCTGGCTGGAGGCGGAAGTGGAGGTTCTGGCCGAACGTGTGTCGCGCCGGGGACACCGGCCCTTGCTCGTCGGCCGGGATCCCCTCGCCTTCCTTCGCGATCTCGCCGAGGCTCGAAACCCCGTTTATGCCGAGGCCCATCTGCGGGTGCGGAGCGGGCCCGGGCCTCATGAGCGGACGGTCGAGCGGATTCTCGAGGCGCTCGCGGAGCATGTCCGGTGAGTCGCATCGAGGTCCCCCTGGGCGAGCGCGGCTACACCGTGACCGTCGCCGCCGGACTGCTCGACCGGGCGGGCGAGCTGCTCGCGCCTTATGTCCGGTCCGGGCGAATGGTGGCGGTGTCGGACGAGAATGTCTGGGCGGCGCAGGGCGAGCGCCTCGTCGCCTCGGGGCTCGACATCGTTCCGGTGCTGGTTCCGCCGGGCGAGGAAAGCAAGAGCTGGGCCCGGCTCGAGGCTCTGACCGAGCGGCTGCTCGAGCTCGGGGTCGAGCGGAGCGATTCGATCCTCGCCTTCGGCGGCGGGATGATCGGCGACCTCGCCGGCTTCGCCGCCTCGATCCTGAAGCGGGGCTGTTCCTTCGTCCAGGTGCCGACGAGCCTGCTCGCGCAGGTCGATTCGTCCGTCGGCGGCAAGACCGCGATCAATACGGCGGCGGGCAAGAATTTGATCGGCGCCTTCCACCAGCCGGCGGCGGTGCTGATCGATCCGTCGACTCTCGACACCCTGCCGGAGCGTGAGCTTCGGGCGGGCTATGCCGAAGTGGTGAAATACGGGCTAATCTGCGATCCCTCCTTCTTCGACTGGTGCGAGGCGAGCGCCCGGACCCTGCTCGCGGGGGACGGCGAGGCTCGGCTGCACGCGATCGAGACCTGCATCCGGGCCAAGGCGGCGATCGTCGCGGAGGACGAGCGCGAGACGAAGGGACGTCGGGCGCTTCTCAATTTCGGGCATACTTTCGGGCACGCGATCGAGTCGGAGACGGGGATCCTGCACGGCGAGGCGGTGGCATTGGGACTGGTCCTGGCCCATCGATTCTCCGCCGAGCGCGGGCTGTGCCCCGCCGGGGAAGCCGACCGAGTGGCGGCGCATCTGGATTCGGCCGGGCTTCCGACCCGACTGGAGGGCGTGAGCCCCGGTCGGCTCGTCGAGCGCATGGCCGGAGACAAGAAATCGACCGGCGGCCGGGTTTCGTTCATCCTGACGCGGGGGATCGGCAAGGCGTTCGTCGATCGGTCGGTGGCGCTCGACGACGTGGAGAATTTTCTGAAGCGGGAGCTGGGAGACTAGCTGCTTCCCGGCGAAGGCCGGGATCCAGCC
>JBAWCC010000283.1:0-5491 GCA_049590095.1 Allosphingosinicella sp. | reverse complement strand
GGCCCGGGCGGATCTGGCACGATTGTGGGAAGGCGCTTCGGCGACGTCGCGGGCGCTCGGCTGCCTGCCGATGGAGGTGCTTCAAAGCGCCTTCTGGAGTCTCGACCCGGCGCGGACCGTCGCCAAGTTCGAGGCCTTCGCGCAGATGACGGAGGGGAGCGCCGAGGCCCGGGCCTTCGTCACGCTCGAGGATTGGGCCAATGACGGGCCACCGCTTCCGCACGCCGCGGCGCTCGAACTGTTCGAGGACATGTTCGGCCGCGACGTCACAGGCCGGGGCGAATGGCGGCTCGCCGATCCGGGCGCCCTGGCCTGCCCCTTCCTCGACATCGTCTCGGCCAGCGACCGGATCGTCCCGGCCGCCACTGCGACAGGAGCGGGCGAGCGGCTCGAGCTCAGGCAGGGGCATGTCGGGATGGTCGTCGGCGGGCGGGCGAAATCGGCCCTGTGGGAGCCGCTCGCAGCCTGGCTTTCCCGCAATGCAGCAAAATGCTAGGGGGCCCCGTCGCCCCAGCGCAGGCTGGGGCCCCGGGGGGTGAAGAACACCGCGCCTTCACCCGCCGGGATCCCAGCCTTCGCCGGGATGACGCGCCTTCGATTCCAGGCCCAGGAGCTTTGCAATGCCTTCATCCACCGACGTCGTCATCACCGCCGCCAGGCGCACGCCCGTGGGCTCCTTCCTCGGCGCCTTCGCCTCCACCCCGGCGCACGAGCTCGGGCGGATCGCGATCCTGGCGGCACTCGAGCAGTCGGGCGTCGCGCCGGAGGAAGTGAGCGAGGTCATCCTCGGCCAGGTGCTGACCGCCGCCCAGGGCCAGAATCCGGCCCGGCAGGCGTCGATGGCGGCGGGCATTCCGAAGGAGGTGCCGGCCTGGGGCGTCAACCAGGTGTGCGGCTCCGGCCTTCGCGCCGTGGCGCTTGCCAGCCAGGCGATCCAGACCGGCGACGCCAGGATCGTCGTCGCCGGCGGCCAGGAGAGCATGAGCCTTTCCGCCCATGCCCAGAATCTTCGCGGCGGAACCAAGATGGGCGGGCTGGAGCTGATCGACACGATGATCAGGGACGGCCTCACCGACGTCTTCAACAATTATCATATGGGCATCACCGCCGAAAATCTCGCCGAGCAATATCAGGTCACGCGCGACGAGCAGGACGCCTTCGCGACCGCCTCCCAGAACAAGGCTTCGCTCGCCCGCTCCGAAGGCCGCTTTCGCGACGAGATCGCGGCGGTGACCGTGAAGACCCGCAAGGGCGAGACGATCGTGGAGAATGACGAATATATACGCGACGGAGTCGAGCAGTCCTCGCTGGCCGGCCTCCGCCCGGCCTTCCGCAAGGACGGCACCGTCACCGCCGGCAACGCCTCGGGCCTCAACGACGGCGCCGCGGCTCTCGTGGTGATGAGCCGCGAGGAAGCCGAGCGCCGGGGCTCCACGATCCTCGCCCGGGTGGCGAGCTGGGCCTCGGCCGGGGTCGACCCGTCGATCATGGGAATCGGGCCGGTGCCCGCGAGCCGGCGGGCGCTCGAGAAAGCGGGCTGGTCCGTCGCCGACCTCGATCTGATCGAAGCCAATGAAGCCTTCGCGGCACAGGCGCTTGCGGTCGGCAAGGAGCTCGGCTGGGATCCGGACAAGGTCAACGTCAACGGCGGCGCCATCGCGATCGGTCATCCCATCGGCGCCAGCGGCGCCCGGGTGCTGACCACCCTTCTCCATGAAATGGGCCGTCGCGACGCGAAGAAGGGCCTGGCGACCCTGTGCATCGGCGGCGGCATGGGCATCGCTCTTTGCGTGGAGCGCTGAGGACCCCGAACCCGGTCCAAAGGCCGGCATTTCCACGCGATGTTCTTTTGGAACCAGCGTAGGCCCGGCGTGTTGCAGAACGGCTACAGTCGCTGAACTTTCGATGAACGCCGGTCGCCCTAACCTTGCGCCCGGGGGCTGAATCGTCTCTGCCTTTATGCAGAAGCCGTGCGCAGCAAGCGCGGTTGATCAAGAGGGATGATTCGGGATGAGAAAATTTGGCCTGCTGGGCACCAGCGCGCTCGGCTCTTTTACGTTTATCGGTCTTTCCATCGCGCTCGCGAATCCTGCCATGGCGCAGGAAGTCGCTGAGGACGATGCCACGGCTCAGGGCACGGTCGGCGACAGCGAAGTCGAGATCGAATCGGGCACCGACGCGACGCCCGCCGCCGGCGAGACCATCACCGTCACCGGCTCGCGCATCCGTCGTCCCAACCTCGAGGCGGCCGTTCCGATCACCTCGATCGGCGGCGAAGAGTTCTTCCAGACCGCCCAGATTTCGGTCGGCGACGTCCTCAACGAGCTGCCGCAGCTGCGCAACACGTTCAGCCAGGCGAACTCGACCCGCTTCCTCGGCACCCGCGGCCTGAACCTCCTCGATCTCCGCGGTCTCGGCACCCAGCGCACCCTGGTGCTGGTCAACGGCCGCCGCCACGTCGCCGCCGACGTTCTCAACAACGCCACGTCGCCGGACACCAACACCTTCCCGACCGATCTGATCGAGCGCGTCGACGTCATCACCGGCGGCGGTTCGGCCATTTACGGTTCGGACGCGCTCGCGGGCACCGTCAACTTCATCCTCAAGGATAATTACGACGGTCTCCAGGTCCGCGGACAGGGCGGCATCTCCAAATATGGCGACGCCGGCAGCCGCTACGTCTCCGTTCTGGCCGGCAAGAACTTCGCCGGCGATCGCGGCAACGTCGCGATCAACCTCGAATATGCCACCCAGGACGATTTCTACGCCTCGGGCCGTCCCCACCTTCGGCAGAACGACACCTTCTTGGTCATCGACACCGATCCGGCCGGTTCGCCGAACGGTTCCGACGGCAGCCCGGACCGCGCCTTCTTCCGCGATATCCGCTCCGCGACGATCGCGATCGGCGGCCTGACCAACGTCCGCCTTCCCGCCGGTTCCCCGCTCTGCGGAACCGACACGACCGCGGTCGCCTTCTCCTGCTCGCAGGTGTTCGACCAGAACGGCAACCTGTCCCCTGTGACGGGCACCCGCGTCGGTCTCGCCCCGTTCGGAAACTTCATCGGCGGCAACGGCTATAGCGGCCGCGAGAACCGCCTCATCGCGCTCTCGCCGCAGCTCGAGCGCTACTCGGTCAACCTGATCGGTCATTTCGAGATTTCGCCGGCCGTCGTTCCCTTCATCGAAGCCAAATATGTCCGCGCGGACGCTTCGGGCTCGCAGAGCGGTCCGTTCTTCTCGCAGGGCACGACGATGGGCGACGGCGTCCAGATCCCCGGTTTCAACGACCGGTCCTTCCTCGGTGCGGGAACGTCCGCGGCCGGCTCTTTCACCAACCGTGAAGGCATCCGGCTCGACAATCCGTTCCTTACCGCGCAGGCTCGTTCGGCCCTCACGCCGCAGCTGCTCGCCGCGATCAACGGCAACGTCAACCCGAACACCGGCGCTGCGCTCGACAACGCCAATACCGGCACGACGAACCGCGATCTGGCGCGTGCCCAGGTCCTGGACGGGTCGTTCCGCTTCGGCCTTCGCAAGAACTATGTCGAGCTGGGCGCTCGCGACGAGGAATTCCGTCGTGAAACCTATCGCGCCGTGGTCGGTGTCAAGGGCGATTTCAACGACGACTGGAATTACGAGCTCTCCGTCAACTATGGCGAGCATCGCGAATCCAACGACATCATCGGCAACATCAACATCCAGCGCTTCCTGCTGGCCAACGACTCGGTTCGCGATCCGGTCACCGGCAATATCGTCTGCCGTTCGCAGATCGATCCGAACTATGCCCCGAGCTACGTCACCGGGGTGATCGACTCCATCTCGCAGGCGGATGTCGCGGCCTGCGTTCCGCTCAATCCGTTCGGCGACGGCGCTTCGTCGCAGGCGGTTCGGGATTATCTGACGGTCGACTCCTCGGCGACCGGCAAGATCACCCAGCTCGTGGTGGGCGGCTACGTGGCCGGCGACCTCAGCTCGTTCTTCGAGCTGCCGGGCGGCCCGATCGCCTTCTCGGTCGGCGGTGAATACCGGCGCGAGACTCTCCGCTACGATCTCGACGACCTGACCCAGGCCGGCTACGCCTTCTACAACGCCATCCCGTCGTTCACGGCGCCGTCGTTCGAGGTGAAGGAAGCCTTCGGCGAGATCAGCATTCCGATCCTGAAGGACATGCCGCTCTTCCAGGAGCTGACCATCACCGGATCGGGCCGCGTCTCCGACTATAAGGGCGCGACCGGAACGGTCTGGACCTACGGCGGAGAAATCACGTGGCGGCCGATCGAGGACATCCGCTTCCGTGGGTCCTACAACCGCGCCGTCCGCGCTCCGAACCTGAGCGAGCTCTTCTCGGCGCAGGGGCAGAATTTCGCCCCGGGCTTCCTGGATCCCTGCTCTGCCAGGAACATCGGAACGGGTTCCTCCACGCGTGCGGCCAATTGCGCCGCGGCCGGGGCTCCGGCCGGCTATGACTTCGTCTACAGCCAGTCGCTCGATTTCGTCACCGGCGGCAACCCGAACCTGAGTGAAGAGAGCTCGGACAACTACACGGCCGGTTTCGTCATGACTCCGCGCTTCATCCCGGGCCTTTCGCTCTCGGCCGACTGGTGGGACATCACGGTCAACAAGGTCATCGCCACGGTGGCGGCCCAGACCGTGGTCAACCAGTGCTACGACTCGCCCACCCTCCAGAACCCGTTCTGCGACCAGTTCCAGCGTGCTGGACCGGGCGGCGGTCCGGCCGGCGAGGAGCCGTTCCGGATCATCGAGGGCTCGCTGTTCTCGGGTGCCGTCAACTTCGCCAAGCTGGAGCGGCGCGGCATCGACATCGAGGCGGCTTATCGCAAGCGGTTCAGCTGGGGCACCGCGAGCATTCGCGGAACCTACACCCACATCCTCAGGAACCGGAACTTCCTCAACCCGACCAATCCCAACTTCGCCAACTCGTTCCAGAGGGAGCTGGCCGATCCGCAGGATGAGGTGAACGTCAATGCCAGCGTCAAGGCCGGCAGGTACACGCTCGGCTACCAGGTGCGGTATATCGGCAAGCAGTACCTCAACACCTACGAGGATTATAACTCGATCAACGGCCAGCCGCCGCAGAATGCCGACTATGCGGACATCATCTACTACCCGGCCGTTTTCTATCATGATGCGCGGTTCAGCATCGATGTCACCGAGAGGTTCAACTTCTACATGGGCATCGACAACATCCTGAACCGGATGCCTCCGTTCGGTCTGACCGGCGTCGGCGGCGGCTCGGGCATCTTCGACAACCGCGGCCGCAACTTCTACGCGGGCGTCATCGCCAAGTTCTGATAAGAGAGCGATTGCCAAAAGCTGGGCCGGGGCGTCATGCCCCGGCCCTTTTTTTATGCCCTGCCCCCGGCCGACGGACCGCCGACCGGAACGGCCTCCCGCTTTTTTTATTCCGCGCGCGCGCCTAGGGACAATCATGGCTCCCGGTGGAACGATCGCCCAGGTCGAGGCGCTGCTC
>JBAWCC010000282.1:0-4777 GCA_049590095.1 Allosphingosinicella sp. | reverse complement strand
TCGCCGGCGAGCTCGGCGAAGCGCGCCCCGGCCCGGGCCGAATGGATCATCGCCACCGCCGGCCCCTCGAACCGCTCGCGCCGCACCGGCTCGGCCGAGTAGACGATCCGCCGCTCGATCGCGACTCCGGCCGCCTCGACCGGGATATGCTCGCGCCCGCACGGATGGAGCGCCCTTTTCACCCCGGCCTCCGCTATCATCGCCGCCGCCGCCGCCCCGTCGCAAGGCCCCGTCCGAACCTCGACGAATCCGGCCGAGCGGGCCGCCGCCGCCGTAGTTTCGCCGACCGCGAAGCAGGGCAGATGGGCGAGGCCGGCCGGGGCGTGCCGTGCGCCGTTGGCGCTGGTCAGGAGCACGGCCTCGAAGCGCCCCGCCTCCACCGGCGGTCCTTCGACCGCGACGATCTCGAAGAGCGGGGCGACGGCCGGCTCCAGGCCCATCGCCCGCGCCCGCGCCGCCGTCTCGGATGCGCCCGGCTCCGGCCGCAGGATGAGGAGCTTCACAGCGCGAACAGCGCCCGAAGCCTCGGCCCGGCCCGGGCCAGCATCTCGCGGGCGAGCTCCAGGGGCGCCTCGTCGTCGCCGGCCGCGAAGCTTCGGTCGCAGCGTTCGGCCTCGGTCCCGTCCTCGGTCAGTATCTCCGCCCGAAGCCGGATCCGGTCGGCCTCGATCGTCGCCAGCGCCGCGACCGGCGAGCGGCAGCTCCCGCCGAGCCCTTCCAGCAGCCTTCGCTCGGCCGCCACGCAGAAGTGGGTGGAGCGATGGTCGATCGCGGCGAGCAGGGTTCGCACCCGGCGGTCGGCGCTCCGCGCCTCGATTCCGATCGCGCCCTGCGCGGGGGCGGGCAGGAAGTCGCTCAGAAGGGTTCCGCAGTCCGGGCGGCCCAGCCGGTCGAGCCCGGCGGCGGCGAGCAGGGTCGCGTCGACCTCGCCCATCTGGATCTTGCGAAGGCGGGTTTCCACATTGCCCCGGAAGGGCACGATGATCAGGTCCGGCCGCCGAGCCAGCAATTGCGCCGCCCGGCGCGGCGAGGACGTGCCCACCCGTGCGCCCTTCGGCAAGGCGTCGAGGCTCGGCGCTCCGACCAGCCGGTCGCACACGTCGGCCCTCTCCAGCATCGCGGCGAGGGCGAGCTCGGGCGGACGGATCGTCTCGACGTCCTTCATAGAATGGACGGCGAGGTCGATCCGGCCCTCGATCAGAGCGGAGTCGAGCTCCTTGGTCCAAAGCGCCTTTCCGCCCATTTCGGAGATCGGCCGGTCGCGAAGCTGGTCGCCGCTGGTCGCGATCGGCTCGATCTCGATCAGCTCGGGGCCCCAGCCATGGGCGTCGCGCAAGGCCGTCGCCACCAGCCGCGCCTGGACGAGCGCGAGCGGCGAGCCGCGGGTTCCAAGGCGAAGGACCGATTGCATGCGCCGCTTGTGCTAGCGGGTAGGAGGATGGCAGGGAAGCCGGGATGAGCCTGATCCTCGGCATCGAATCGAGCTGCGACGAGACGGCGGCGGCTTTGGTGACCTCCGACCGCCGGATTCTCGCCCATTGCCTGGCCGGGCAGGAGAGCGCCCACAGTCCCTTCGGCGGAGTCGTTCCGGAGATCGCGGCACGGGCCCATGTCGAGATCCTGCCCAAGCTGATCGAGCAGGCGCTGTCGGAAAGCGGAGCGGCTCTCGCCGACGTCGACGCCATCGCCGCGACCGCCGGGCCCGGCCTGGTCGGCGGAGTCATGGTCGGGCTGGTCGCGGCCAAGGGACTGGCGCTCGCCGCCGGCAAGCCGCTCGTCGCCGTCAACCATCTCGAAGGCCATGCCTTGTCGCCGATGCTGAGCGATCCGGCCCTCGCCTTCCCCTACCTCCTCCTCTTGGTCTCCGGCGGCCATTGCCAATTGCTCCATGTCGAGGGCCTCGGCCGCTACCGGCGCCTCGCCACCACCATCGACGACGCGGCGGGCGAGGCCTTCGACAAGACGGCCAAGTTGCTCGGCCTCGGCTTTCCGGGCGGTCCGGCGGTCGAGAAGGCGGCGCTCGCGGGCGAATCGGGCGCGGTGCCGCTGCCCCGACCCCTGCTCGGCTCGGCCGAGCCGCATTTCTCCTTCGCCGGCCTGAAGAGCGCGGTGCTGAGGGCGAGGGAGAGCGGGCGCTACGCGACCGAGGATATCGCCGCCTCCTTCCAGCAGGCCGTCGTCGACTGCCTGGTCGACCGCACCCGCCGGGCGCTCGAGCGGGTGCCGGAGGCGACGGCGCTGGTCGTCGCCGGAGGGGTCGCCGCCAATGCAAGCGTTCGAACCGCACTGACCCGGCTCGCCGAAACCCACGGCCTGCCTTTCATCGCCCCGCCGCTCTGGCTGTGCACGGACAATGCCGCGATGATCGCCTGGGCCGGCGCGCTTCGATTCGAGGCCGGCCTCACCGACCCGCTCGACGCCCCCGCCCGGGCCCGCTGGCCGCTCGATCCGGACGCCGAGAAGGTCCGCGGCGCGGGAGTGAAGGCGTGAAGGTCGGGATCCTCGGCGGCGGCGCCTGGGGGACGGCGCTGGCGCAGGTCGCGGCCGGCGGCGGCGAGACCCTGCTCTGGGCGCTCGAGCCAGAAGTCGTCGAGAGCGTCGATCGCGATCATGAGAATCGACTCTTCCTCGCCGGAGTACCGCTCGACCCCGCGATCCGCGCCACCGGCGACCTCGAGGCGCTCGCCCGCTGCGACGCGCTCCTCGTCGTCACCCCCGCCCAGCATATGCGCAAAATGCTCTGCGCCATGCCGGGCCTCTCGATCCCGCTCGTCCTCTGCGCCAAGGGCATGGAGGAGGCGACGATGGCCCTGATGCACGACGTCGCCCGAGAGGCTCAGCCGAATGCGCCGGTCGCCGTGCTCTCCGGCCCGACCTTCGCCCACGAGGTCGCCGCCGGCCTCCCCGCGGCGGTCACCCTCGCCGTCGAGGATCCGGCGCTCGGCGAGCGGCTCCGCGCCCGGATCGCCCGTCCCTGGTTCCGGCCCTACCTGTCCGACGATGTGATCGGCGCCGAGATCGGAGGCGCGGTCAAGAACGTGCTCGCAATCGCCTGCGGAGTGGTCGAGGGCCGCGGACTCGGGCTCAACGCCCGCTCCGCCCTCATCTCGCGCGGCTTCGCGGAAATGACCCGCTTCGGCCTCGCCCGGGGCGCACGGGCCGAGACCCTCGCCGGCCTGTCCGGCCTCGGCGACCTCGTCCTCACCTGCTCCTCGACCGGCTCGCGCAACTTCAGCCTGGGCAAGGGCCTGGGCGAAGGCCGCCGGGCGGAGGCGCTCCTCGCCGACCGGCGAACGGTGGCGGAAGGCGCACATACCGCGCCGGTTCTGGCGAAGGCGGCCCGGGAGGCGGGGGTGGACATGCCGATCGTCTCGGCGGTGTGCGCGCTGCTCGCGGGCGAGGCGAGCGTCGACGAAGTGGTGGAGCGATTGCTGTCGAGGCCGCTGCGGTCGGAAGGGGTGTGAGCGAAAGGCGGTAACCCGTCATCCCGGCGAAAGCCGGGACCTCAGGACGAGAAGTCTCGGCGGGGCTCTCCGAGATCCCGGCCTCCGCCGGGAAGCAGCCCCGTCAGAAATCCCAGCAGATCCCCTTCTTCTCCCAGTCCCCGTAGCGGGTCGGCTCCTCTCCTTTGGGTCCTCCATGCTCCTCCGTCTCGGCGGCGGAGCCCGGCTCCGGCACCGGCGGACTCGGCGAAAGATGGGCCGGCGCCTTCACGCTGCCGGGCCGCCGGCCCGCCCTGCCGATTGAAGATGGCTCGCTCATCCCCCACATTTCGGGAGACGGAGGCCTGGACGCAAGGATGAATCATTTTCGGACCCTGATGTTGCTGGCGGCGATGACCGCCTTGTTCATGGGCCTCGGCTTCGCGATCGGAGGCCCTCGCGGAGCGTTGCTCGCACTCATCGTCGCCGCCGCGATGAACCTCGTCACCTATTGGAACGCCGACCGGATCGTCCTTTCCATGCACAATGCCAAGGAGGTGACGAGAAGCGACTGCCCGCAGCTGGTCGGAATCGTCCACGATCTCGCCGCCCGCGCCGGACTTCCGAACCCGCGGGTCTTTCTGGTCGATTCGCCCCATCCCAACGCCTTCGCCACCGGCCGCGACCCGGCCCATGCCGCGGTCGCGGCGACCACCGGCCTTCTCGGCCTGCTCAGCAAGGAGGAGGTGGCGGCGGTGATGGCGCACGAGCTCGGCCATGTCCGCAACCGGGACACGCTCGTCATGACGATGACGGCGACGATCGCCGGAGCCATCTCGATGCTCGCCAATTTCGGCTTCTTCTTCCGGGGCGGCGACCGCGCCAACCCGCTGGCGATGCTCGCGGCGGTCCTGCTCGCCCCGTTCGCGGCGATGCTCGTCCAGCTCGCGATCAGCCGGACCCGCGAATATGGCGCCGACCGGGCCGCCGCCGAGATTTGCGGCGATCCCCGGGCGCTGGCCTCGGCCCTCGCCAAGCTCCACCAGGGCGCCGCCCGGATCCCGAGCCCGGTCGCCATGCGCAACCCGGCGGCGGCGTCGCTCTACATCGTGCCTTCGGGCAGCGGCCGCGACAGCTTTTTTTCCACCCACCCCGATACCGGCAACCGGATCGCCGCGCTCCAGGCGATGGCGGGCGAGTTCGCCTTGCGCTCGCGGGCCGCGGCGGTTCCGCGAAGCCGCAAGGCCGGAGCCAGCGCCCTCGATCCGCTCGGACGGCGCCACAGGTGAACCGCCCCGCCGATCCGGCCGGAGTCCCCGCCCGCCGAGCCGCCCTGAGCCTTCTCGACGCGGTCC
>JBAWCC010000281.1:0-4370 GCA_049590095.1 Allosphingosinicella sp. | reverse complement strand
CCCGATGAGTCTCCACGATCCCAAGGCGATCAACGTCGCCATAATCGGAGTCGGCAACTGCGCGAGCTCGCTCGTCCAGGGCCTTGCCCATTATCAGAACGGCGGAGCCAACGACCAGATCGGGCTGATGCACTGGGACCTGGGCGGCTACCGGCCCAAGGACATCCGGATCGTCGCCGCCTGGGACATCGACCGCCGCAAGGTCGGCTCGGACGTCGCCGGCGCGATTTTCGAGAAGCCCAATTGCACGGCGGTGTTCTGCGACCATGTCCCCGAGAGCGGAGTGACGGTCGAGATGGGCCGGACTCTCGACGGCTATTCCGAGCATATGGCCGAATGGCCGGACGAGCGGACCTTCCTTCCGGCCGATCTGCCGCAGCCGGACAAGGCCGAGATCGTTCGCCGGCTCAAGGAGACGAAGACGGACGTCCTCCTCAACTATTTGCCCGTGGGCAGCCAGGAGGCGACCGAATTCTACGCCGAGTGCGCGCTGGAAGCCGGAGTCGCCTTCGTCAACAACATCCCGGTGTTTATCGCCTCGGACGAGGCCTGGGCCGAGCGTTTCCGCGAGGCGGGCGTCCCGATCATCGGCGACGACATCAAGGCGCAGCTCGGGGCGACCATCGTCCACCGGGTGCTCACCGACCTGTTCAAGAAGCGCGGAGTGAAGCTCGAGCGGACCTACCAGCTCAACACCGGCGGCAATACCGACTTCCTCAACATGTCGAACCGCAAGCGGCTCGCCTCCAAGAAGATTTCGAAGACCGAGGCGGTCCAGTCGGTCGCCGAGCACCGGCTCGACGACGACAACATCCACGTCGGACCGTCCGACTATGTCGCCTGGCAGAACGACAACAAGGTCTGTTTCCTGAGGATGGAAGGCTCGATGTTCGGCGGAGTTCCGATGAACCTCGAGATGCGGCTGTCGGTCGAGGACAGCCCCAATTCGGCCGGAGTCGCGATCGACATGATTCGCTGCGCCAAGATCGCCATGGACCGCGGTCTGGCGGGTCCGGTCCACCCGGCGGCCGCCTATTTCTGCAAGCACCCCCCGGTGCAGACGACGGACGACGAGGCCCACGAGGCGCTGGAGCGGTTCATCAGGGGATGACGGATTTCATCCTCCCCATCGCAGATGGGGAGGGGGACCACCCGAAGGGTGGTGGAGGGGTAATTGGCTCAGGCCTTTGCCGTCTCGCGCTAGCCGCTCTGACTCCGGGCCTTCTACCCCTCCACCATGCTTCGCATGGTCCCCCTCCCCATGCTTCGCATGGGGAGGATCAGGAAGCCCCGCCGTATCTCCCGTCCAGATAGACCAGCGGATCCACGTCGCCCCTCACCTTCACTTCCTCGACCTCGCCGACGAAGATGGAATGGGTGCCGTAGGGGAAGTGCCGGATCCGGCGGCACAATATCGCCGCCTGGGCGTCGGCCAGCCTCGGAGGGCGGTCGCAATCCACTTCCCAGCCCGAGGCGAATCGCAGGGCCTGCTGGCTTCGATCGGCGAACATCCGGGCGATTTCCTCCTGGCTCCTGTGGAGGACGTTGACGCAGAAATGGGAGACGTCCTCCAGCGGGCTGTGAAGCGAGGCGGTGCGGTTGATGCACAGGAGCAGGCTCGGCGGATCGAGCGACAGCGAGGACATCGCGGTGGCGGTAATCCCCATCGGCTCGCCGCTGACGCACACGGTGATGACGTTCACGGTGGAGGCGACCCGGCGCATCGCCTGCTTGAAGTCGTGGGTAAGGTCCGCCGCTTCCATCGCCATGGCGCCCGCCCATGGCCGGGAAGCGCCGCGCTGGCAATGGCTTAGCCCCGCACAAGACTCCGGACGGGAGGGCAAACCTCGGATTCAACTAGGAAAATACGGAAACCCCGATTATCTAGCGACTCGGGGGACGGGGGAATGCTTGAAATCATCGCCGCTCCGGCGAACCTGCCATTTTCGGTGGCCTTGCTGGTCATGCTCATGATCGGAGCGGTGGAGGCGTTCGGCCTAGGGGCGTCGGCCGTTCAACTCGACGTCCATGCCGACATGGACGGCGGCGGCGACCCGCTCGGCTGGCTCGGGGTCGGCCGGGTGCCTTTGCTGATGCTTCTGGTCGTGTTCCTCGCCTTGTTCGGTCTCATCGGCCTTGCGGTCCAGCAATTCGCCGGCCCTTTGCCCTTGTGGATCGCGGTGCCCGCCGCGGCGATTGGGGCGTTGCCGCTGACCGGCCTCGGCGCCCGCGGCCTCGCCCGGATCATGCCGGGCGACGAGACGACGGCGGTCAGCCTCGACAGCCTCGTCGGCCGCAGAGGGACGATCACGATCGGAACCGCCCGGCGCGGCTCGCCGGCCCAGGCGCGGGTCGCCGACATTCACGGCCAGGTCCATTATGTGATGGTCGAGCCTTACGACGACGATCACAGCATAGGCGAAGGCGAGACCGTCCGTCTCGACCGCCGCGACGGCCACATCTTCATCGCGGTCGCAAGAACCGACCGGATCGAGTCCGGCCTGGACGCTCTGACCACTCCGGCCTGGCCGGTTTCAACCCCTTCAACGAGGAGAGACTGACATGGTCGAGATGGCCATCTACGCGGGAATCGTCCTGGCCGCCCTGCTCATCCTGGGGCTGATCATCACCCGCCTCTACCGCCGCGCCACCAAGGAGATCGGCTTCGTCAGAACCGGCTTCGGCGGCGAGAAGGTCGTCATCAACGGCGGCGCCCTCGTCCTCCCGGTCCTCCACGAGACGATGCCGGTCAACCTCAACACGGTCCGGCTCGCCGTCGAGCGCAAGAATGTCGACGCGCTGATCACGCTCGACCGCCTCCGCATCGACGTGAAGGCGGAATTCTACGTCCGGGTCCGGCCCGACCGCGAGTCGATCGCCATCGCCGCCCAGACTCTGGGCCTTCGGACCATGCACCCGGAGAATCTGAAGGAGCTGATCGAAGGCAAGTTCGTCGACGCGCTTCGCTCGGTCGCCGCGGGCATGACGATGAACCAGCTCCACGAGCAGCGCAGCGAATTCGTCCAGAAGGTCCAGCAGGTTTCCTCGGCCGACCTCGCCATGAACGGCCTCGAGCTCGAATCCGTGTCGCTGACCGGGCTCGACCAGACTTCGATCGAGCATTTCAACGCGAACAACGCCTTCGACGCCGAGGGCCTCACCAAGCTCACCGAGCAGATCGAGCTTCGCCGCAAGGCGAGGAACGACATCGAGCAGGAAACCCGGGTCCAGATCGAGGCGAAGAATCTCGAGGCGGCCCGCAAGAGCTTCGAGATCGGCCGGGACACCGAATTCGCCCGCCTGGAGCAGGAGCGCGAGGTCGAGGTCCGGCGCGCCGCCCAGAATGCCGAGGTCGCCCAGACCCAGGCGGAGCGGCAGCGCGAGGCCGACGAGGCCAGGATCACCGCCAAGCGCCAGGTCGACAGCGCCCAGATCGACGCCAACAAGGTCGTCGAGCAGGCCAGGATCGCCCAGACCCAGGCGGTCGAAATCGCCCGCCAGGAGCAGCAGATCGCGATCCAGAACAAGAGCCGCGAGGAAAGCCAGGCCAAGGCGGAGGCCGACAAGGCGCGCGCCGAGGCGGTCGCCGCCGAGGAACGGGTCGGAACCGCCCGCGAGACCGAGGTCGCCGAGCGCGTAAAAAGGATCGAGCTGATCGACGCCAGCCGCGAGGCCGAGCGCTCGGCGATCGGGATCAAGGTCCAGGCCGATGCCGAGAAGCAGGCCGCCGCCGACCGCGCCGAGGCGATGCGCCTCGCCGCCGAAGGCGAGGCCGAGGCCGAGAAGCTTCGCGCAGACGCGTCGCGGGTCCGCTTCGAAGTCGAGGCGGCCGGCCAGCGCGCGCTCAACGAAGCGGCGAACCTGCTGTCGTCCGACCAGATCTCGCTCCAGACCAAGATGGCTTTGCTCAAGGTGCTTCCGGAAGTCGTCCGCGAGGCCGCCAAGCCGATGGAGGCGATCGACTCGATCAAGATCGTCCAGGTGGAAGGGCTGACCGGAGGCAGTGGCCAGTCGGCCGAGGGCGGCGCGGGCGAAGGCAATCTCGCTTCCAGCGCCGTCGCCGCGGCGCTGCGCTACCGCGCTCAGGCGCCGATCGTCGACGGGCTGATGAAGGAGCTCGGCTTCGACGGCTCGACGTTGGAGAATCTCGTCGCCGGGGCGGGCAGCGGAGTGGCGGTGCCGGCGGAAGCCGACGCGCCGCTGGTCGCGGTCGTCGAGCCGAAGGCCGATTGAGAACCGTCCTTGCGAGCGAAGCGAAGCAATCCAGTGCGGCCTTGGACGCAGACTGGATTGCTTCGTCGCTTCACTCCTCGCAATGACGGGATGATATGACCCACCACGACATCGTCATCGTCGGCGCCGGCCATGCC
>JBAWCC010000280.1:0-34637 GCA_049590095.1 Allosphingosinicella sp. | reverse complement strand
GGCGACCGCTTCGTCCCGGCCGCCGGGCCGCCTGTGCCGGGCGCCGCCATCCCGGAGCATATCCGGGCCGCGCCTCCCGGGACGATATTGGAAACCTCGCCGGCCTCGCTGGCTTATGTCCGGCTGCTCGCCGACCGCATAAATATGCAGGGAGGCGCGGCCCTGATCGTCGATTACGGCCATGACCGCCTCTGCGCGGGCGAGACCCTGCAGGCGGTGCGGATGCATGGTTATGCGGATCCGTGGATAGAGCCCGGGGAATCGGACCTCACCGCCCATGTCGATTTCGAGTCGCTGGGGCGGGCCGCCGAAGGGGCCGGGGTCGGAGTTCACGGCCCGGTGGCGCAGGGGGACTGGCTGGCCAGGCTCGGCATCCACGCCCGGGCCGAGGCGCTCGCCGGATCCGCTCCGAACCGCGGCGAAGAGGTTCGGGCGGCGAGAGACCGGCTCGTCTCGCCCGAGCAGATGGGCCGGTTGTTCCGGGTCCTGGGCCTTTCGGCTCCGGCCTGGCCGGCTCCGGAAGGCTTCTCATGATCGCTTACCGCGATGCCGCTCCCGAAGACTCGGCGGCGCTCGCCGACCTGCATCGGCGAAGCTTCGTCGAGACCTTCGCCCATCTCTACCGGTCGGAGGATCTCCAGGCCTTCCTCGAGCAGCTCAGCGAGGAAGGCTTCCGGGCCGAGCTGCTCGACGGCGAGCATCAGGTCCGCTTCGCCGAAGCGGACGGCGAGCCCGTCGCCTTCGTCAAGCTCGGGCCGATCACGCTGCCGGTCCAGCCCTCCCGTCCGGCGCTGGAGTTCCGCCAGCTCTACGTGCTCGGGCAGTGGCAGGGCGCCGGGGTCGCCCAGGCGCTGTCCGAATGGGCGATCGGCGAGGCGAGGCGGCGCGGCGCCGAAGAGCTCTATCTCTCGGTCTTCACCGAGAACCATCGGGCCAAGGCTTTCTACCGCCGCTACGGCTTCACCTATGTCGGCCCCTACAAGTTCATGGTCGGCGAGCAGGCGGACGAGGACGAGATATGGAAGCTGATCCTGTAGAAATCCTTCGCAGCCGGGCGCTGGACGGAGTCGATCACGGCTTCCTCGGACGGCGCGGCGGAGTCTCCGAGGGCGTTTGCGCCGGTCTCAACGTCGGGCTGGGCTCCGGTGACGATCCGGAACGGATCCGGGAGAACCGCCTCCGCGCCGTCGCCGCCGTGGCGCCCGGGGCGAAGCTGGTCACGCTCCACCAGGTCCATTCGCCCGACGCGGTCCACGTCACCGCGCCTTTTGCCGACGAAGCTCGCCCCAAAGCCGACGGGATGGTCGCGGACCGGCCCGGGCTGGTCCTCGGGATCCTCACCGCCGATTGCGCTCCGGTGCTTCTCGCCGACCGCGAAGCCGGAGTCGTGGGCGCCGCCCATGCCGGCTGGAAGGGCGCGCTGGGCGGAATAGTCGAGGCGACCGTCGCCGAAATGGAGCGCCGCGGCGCCGACCGCGCCCGGATCGCCGCCGCGGTCGGCCCCTGCATCGCCCGCCGTTCCTACGAGGTGGACGAAGGCTTCCTCCGCCGCTTCGCCGAGGCCGATCCCGATCACGAGCGCTTCTTCGCCCTCGGCCGGGAGGGCCACCACCAGTTCGACCTCGAAGGCTTCGTCCTTTCCCGGCTCGCCGCCGCCGGGCTGAACCGGATCGGTGCGCTGGGCGAGGACACCTACTCCCAGCCGGAGCGCTTCTTCAGTTACCGGAGGGCGACCCACCGGGGGGAAGCGGATTACGGGCGGCAAGTCTCGCTGATCGCGCTTTAGCGTCATGCCAGCCACGTCCGTCATGCCAGCGAAAGCTGGCATCCATTCGGCCTCCATCACTTCGCCGACGCAGCATGGACCCCAGCCTTCGCTGGGGTGACGAAGAGGCGCTGAGGGCTGGCGTTCTTCCCCCGGCCCATGCCATCACCCCCGAAAACCGCAGGGGAAACACATTCATGGCCGCACGCTGGGGCCTCTGGGGCGGGCTCGCCGCCTTCATGATCATGCTCGCGCTCCCCGCGCCCGGCGGGATGTCGCCCGCCGCCTGGCACACGACCGCGATCATCGTCCTGATGGCCTGCTGGTGGATGACCGAGGCTCTGCCGCTCACCGCCACCGCGCTCATCCCCTTCCTCGCCTTCCCCCTGCTCGGGATCATGACCGCCAGCGAATCGGCGGCTTCCTATTACTCGCCGATCCTGTTCCTGGTCCTCGGCGGAGCCATCGTCGCGCTGGCGATCGAGCGTACGGGGCTTCACCGCCGACTCGCTCTCGCAATCGTCAGCCGCGGCGGCGGCGGGCCGGCGCAGATGCTGTTCGCCTTCATGGCCGCCACCGCTCTGCTCAGCATGATCGTGTCGAACACCGCCACCGCGCTCATCATGATCCCGATCGGCATCGCCGTACTCCGGGCCGCGAAGGTCGAGCCCGGCCACACCGACGGCTTCGCCGGGGCGCTCGCCATGGGCATCGCCTTCGCCGCGACGATCGGCGGCTTCGGCACCCTCGTCGGCTCCCCGACCAACGCCATCGCCGCCGGCATCATCGACAAGGCGACCGGCTACCGCATCGATTTCCTGACCTGGGCGCTCTACGGAATCCCGCTGGTCATGGTCTGCGTGCCTTTGTGCTGGGCGATCTTGCTGAAGGTCCAGAAGGTCGCCGCGACCGACTTCGATCCCGCCGCCGCCCGAGCCGGGATCGGCGAGACCGGTCGCTGGTCGACCGCGGAGAAGCGCCTGGTGCCGCTCGTCGCACTGACCGTCGCGGCGTGGATCGCCGTCCCGTTCGTTTCCGCTTACCTCCCCAGGGATTCGCTGACCGACGGCACCGTCGCAATCGTCGCCGCCTTGCTGCTCTTCGTCATCCCCGACGGCACCGGCCGCGCCCTGCTCAACTGGGAGGAGGCGAACCGGGCGCCCTGGGGCGTGATCATGATGTTCGGAGGAGGCCTCGCCCTGGCCGCCGGGATCGGCGAATCGGGCCTTGCCGAATGGATGGGGGTGGCGCTTCAGCCGCTGCGCTCGGTTCACCCGCTGGTCGTCGCGGCGGTGCTCGTCGCCATCGTCATCGTCCTCACCGAATTCGCCTCCAACGTCGCCACCGCGAGCGCGGCGATCCCGGTCGTCGCCGGGATCATCGCGGCTACGGGCATCGATCCGATCCTCCTCGCCCTCCCCGCGGCCTTCGCCTCGAGCTGGGGCTTCATGCTCCCCTCCGGCACCGGCCCCAATGCCATCGCCTGGGCGACCGGCCACATCGCCTTGCCGCGAATGCTCAAGGCGGGCTTCCTGATGGACCTCGCCGGAGTGCCGATCATGGTCGGAATCGTCTGGGCGATCGCGGCGGTATTGGGTTAGACGTTATCGCTTCAGCCCGGATCAGTCCCGTCATGCCAGCGAAGGCTGGCATCCATGCTGCCGCGGGGCCGTGCTGAAGACTCGGCATGGACCCCAGCTTTCGCTGGGGTGACGGGTATAGCGAACGGACGCACGTTGGCGCGCCGGGTTTCGGATCATCCTCTAGGCCCGCGCCGTCACCATCCAGCAGGCGGCGCTGAAGCGTGCTCGACCATCGCGCAGAAAGGGCAGGAAGGCGGCATCGACCCGCCGCTCGACTTCGGTTCGCGAGGGCGCGTCGAGGGCGGGCAGCAATTCGGCCACCGGCCCCATCCGCCGGGCATAGAGGCGCAGCTCGTCCGCGGTCAGTCGGCACTCGACGTCGAGGGGATGGACCCCGATGTCGCGCCAGCCGCTTTCCGCCAGGATCGAGCGCACCCGGGCGGGGTCCGCGAAGCCGAACTGCCCGGGTGCGCCTTCGACGCGTTCGGGCAATTGCGGGAGCAGGTCCGCCGCCGCGCGCTCGGCGGCGGTCATGAAGGGGTTTTCGGCGGCGCTTCGCCAGGCGAGGCAAGCCAGCCTTCCTCCGGGCCGAATTACCGAGCGCAAATTTCCGAAAGCCGCGACCGGATCGGCGAAGAACATGATTCCGAAACGGGAGATGAGGGCGTCGAAGCGCTCCGAACCGAAAGGGTGGGTCTGGGCGTCGCCCTGAACGAATATTGCGCTGGTCGCTCCGAGGCGGTCGGCGCGAGCGCGGGCCGCTTCCACCAATGGCGCCGAAATATCGATCCCGACGCCATGCCCGCCCCGCTCGGCCGCGGCCAGGGTAAGGGCGCCGGCGCCGCAGCCTATGTCGAGGATGCGGCGACCGGCGATGGGCTCGATCTCGGCCAGCACCAGCGGCACGAACGGCGCCAGCAGACGGTCGAGCATGTCGCCGAGCTCGGCCCAGCTTCTGCCGGCCCGGTCGTTCCACTTGGCGGACTGCTCGGCATTGGCGGCGGCGGGGCGGGGCATGATCGGGATATTAGCCGCTATCCGGGCCCGCCGCCATCGGGGCTAGCGGCGCGGCCGCCTGATGGGTTAGGGAGCCCGCGGGCAACCGACCTCACCCCCCGGGGCCGCGCTTTATGGCGCGGCCGGTGAGCCTGACCAAGAGGCAGGCTCGGTCTCCACGCAGCGAATGCGTCAGGCTGATAGGAGGCAAGACATGCAGGACGAAAACGACATCACCGGAGCGACCCCGCGACGGCGCCCCAAGGCGAGCGCTCTCGAAATCGGCGGGCGCCGCTTGAAGCCGTCGACCCTGATGATGGGCTTCGGCTACGATCCGACGCTCTCGGAAGGCTCGCTGAAGCCGCCCATCTTCCTCACCTCCACCTTCGTCTTCGAGACGGCGGCGGCCGGCAAGCGCTTCTTCGAAGGAGTCACCGGCAAGCGCCCGGGCGGTGCCGAGGGCCTCGTCTATTCGCGGTTCAACGGACCCAATCAGGAGATACTCGAGGATCGCCTCAGCCTGTGGGAGGACGCCGAGGACGCCTTGACCTTCTCGTCCGGGATGTCGGCCATCTCGACCCTCCTCCTCGCCTTCGTCCAGCCCGGCGACGTCGTCGTCCATTCGGGTCCGCTCTACGCGGCGACCGAGACGTTGATCGCCCGAATCCTCGGCCGCTTCGGAGTGAAATGGCTCGATTTCCCCGCCGGCGCCACTCGCGAGGAGATCGAAGGAGTCCTCGAGCGCGCCAAGGCGCTGGGCCGGGTTTCGCTCATCTATCTCGAAAGCCCCGCCAACCCGACCAACGCCTTGGTCGACGTCGAGGCCGTCGCCGCCGCCCGCTCGGCCGTGCTCGGCGACGAACGGCCGCCGATCGCGATCGACAACACCTTCCTCGGCCCGCTCTGGGCCCAGCCGCTCCGCCAGGGCGCCGATCTCTCCGTCTATTCGCTGACCAAATATGCCGGCGGCCACAGCGACCTCGTCGCCGGCGGGATCACCGGCTCGAAGGAGCTGATCAACACGATAAGGATGCTCCGCAACACGATCGGCACGATCACCGATCCCAACACCGCCTGGATGCTTCTTCGAAGCCTCGAGACCCTGGAGCTTCGAATGACCCGTGCGGGCGAGAATGCGGCCAAGGTCTGCGAATTCCTTCGCGACCATCCCAAGGTCGAGAGCGTCGGCTATCTCGGCTTCCTCGAAGGCGGCTCCGACGAGCGCCAGGCCGACATCTACCGCCGCCACTGCACCGGCGCCGGCTCGACCTTCTCCCTCTACCTGAAGGGCGGCGAGCGCGAATCCTTCGCCTTCCTCGATTCCCTCAAGATCGCCCACCTCGCGGTCAGCCTCGGCGGCACCGAGACCCTGGCGAGCGCTCCGGCGGCGATGACCCATCTGTCGGTCCCCGACGAGCGCAAGCAGGCGCTGGGAATCACCGACAATCTGGTTCGGATCTCGATCGGCGTCGAGGATCCGGACGACCTGATCGCCGACTTCGACCAGGCGCTGGGCGCGGTTTAGGGGGCGGATTCCGGGGCGTTCGCCCTTCCCGTCATGCCAGCGAAGGCTGGCATCCATGCTGAATCCGAGTGCGCTCCCAAGGTCTGCATGGACCCCAGCTTTCGCTGGGGTGACGGGGGTGCCGTCTAGCGCTCCCCCCAGTCCACGACTTCCCACCCTTCCGCCTTCGCGAGCCTGACCAGCCGGGAATGTGCGTTCGCCGCCACCGCCTCGTCGGCCCAGCGGTGAACGTGGTGGTCGGAGACATGGTCGGAATAGAACCGGATGTGGACGGCGTCGCGTTCAAGTCCTTCGCGCTGGAGCCAGGCGAGGATCATGTCCTTCTTGGCCGGGCCGTAGCAATTGGCTCCGTCGATCCGGGCGACGATCCGGCCTTCGGCGTCGAGGCCGGTCTCGGTCGCGATGACGTCCTCGAAGCCGAGGCGGCGGGCGATGGCGGCGGCGTAGAGGCGGTAGGAGGCGGTGGCCATGACCAGCCGGCGGCCAGCCGCCCGGTCGGCGGCGATGGCTCGGCGGGCTCCGGGCATGATGTTGGAGGCGATCTGCTTCTCGGCGAAGCTCTCGATCACCGGCTCCAGCCGCTCGGGGGCGATTCCTCGGCCGATCAGCAATGTGTAGTTGATCTCCTTGAGCCGGCCTCGGTCGAGCAGCTTCAGGACGTAGGCGAGCATGGCCAGGAGGACGACCGGCAGCAGGAACAGCCGCCACGGCGCCAGCTTCGTCGCCGCATGGATCAGGAACGGCGTGTAGGTCGCCCGCCGGGTGATCGTCCGGTCCATGTCGTAAATGGCGAGCCGAGCCTTCATGGTCCGGGCTCAAGCATTCCAACATGGTCTTTGTCCATAGTTGCCCGCAATTGGGAATTGAAGCATGACGCCCGGATGAGCTCGGTCGCCCGCTTCACTGACAGCGTCGAAGAAGGCCGCCGCGTGCTCCGTTTCCAGGGCGACCTCACCCTGCCCCGGCTGGGGGTCCTTCCTAACCGCCTCGACCGCCTGAAGGGCGGCGACTTCGTGATCGATCTCTCCGGAGTCGGCCGGATGGACACGATCGGCGCCTGGATCGTCCACCGCACCGCGCGCGACCGCGGCGGCGAGATCGTCGGCGCAGGCGAGGGCGCCGCGACCCTGCTCCGCCAGGTCGAGAAAGCCGACCGGGCGGTCAAGGTCCGCCCGGATCCGCCCGCGCCCTTCGAACGGGTGCTCACCCAGCTCGGCGAGGCGACGGTCGAAGCCGGCCGCACCTTCGTCGGCCTGCTCGGCTTCTTCGGGGCGATGCTCATCTCGATCGGCCATATCATCCGCCAGCCGCGCCGGTTCCGGCTGAACGCCGTCGTCCAGCGCTTCGAGGTGGTAGGGGTCCACGCCTTCGGAATCATCGGGCTGATGAGCTTCCTGGTCGGGATCGTCATCGCCCAGCAGGGCGCGGTGCAGCTTCGCCAGTTCGGCGCCGAGGTGTTCACCATCAACCTCATCGGCCGAAGCTCGATCAAGGAGCTGGGCGTGCTGATGACCGCGATCATGGTCGCGGGCCGCTCGGGCTCCTCCTTCGCCGCCCAGCTGGGCTCGATGAAGCTGGCGGAGGAAGTGGATGCGATGAGAACGATCGGGGTGTCGCCGATGGAAGCGCTCGTCCTCCCCCGGGTCTTCGCGACCGTCCTGATGATGCCCCTGCTCGGCTTCTACGCCGCCATCGTCGCGATTATCGGCGGCGCCGTCTTCTGCTGGATCTCGCTCGAGATCCCACCGGTCACTTTCGTCCAGCGCATTCGCGAGGTCGTTCCGCTGACCGACCTTTGGCAATTGCTGATCAAGGCGCCCGTCTTCGGCCTGATCATCTCGCTCGCCGGCTGCTTTCAGGGCATGCAGGTAAAGTCCGACGCGGAGGAGGTCGGGCTCAGGACCACCACCGCGGTCGTCCAGGCGATTTTCCTCGTCATCGTGCTCGACGCCTTCTTCGCGGTCTTCTTCACCGAGATAGGATGGCTGTGAGCGGGCAGGGCGAAACCGTCATCGAGGTTCGCGGCCTCCGCAACAGCTTCGGCGAGGCGGTGATCCACGACGGCCTCGACCTCGAAGTGAAACGCGGCGAGATATTGGGCGTGGTCGGCGGCTCGGGCACCGGCAAGTCGGTGATGATGCGCTCGATCATCGGGCTCCAGCAGCCCGACGAGGGCGAGGTGACCGTGTTCGGCGAGCCCATGCTCGACCGCGACGAGGCAGAGCTCCAGCCGATCCGCAAGCGCTGGGGGATACTCTTCCAGGGCGCCGCCTTGTTCTCGACCCTTACCGTCGCCGAGAACGTCCAGGTGCCGCTTCGCGAATTCTATCCCCGCCTCTCCGAGAAGTTGCTCGACGAGATCGCCGCCTACAAGATCGTCATGGTCGGCCTGTCCCCGGACGCGGGCCCCAAATTTCCGGCCGAGCTGTCGGGCGGAATGCGGAAGCGCGCGGGTATCGCCCGGGCCCTTGCCCTCGATCCCGACCTGCTCTTCCTCGACGAGCCCACCGCCGGCCTCGACCCGATCGGCGCCGCCGCCTTCGACCAGCTGATCGTCGATCTTCGCGAGCAGCTCGGACTGACCGTCTTTTTGATTACGCACGATCTCGATACGCTCTACACCATCTGCGACCGTGTCGCCGTGCTCGCCGACCGTAAGGTGGTCGCGGTCGGCACTATCCCGGAACTACTGGCTTTGGACCACGAATGGATTCAAGAGTATTTCAGGGGTCCGCGCGGTCGGGCTGCCGAAGAGGCCAACGAGGAAGCCGAGGCAAGGGCCGCCGAAGCGAACGGGGGGACTGAAAGATAATGGAAACCCGCTCGAACCATATCCTTGTAGGCGCAGTCGTCCTGGGAATGCTGGTGGCCGTCGTCCTGTTCGTGGTCTGGCTCAGCCAGGCCGGCGGCGACGAGGACAAGAGATACGACATCCTTTTCAGCCAGGCGGTCGAGGGGCTCGCCAAGGGCAGCGCCGTCACCTTCTCGGGCGTTCCCGTCGGCCAGGTCGAATCGATCAACCTGATGCCCGACACTCCGCAATTCGTTCGAATCCGGATCTCGGTCGACGACGAGACCCCGGTCATCGTCGGAACCACAGCGACGATGAAGGCGACCTTCACCGGAATCGCCTCGATCCAGCTCGATCCGCCGGAGCGCGACCCGCGCCGGCGTGCCGGCACCGGCCGTCCGATCGTCTGCCCCGAGGTCAACCCGGAGTCGCAATGCCCGTTCGGAGTGCCGCTCATTCCGACCAAGCCGGGAGCGCTCGGCCAGCTGCTCAACAGCGCTCCGGAGCTGCTCGAGCGCGTGTCCACCTTGACCGCACGGCTCACCGACCTGCTCGGCGACCGCAACCAGAATTCGATCGCGGCGATCCTCGAGAACGTCCAGGTGATCAGCCGCAACCTCGCCGAGCGCTCGGACGAGATCGCCGCGACGCTCGCCGAGGCGCGGGTCGCGATCCGCCAGACCGGAGTGGCGGCCCAGGAGATGGGCCAGCTCGCCGACACGGCCGACCGGTCCCTGTCCCAGGACGTGCGCCCGATGCTCGCCGACCTCAGGCAGACGATCCGGGCGGCCGAAACCAGCATGGGCACTCTCGACGCGACGCTGGGCGACGCCCGGCCGGGCCTCCAGGCCTTCTCGAAGCAGACCATCCCCGAGGTCGGCCAGCTCGTCCGCGATCTGAGGGAAATGTCCGACGCCCTTTCCCAGGTCGCCCAGCGGCTCAACACGCAGGGCGCGGGCGGGATCATCGGCGGCCAGAAGCTGCCCGACTACAAGCTGAGGAAATGATGAGAAACACGCGCCCCTTCCTCGCCCCTACCGCCGCTCTGGCCGCGGCCCTCGCCGTCTCCGGCTGCCTCAGCTTCGGACCCGACGTGCCGCCGGTCCTGATGCGCCTGACCACGGAGGCCGAGGTCGCCGGGACCAGCCGCACGGCGCCCGCGGGCGAGGCGATAACCGTCGTCCCGCCGACAGCGCCGGCGGAGCTCAACACGCCGCGCGTTCCGGTCCGGACCGGCGCCACCCAGGTCGCCTACGTCAAGGACGCGCAATGGGTGGAGGTGCCCTCCATCCTGTTCGCCCGCCTGGTCTCGGAGACGATCGCCGCCAGGACCGGCAGGCTCGTGCTCGATCCCAAGCAATTCACCTTCGATCCCGGCCAGCGCCTCACCGGCACCCTGAAGACTTTCGGCCTCGATTCGGACCGGATGGAAGCGGTCCTGGTCTACGACGCTGCCGTCTCGCGCGGCGGGGACCGGATCGAGACCCGGCGCTTCGAGGCGCGGGTGCCGGTCGCGGCGATCGACGCGGCCAACGCCCCGGCGGCGCTCAACCGGGCAGCGAACCAGGTGGCCGCCGAAGTGGCGGACTGGATCGGCTGACGTTCGGCGTCCTCCCGTCATGCCAGCGAAGGCTGGCATCCATTCTGAGTCCGCGACCCCTGCCCAACTCCGCATGGTCCCCAGCCTTCGCTGGGGTGACGGCGGTTCGAGCGCCCTTTCAGCGACTCAGATCGCCTTTCTCCTCAGCCGCGCCCGCAGATCCTCCATTCCGATGTCCTCGACGACCGCGGCCTTGTCGTCGGCGCGGAGGATGGCGGCGACGTGGCCGAGTATCTGGCCGACCAGGTCGAGGCTCTGGAGCGACTTGCCGTGGCGCTGGATGAGGAGGAGGTCTGCGATGAGCTCGTCGCCAAGGCCCTCGAGCAGCCGCTGGACGTAGCCGAGCTCGTCGGCCAGCCTCGCGTCGAGGTCCTGAGACGCGGGAGAAGTCGCTGGAGCTTCGTTCGAGCGCAGGGCACGGCCGGTCACGGGCTGGGCGCGAGCCTCGGCCTGGATGGCGTCGACCCGCCGCTGGTCGCGAAGGCCGGTGCAGTCGATCGCCCTCGGCTTGCCGCCGGTCCATTCATTGACCGGGGTCGGCCCACCGAACCTTACGCCCCGGCGGCTTCCCGCGGCCCAGGCGACGGTCGCCGCGACCTGGAGATCGCCGCGCATCAGGATCAGCGCCGTGCCTGCCTCGGGCAGGCCCGCGCCTTCGATCATGGCCCCGGTTTCGGAGAGATTGCGGATTCGGATCGGCAGGCTCCGGCCGCCGACCTCCGCGGTCGCGGCGAGCAGCAAATTGGTGCGCGGTGCGACTCGATCCTCGACGCTGCCTTCCGGCTCGATCTCGCCCATTTCGCCCACGCCGGTGCCGCCTCCGCTTGCCCGCGCCCCACCGCGGTCCGGTCGGGCTTAACCTGCAATGGTTAATGTGGACTTAGAGGCGACCTGCACTCAGCCCAGCGACTTGCTGGCCTGCTCGAACACGTCCTTGCTGAGGCCAGGCGTGGCGACGATCCGTTCCAGCTCCGCCTTCATCAGATCCTGGCGGGCGGAATCGAAGCGGCGCCAGCGGCCGAGCGGCGGCACGAGACGAGCCGCCGTCTGCGGGTTCAGACGGTCCACCGCCAGGATCATGTCGGCGAGGAATCGGTAGCCGCGGCCCGAGGGGTCGTGGAAGGCGCGCTGGTTGGCGGAAAAGGCCCCGACCAGCGAGCGCATCCTGTTGGGATTGGAAAGGGTGAAGTCGGGGTGCCTCGCCAGACCCTCGACGATCTCGAGCGTATCGTCCCTGGTCGAGAGCGCCTGCACGGTGAACCATTTGTCCAGCACCAGCGGCTCGGCTCGGTAGCGCTCGTAGAAAGCGGCGAGTGCGCCGTGGCGCTCGGCCGAGTCCGAGCTCGCCAGGGCTCCGAGCGCTCCCTGGCGGTCGGTCATATTGTCGGCTTCGTCATATTGCCGCCGGGCGAGGGCGGGAGCGTCTTTCGCCCCCGACGCCATCAGATAGTTGAGAGCCACCGTCCTCAGCCGCCGAGCGCCCTTGGCCGCCGGCGAATATTCGTAGCGGTTGGCGGCGGTGGAGGCGTAGGCGGCCCGCCATTGCGGCTCCAGCGCCCGGCCGAGATCGGCGCGCAGGGCATCCCGCGCGGCGCGAATGGCCTCCGGATCGACCATCGCCAGCTGGTCGCCGATGAACGATTCGCTCGGCGGAAGCACCGCGTCGGCGGTGAAGGCGGGGTCGAGCGTCTCGTCGGCCAGGGTCCGGCGAACCGCGTCGACCACCGGTTTGTGGTCGGCCCGGCCCGAGCCGATCGCGACCAGCAAGGTGTCGAGCATCAGCTGCTGCATCGCCTCGTAGCGGGCGAAGGGATCGTCGTCATGGGCCGAGAGGAAGGCGAGGTCGGTCGCCGGACGGTCGGTTTCCACGCTCACCGGCGCCGAGAAGCCGCGGTTGATCGACAGCACCGCGCCGTCCCCGACGTCGTCGAACGAGACTTCGGCCTCGGCCTTGTCGAGCAGCACCATGCGTTCCGCGACCTTCTCGCCGCTGTCCCGGGCGAACAAAGCGACTCGCAGGGGGATCGGCATCGGCCTCTTCACCGGCTGGCCCGGCGTCGGCGGCACCTCCTGCGCGAGCCGGAGAAGCGCGGCGCCCTCTTCCAGGCCGAGCTCGGCCCGTACCCGCGGGGTCCCCGCCTGCTCGTACCACAAGCGGAAATGCGACAGATCCTCGCCGCTCGATTCCTCCATCGCCAGGACGAAATCCTCGCAGGTCACCGCCTGGCCGTCATGCCGGTCGAAATAGAGGTCGCTCCCGGCCCGGAACCGCTCCGGCCCGAGCAAGGTGTGGAGCATCCGAATCAGCTCGGCGCCCTTGTTGTACACGGTCGCGGTGTAGAAATTGGCGATCTCCATATAGGAGTCCGGACGAACCGGATGGGCGAGCGGGCCGCCGTCCTCCGGAAATTGCGTCGCCCGGAGCATCTTGACGTCCTCGATCCTTTTGACCGCGGCCGAGCCCATGTCCGCCGAGAACATCTGGTCCCGGAAGACGGTGAAGCCCTCCTTGAGCGAAAGCTGGAACCAGTCCCGGCAGGTAACCCTGTTGCCCGACCAATTGTGGAAATATTCGTGAGCGACGACGCCCGCGACCGCGTCGAAATCGGCATCCGTCGCCGTGTCGGGATCGGCGAGGATGAAGCGCGAGTTGAAGATGTTGAGGCCTTTATTCTCCATCGCCCCGAAATTGAAATCGGCCACGGCGACGATGTTGAACACGGCCAGGTCATATTCCCGCCCGTACACTTCCTCGTCCCACTTCATCGAAGCCTTGAGCGATTCCATGGCGTGCTCGGTCTTCGGCAGGTCGCCCTCCCGCACCCAGATTGCGAGATCGACCTTTCGGCCGGAGCGGGTGGTGAAGCTGTCGCGATTGGCGGCGAGGTCGCCGGCGACCAGAGCGAACAGATAGCAGGGCTTGGGGAAGGGGTCGTCCCATTCGGTCCAATGGCGGCCCCCGTCGAGGCCGCCGGCGCCGACCCGGTTGCCGTTGGAAAGGAGCACCGGATAAGCCTCCTTGTCGGCGATCATCCGCACCCGGTAGCGCGAAAGCACGTCGGGCCGGTCGGGGAAGGGCGTGATCCGGCGGAACCCTTCCGCTTCGCACTGGGTGCACAGGATTCCGCCCGATTCGTAGAGTCCCATGAGCTGGGTGTTGGCCCTGGGGTCGAGCTCGACGACGGTCTCGACGACCGCCGTCCCACCACCGAGCGCCACGGTCAGAACCTCGCCCTCGAAACTATGATCCACCGCCGTGCCGTCTACGCTGAGCTCGACCAGCTTCAGCCCCTGGGCGTCGAGCCGGAGGGGCCGCTCGTGCGCCCCGTTGCGGATCACGCTCAGCCGAGACCTTACACTCGTCCGCCCCGGCCCGAGATCGAACTCCAGCTCGATCGAGGGGACCAGCCAGTCGGGCGCCCGGTAATCCTCCCGGCGTATGGCGGCGGGCGGAGCGGCGGCGGCGTTCTGGATGTCGAGCATGGCGCGGACTTAGGCGCGGGGGCGGGGCGGTGCAATCACGTCGCCGCCGCCCTCGACCTCAGTGCGATGACCAGCCCGGCCAGAGCGACCAGCCCTCCGGCGACGGCGAGGGTCGACCAGCGATAGCCTTCGAACAGGGTCGAGAAGACCATGGCGAGGATGGGAACGAGGACGCTCGAATAAGCGGCCTTGCCCGGGCCGACGGAGCGCATCACCGCGAAGTAGAGCGGGAAGGCGAGCGCCGAGGCGAACAGGCCGAGATAGACGAGTCCGAGCCAATAGGCCGGTCGGGTCTCGATCACCGGCGCTCCCGCGACCGCCCAGGCGTAGAGGGCATTGGCGATAACCCCGTAGACCATTCCCCAGGCGAGCAAGGTGGCAAGCGGCATGATCGCGACCCCCCGGCTGGCCTGAAGGATGTTGGCCGCCGAGGCCGAGAGCACTCCGAGCAATGTAAGTCCGATGCCGAGAAGCACCTCCTCGGAAGAGGTCGGGCTGGCGCGCATCTCCTGGACGAACAGCAAGGCGACTCCGACACAGGCGATCGCCGAGCCCGCGACGAACCCCCAGGTCACCTTCTGCTTGAGGAATATCCAGGCCAAGGCACTGTTCGGGACCATCAGCAGCGCGAAGACGGTCGCGACCAGTCCGCTGGTGACGTGATGCTCCGCTGCATAGACGAAATTGAAGTTCAGGCAGAATTGCGGGATTCCGAACAAGGCGGCGAGGAGATGGCCTCGCCGCCCGATCCGCAGGGTCGCACCGCTCGCCGCCGCCCAGGCGAACATCGCCGCCGCCGCGACGACGAACCGATATGTCACCGACCAGGACGGAGGCACGGTTCCGAGCTGGTCCTTGATGACGATCCAGGTGGAGCTCCAGATCAGGGTGACGAGGAGGAAGGGAATCAGGATCCGGGGCTGGAGCATGCTCGGGGCAAGGTCCGTCGCCCCAGCGCAGGCTGGGGCCCCGGGGGGTGAAAGGCCCGGCGCCTTATTCTCGCCGAGGTCCCGGCCTTCGCTGGGACGACGAGGGTCGCTCACAGCGCCCGGATCGCGGCGGCGAGGGCGTCGACATGCTCCGGGTTCGAATCCCATGCCGTCACCAGCCTCGCCTCGCCCGGCCCCCAATCGTAGAAGTCGAAGCCCTGGTCGCGAAGCTTCCGCGCTTCCTCGGGCGTCGCCTTGAGGAAAATCTCGTTCACCTCGACCGGAAGCACCAGCCTCCCCGGCCCCGCCGCCTCGGCCAGCCTGGCGGCGGCGGAGTTGGCGGCCCGGGCGTTGCGAAGCCAGACGCCGTCCTCGATCATGGCGAGGAGCTGGGCGGCCAGATAACGGCCCTTGGAGAGCAGATGCCCGGCCCGCTTGCGGCGGTACAAGGTCGCCTGGCGGTGCCCCTCCCCGAAGAAGATCAGGGCCTCCGCCGAAATCCCTCCATTCTTGACGAATCCGAAGCTAAGGGCATCCACCCCGGCCCGCCAGGTCAGGTCGGCCGGAGAAGCCCCGGTGCCGACCACGGCGTTGGCGAAGCGCGCGCCGTCGACGTGGAAGCCGAGGCCCCGCGCCCGGGCAAGCTCGCCCAGCGCGGCGGTCTCCCCGGCCGAGTAGAGGAGACCATATTCGGTCGCGTTGGTGATCGAGAGCGCCGCCGGCTGGGTCTGGTGGACGTCGTTTCGCACCGTTTCGAGCAGGGCCGTCACCGTCGCCGGAGTCAGCTTGGCGCCTTCGCCTTCGCCGAGCAGGAGCTTGGCGCCGTGGGTGTAGAATTCGGGGGCGCCGCATTCGTCGTTCTGGATATGCGCGTCGCGATGGCAGACGATGCTTCCGTAGGACGGGCAAAGCGCCGCGAGCGCCAGAGCGTTCGCCGCCGTCCCGGTCGCCACCCAGAGCGAAGTCACCCTCGTCTCGAACAGCTCCGAGAAGGAGTCGTCGAGCCGGGCGCTCCAGGAATCGCCGTCATAGGCGGTGTCGAGCCGGTTGGCGGCGACGATCGCGGCCAGCGCCTCGGGGCAGGCCGCCGCCGCATTGTCGGAGAAAAAGCGCATGGCGGGGCCTTAGGGTCCGTACTCGATACCGGCAATGGCCAGGATCGCCCGTCTCCGGGCGACCGCGAAGCGGCGGTGCGAAAATGCCGTCCCCGTTTACTACAATTTAGGTGCCTTGCGCCTATTCCTCTCCGCCGAGAGCGACTGAGGAAATGACGGCATGGGCGTAGAGAATTTTGTCGACGGTCCGGTGGCGGGCAAGCGTCAGGCCAAGCGGGCGCGAGTCCTGCTCGCCGCGAAGCTGCAGACGGCGAACGGGGAGATCGACGCTCGGCTTCGGGACCTTTCCCGCAAGGGGGCGCTGGTCGAGTGCCAGACTCCGCCGCCGGTCGGCACCGAACTCATGTTCAATCGCGGTTCGACCAGCATCCCTGCGCGGGTCGCCTGGACGGGCTCGGACAGGGTAGGTCTCGAATTCGCCTACATGATCGACGAGCATGAGGTGCTGGTGCAGCTGAAGCGTACCACGAGCGACCAGAATCAGCCCCGCTTCCGCCGCCCGCGCCTCTTCGGCGAGCAGATGAGCCAACATGAAAAGCAGATCGCCCGCCTCTGGGGTGCCTCGGTCGGCATCGCAATCCCGGGGGAGTGAGCCTTCGAGATGAGCTTCACCGCCGAGCTTTCGACCTCACCGGACTGTGACGGCCGCCGCGCCGCGCGGGCCGACGTCGTTCTCGGCGCGGGCCTCCGGCAGCGCGGCGCCCACGCGGTCACGGTGCAGGTGCTCGATCTTTCCGTCACCGGCTTCCGGGCCGCAACCCATCTCGAGCTGATGAACGGCACCGACATCTGGCTGAAGCTGCCAGGCCTCGAATCGCTCCACTCGCGAGTGGTGTGGATGAAGGGCCATCTGCTCGGCTGCGAGTTCGTCCGCCCGCTCCACCCGGCCGTGCTCGACATGATCGTGAGAAACGCGCCGCGCTGAGGGCGGGGGCCGGGGCGAATGGTGCTGCCGGTGAGGATTGAACTCACGACCTCAGCCTTACCAAGGATGCGCTCTACCACTGAGCTACGGCAGCATACTCGCCAGTGGGGCTTCCCATCGGGAGAGGCGGCGCTATGGCCGGGAGGGCGGTGGAATGTCAAGGTAAGTCATGGCGAAACGTGACGAGGAACGGGAGAAAAGGCTGGCCGAGGCGCTTCGGGAGAACTTGCGGCGCAGGAAGGCGCAGGCGCGGGGGGAGGGGAAAGACGCCGACGGTAACGAGAGCTAGCGTTCCCCGGCGAAGGCCGGGGCCCAGTCCTTCCACGGCGCCGCTCGGCCCCGACCTTCGCCGGGGAGCTAAAGCGGCGCGCAGCCCGCCTCCAGCCAGGCCTTCGCCTCGCCCTCCAGCTGCGGTCCGACCACCTCCAGCACCCTGGCGTGATAGGCGTTGAGCCAGTCCCGCTCCTCGGGCGCAAGCAACCCGACCTCCACGAGATTCCGGTCGATCGGCGCGAAGGTGAGGGTCTCGAAGCCCAGCATTTTCTTTTCCGCTCCCGCGACCTCGCGCGGCTCGACCAGGACCAGATTCTCGATCCGGATGCCGTATTCGCCGGCCTTGTAATAGCCGGGCTCGTTGGACAGGAACATTCCCGCCCTCAGCGGCTCGTCGCCTCCGCTCTGGCTCGATCCGGCCGGCGAGATTCGCTGCGGCCCCTCGTGCACGGCGAGATAGGCACCGACTCCGTGGCCGGTGCCATGGGCGTAATCGAGGCCGGCCTGCCACAGATATTGCCGGGCGAAGCTGTCGATCTGGCTTCCGCGAGTACCTTCCGGAAAGACCGCCCGGGCGACGGCGATATGGCCCTTGAGAACCCGCGTGAATCGGTCGCGCATCTCCGCGGTCGGCTCGCCGATCACCACCGTGCGGGTCACGTCGGTGGTGCCGTCCGGATATTGGCCGCCCGAATCGACCAGGTAGATCGAATTCATCTCCAGCTTGCGATTGGTCTCCTCGCTCGCCCGATAATGGACGATGGCGCCGTTGGGGCCGGCGCCCGAGATGGTGTCGAAGCTTGTGTCGCGAAGGTCGCCGCAGGCCTGGCGGAAGCCCTGGAGCCTGTCGACCGCAATCAGCTCGTCGACATTCCCCTTCGGAGCCTCGATCGAAAGCCAGTGCAGGAAACGGCTCAAGGCGGCGCCGTCGCGCGCCTGGGCGGCGCGATGGCCGTCGATCTCGGCCCGGTTCTTGATCGCCTTGGGAAGCACCGCGGGGTCGCGCTTCTGGACGATCCTGGCCCCCGCTTTCTCCAGCGCCTCGAAGATGGCGTGGACGGCCCGTTCGGGATCGGCGACCACGGTCTTGCCGGCGAGCGAACGCAGATGCGGCTCGAACTGGTGACGCTCGTGGACCCTTACGCCGTTGCCCAGATGCTGGCGGACCTCGTCGCCGATCTTCTCCGAGGCGACGAACAGGTCGGCGGTGCCGTCCGAGTTGACCAGCGCGAAGGAGAGGGCGACCGGCGTATGCTCGACGTCCTCCCCCCGCACGTTGAAGGTCCAGGCGATCGAATCGAGCGCCGAGAGCACGGCGGCGTCGGCCTTCTGCTCGTGGAGCCAGTCCGCCATTTCCTGTCGCTTGGCCGCGGAGGATTTGCCTGTGAAATCGTCGGGATGGACGGCGAGCCGCGCCTTGGAGGGCTCCGGCTTGTCGGCCCAGACGGCGTCGATCGGGTTGCGCTGGACCGGGACCAGCTCGGCGCCCTTGTCGGCCAGCGCCTCCTTCGCCCGCTTCACCCAATCCTTGGTGTGAAGCCAGGGGTCGTAGCCGATCCGGCCGCCGTCGGGGGCGTTGGCCTGGAGCCAGTCGGCGACGCTGGTCTCCGGCACCGACTGGTAGCTCCACAGCTTGCCGTCGACCTGGTCTCGGACCTGGATCGTGTAGCGCCCGTCGGTGAAGATCGCCGCCTCCTGCGGAAGCACCGCCGCCGAGCCCGCCGAGCCCTGGAAGCCGGTCAGCCAGGCGAGGCGCTGGGCGTAGCTTCCGACATATTCGGACATGTGCTCGTCGGTCAGCGGGACGACGAAGCCGTCGAGGCGGTCCGACTTGAGCTGCTCGCGCAGTGCGGCGAGACGGGCTTCGTAGGTCGACATGGCAAATTCCTCGGGCGGCGCTATTGGCTTGTGCGATAGACCAGCACGCTTCGTCACGAAAGAGAGCATGACCCTTCCAGCCCCGCCCCGCGCCGAACCGCGCCCCTACCGCTACGAACGCCACGGCCACACGATCGAGGACCCCTATGCCTGGCTCAGGGACCCGGGCTATCCGAATGTCGAGGACGAGGAGATCCTCTCCTACCTCAAGTCGGAGAACGCCTATTTCGAGGCAGCGATGGCCCCGCACTCGGCGCTCGTCGACACTTTGTTCGAGGAGATGAAGGGCCGGATCAAGGAGGATGAATCCTCGGTCCCGGTGCGGGAGCGCGACTGGCTCTACTGGTGGGCGTTCAGGCCGGGCATGCAATATCGCACCTGGTACCGAAGGCCGGTCGCGGGGGGCGAGGCCCAGGTGATCTTCGACGAGCCGGTCGAGGCCGAGGGCAAGGAATATTTCAAGGCCGGAGCGATCGAGATCAGCCCCGACGGCCGGCTCGCCGCCACCCTCGTCGACGACAGCGGCTCGGAGCGGTTCGACCTTCGGATCCGCGACCTCGCCACCGGCGAGGATATCGAGACCGTCACCGACGTCGCCATCGGCCATCCCGTCTGGACCAGCGACAGCCGGGGGATCGTCTTCACCGAGGTGAACGAGCATTGGCGAAGCTATCGCGCACGCTACCACCGCCTGGGCAGGCCGACCTCCGAAGACGTCACGCTCTACGAAGAGACCGAGGAGCTCGGCTTCAGCGTCGGGGTCGCTCTCTCGCAGGACGAAAGCCTCATCTTCATCGGCACCGGCGACAACAGCACCAGCGAAGTGAGGTTCGTCCCCGCGAGCGACCCGACGGCGCCGCTCACGCTCATCTCGCCGCGCCTGGAGAACAGGCGCTATTCCGCCGATTCGGCCCACGGCAAGCTGTGGATCCTGACCAACGACGAGCATGTGAACTTCCGGATCGCCGAGGCCGATCCGGCGGCTCCGGGGGAGTGGACGACCGTGATCCCCGGCTCGGACCGGGTCTATCTGAAGGGCCACACCGCCTATCGCGACCATCTCGCCATTTCGGAACGGGTCGACGGCCTCGACCAGCTGCGGCTTCGCTCCTACGACGGAAACGAGGAGCGCATTCCGTTCGGAGAGGCCGCCTATACGGCCGGATTCGGCAACAATCCCGAATTCGCGCCTGCGGCCTACCGGCTCACTTATTCCTCGATGGTCACTCCGGCGACGGTCTACGATTATCATCCCGCGGAGCGGCGGCTGGAGGTGCTGAAGGTCCAGGAGGTCCCGTCCGGCTACGATTCGTCGCAATATGAGAGCGAGCGGCTGATGCTTGCGGCGCGGGACGGCAAGAAGGTGCCGGTCTCCATCGTCTACCGCAAGGGCTTCAGGAAGGACGGCGAGGGCAAGCTCTTCCTCTACGCCTACGGCGCCTACGGCTATGCCGTGCCGCCGAGCTTCTCGACTAGCGCGATCAGCCTGCTCGACCGCGGCTATGCCTATGCCATCGCCCACATCCGCGGCGGCGACGACCTCGGCTACGACTGGTTCCTCCAGGGCAAGCTCGAAAACAGGGTCAACACGTTCAACGATTTCGTCGACGTCGCCAGGGGCCTGATCGCTTTGGGTTTCAGCCGTCCCGGCAAAATCGCCATTTCCGGCGGCTCGGCCGGAGGCGAGTTGATGGGCGTGGCGGTCAACACCGATCCGGAGCTTTGGGGCGCCGTGGTCGCCGACGTACCCTTCGTCGACGTGCTCAACACCATGCTGGACGAGAGCCTTCCGCTCACTCCGGGCGAGTGGACCGAATGGGGCAATCCGATCCTGGACAAGGCCGCGTTCGAGCTGATCCGCGATTACAGCCCCTACGATCAGGTGAAGCCGCAAGCCTATCCGCCGATGCTCATCACCGGCGGCCTCAACGACCCTCGGGTGACTTACTGGGAGCCCGCCAAATGGGCAGCCAAGCTTCGAGCGACCCGGACCGACGACAATCTCCTGCTCCTCAAGATCAACATGGGCGCAGGGCACGGCGGCAAGTCCGGCCGCTGGGAGCATTTGCGCGAGGTCGCGGAGGCCTATGCCTTCGTCCTGACCCAGATCGAATAAGACGCGGGCGCGCTCCGCCCCGCATTGCCGATCGGCGCGTCAGGCTTCGATATGCCGCAGCGGTGCCGAATTATCTTCCTCGGCAGGCTCCCTGGAGCGCCGGACCGGCGGCGGCACCAGCAGTGCGCAGCCGAAAGCGAAGACCGCGACGATCGCGGCCGTCCGCATCGGATAATCGACGATCGAATGGGCGAGCACGACCCCGATCATCACCGAACCCGCCCGGGCGAGCGCCGCGCCCTCGAAGTCGCGGGTCCAGGCGAGATAGGACCGCCGACCCCACCAGAACAGGAAGGCGATAATGAGCAGAAGGCCTGCCGGGCCGAGCTCGAGCACCGCTTCCAGATAGTCGTTATGGGCATGGTTCGCGAATTGCCGGGTAACCTTGCTCGGATCCTCGTAGCGCCGATAGACCGTCGAGAAGGTGCCGAGTCCGGTGCCGACCGGGAAGCTGTCCTCGATGATCTCGGTCGTCGTCGAGGCGAGGACGCGCCGGCTCGAAGGATGGTCGGTGACTTCCGCTTCGAAATTCTCCTTGCCCAGCGGGCCCTGCACCCCGGCATAGGTGAACAGCAGCGCCAGGACGGCGAGCGCGGCCCACCAGCCCTTCGCGACCTTGCCGGCGACGGTGCGTCGGTAGATGACGAAGCTGGCCAAGGCCGTCGGCACGGCGAGGCCGTAGCCCGCGCTTGACCCGCTGACGGCGATTCCGGCGATGATGAAGATCGCGATGGAGACGCTGACGATCGCTCCCCCGCTCCGCTTGGACCGCGAGCGGCGGGTGGCCATCCGGCCGGCGAGGACCGCGACAAGAGGTAGCGCACAAAGCAACAGGGTCGCCTCGTGATTCACGTTCGCGAAGAAGCCGACCGGCGACGACCGGTTGGTTATGCTGTAGAATCGCAGCGGCGAATCCGGTCCGCCCATGAGCTGGAAGGCGCCCAGCAAAATCGAGGCGCCGGCCACCGCGAGCAATATCGTCGGAAGCAGCCGCCTGTCTTCGTTGGGCAGACGAAGCACGAGCAGGAACATCGCCGCCGCGGGCAGGAGATGAAGCAGCGAGTTCAGGGTCGAGGACGGCGCGAGCGAGGCGGAGAGCGCCGGCGGCTCCATCCCGATCAGCCGGAACGCCTCGATCACCTCGCCGCGCAGCGGACCCGATCCGAAGCCCGCGGGAAGGGGGACCAGGCTGAGCAGGCCGACGGCAAGCAAGGCGCCGCCGATCCAAAGCGGCCCTGCCGCCCCGTCCGGCAGCGCGAAATCCCGCCGCCAGAGGAGGGCCAGGATCAGGCCCAGGGCGACGAGCTGGAGGAACGCGTTCGCCGCCGCGCCCGCCGCGCTGGCGCCGCCGAGCAGCAGGCAGGCGGCGAGATAAAGGCCCGCCGCCACGGTCCAGAAGCCGCCCCTCATCGGCCGATCTCCATTCGCGCGATCTCGAGGTTGACCACGGCGGCGACATCGCCCGGCTCGGCGACCAGGCTAAGCGACTGGCCCGGGCAGCCCGCGGGGATATTGAAGTCCGTGCTGAACCGGCGATTGTCGGCGCCGGCCCGGCCCATGTCGAGCAGGCCGATCTGGTTCCCGCCGGGCAGGCAGGTCAGCCGCCAGAAGATACGGCCGGACGTGATTCCATTGGGGCTGCGGGCGATGACGCTCAGGGTGTGGCGACCGGTCGGCAGAGCCAGCACCTGCTGGGCGAGGATCAGACCGCGGCCGCCGAAATAGGCGACGTCGAGATAGGTGCGCTGGCCGTCCTTGGCGGGCTCGGCGCGCCCGGCCTCGACGTCGTGGAAGGTCCAGCCGAAGGGGCCGGGGGCGCGAAGGCCGCGAAACTCTCCGTCGAACATGATTCGGTTGGCCTCGCGTTCCCGCTCCGGAAGGGCGGCGAGCCAGGTCTGCCGGGCACCGACATAATCGCCCGAAGAAGCCTGGGTCTCGAGGATGAGCTGGCGCTCGAGCATCAGGTCCCCGTTCGGCTTCAGCTTGCGGATGCGTTCGAACAGGTCGCGCGCGTCGCTCGTGGCGAGCTTGCGCTTCCCGGCGGCGGCGAAAAAGTCCTCCTTCCAGGTAGGATCCCTCGCGAGGATGGTCGCCAGCGCGGCCCGGCCGCGCGGATCGCCGACGAGCTTGGTGAGCTCGGGAAGCAGCCCCGCCCGCAACTCCGCGTTGCGGCGCAGGACGAAGTCTATTTCCGAAAGCGCCTCGGGAAATCGTTCGGCCCTGATGTAATAGATCATCAGCTGCATCCGGGCCGCCGGATGCGAGTAGCGGCGGAGCCGTACCTCCTCCATCAGGGCGATGGCGCGGCGAAGGTCGCCTTTCTGCTCGGCCGCCCTGGCCGCGACGAAGAAAGGTTCGAAGGCCAGAGGCAGGCTCGCGAGGCCGTCGATCGCCTCCCGCTGCATCTCGTCGGTCATCCGGATCGTCGGCTGCTGCGCGGCGGTGGCGAGGATCTTGAGCGTCGGCGCCGGATTTTCGGGCGGCAGCGGCGCCATGGCGACGGCCGTCGACATCGAAAAGCCCGAGGCGGCGGCCTTGACGATCAGCCAGGCGATCAGCGGCGACGCCGCGGTTACCGCCCAGGCGGCGATGCGCCGCCCGGCCTTTCGGTCCTCCCCCTGTGCGGCAGCGGCCACGATCAGCCTTTCAGAAGCTCGATCTGCTTCTTCGGCGAGTCGCCCTCGCGATAGGCATAGGCGTCCTCGCCGTATCCGTATCCGTAGCCATATCCGTAGCCGACCTTGAGGGCGTTGAACTTGGTCAGGATGGCGCCCATCAGCCGGGCTTCGGACGCGCGCAGCCGGTTGACCGAGTTGAGCGCCGCGGCGCGGCGGATGGCGCCGGCCTCGATTACCATCAGCGTGCCCTCGGTGCTCGACGCAAGCATCGGAGCGTCGGCGAGACCGAGCACGGGCGGGCTGTCGATGATGATGTGGTCGAAGCGTTGGAGCGCCTCGTCCAGTATCTCCCTGAACCGGCCGGTGGCGAGCAGCTCGGCCGGGTTCGGCGGGATCGGGCCGCTCGGCAGAAGGAACAGCCGCTCCATCTGGGTCGGATGGACGCACTCGGCGACCTTTTCGGATCCGGCCAGAAGGGTGGACAGGCCCTGGCTGGTCGAGGTCGGGCCGCGGAAGGTCGGCTTGCGCAGATCGGCGTCGATCAGCAGGACCGACGGGCCGAGACTGGCCAGCGTCTGGGCAAGCGCGAGCGCGGTGCTCGACTTGCCCTCCGAAGCGCGGGTGCTGGTCACCAGCAGGCTTCGCGGAACGCCGTGGTCGGTCGAAAACTGAAGCGCGGTCCGGACCGACTGATAGGCCTCGGAGATCTGCGACCGCGGATCCTCGAGCTGCTCGCGCACCGCCAGCCCCTTGCCGACGCCGGGAATGACTCCGAGAGAGGCGAGACCGAGCTTGGTTCCGACATCGTCCGGGGTCTTGATCGTGTCGTCGATCCACTCGATCGAGAAGGCGGTGCCGAGACCGAGCATGAGCCCGATGGCGAGGCCGATCACGATATTGAGCGGCAGGTTCGGCTCGAACGGTTCGTTCGGCACCTGCGCCCTGTCGACCACCGACACCACGTTCGCCCCGACGCCGCCGGCCACGCCGACTTCCTTGAAGCGCTGGAGAAGGGCGTCGTAGAGGCTGCGGTTGGTGTCCACCTCGCGCTGGAGGATGGTGTACTGGATGCTGCGCTCGCGCAACGCCATCAGGCCGGCCTTGCCTTCGTTCACCTTGGCCTGGAGCGCATTCTCGCGGGCGAGCGCTGCCTGATAATCGGCCTGGAGAGTGCCGGAGGCCGAGCCGGAGACGTTGCTCCTCTGCCGGCCGATTTCCTTTTCGAGGGAATCGATCTGGCTTCGAAGCTGCACCATTTCGGGGAAGTCCGGCTTGAAGAGCGCGAGCTTCTGCTGATATTCCGCCTCGAGCTTGGCACGCTGCTGCCCCAGCGCCTGGACGGTGGGGTCGTTGATCGCGGCCGCGCGCGACTGGGCGCCGGCGCCCTGGCGGAAGGCCTGCTCGGCGGCGATCCGGTCGCTTTTCGCCTGGGCGAGCGCGTTGTTGGTCTGGATCAGGGTGGCGGCGTCGATGGACTGCTCCTGCCGGACGCTTCCGGTTCCACCGGTGTCGACGGCCAGGGTAAGGATCCCCTGCGCCTTCGCATAAGCCACAAGCTGCCGCTCGGACTGCTCGAGCCTGGTCTTCACGGCCGCGATGCGCTGCTGAAGGAAGTTGCGGGCGTAGGAGGTCGCCTCGTAGCGTCGCTCCATGTTCGACTGGATGAAATTGTCGGCATAGGCGTTGGCGAGCCGGGCCGCGCGATCGGGATCGTCGCTCTCCACGGCGATGGCGATCAGGCTGCTGTCGCGCTGCGCCTCGACCGCGACGCTGCCCTGCACCAGCGAGGCGGCGGCGCTCTCGCGAGCCTGGCGCGACATGTCCTGCTCGAACATGGCCTCGTTATTGGCGAGGTTGGTGCTGCGGGCGACCCGCTCCGCCAGCGAGCGGCTCTTGAGAAGGCCGACCTGGGTGTTGAGGAAGGCGCGAGCGTCCATCTGGTTCGGCTGGACCTCGCCGATCTCCTTGCCGACGACCTGAACGCCCTCGGGATTGACCTCGATGGTCGCCTGGGCCCGATAGAGGGGGGTGATCATCAGCGAGATGACGATCGCGGCAAGCAGGCAGGCGACCGCGATTCCCGCGATCAGCCACCACCATTTCGCGACGATCCGCCAGATCTCGTTGACGTCGAACCGGGAATCGCCCTTGCCCGGCCGGCCGAAGGCGACGTCGGTCAGTCCGGTATGCGCCGGCAGCCGTCCGCTCGGATCGAAAGGCATTACGGCGCCCTGGTTCGGGAGATATCCCCCATGATTATTCATGATCTTCGAATCCTGTCTTCTAATTCGCTGGGGGCCGCCTCAATAGGGGCGCAGCAGGCCGAGCACCGGGACGGTCTGTAGCAGGGTTTGGATCATCTGACGCGAACTGTCGCCGTCGACCACGACGATGTCGTTGCCGTAGATGATCGGGTCCTCGGCCTGGGCGCGGCGGATCATCTTGAGATCGAAGGCGCCGGCCACGCGCTTGCCCTGGATGGTGCGAAACACGTAGACCCGCGAAGGATTGGCGTCCTGGGTGGTGCCGCGCGCCAGGGCGACCGCCTGGATCAGGGTCGTCGGACCCTTGACGGCGTAGATGCCGGGCTGGGTGACGGCGCCGTCGACGGTGACCTTCTGCTCCGCCCGCTCCTTGATCGCGATCTGGACGTTGGGCGACTGGAGATATTTCTGCGAAAGACCGGCCACGAGAGTCTGCCGGAGCTCCTCCGTCGTGCGCCCCTGCGCCTGCACTTCGCCGAGCAGGGGATAATCGATCTTGCCGTTGGCATCGACCTTGAATTCGCCGGTCAGCGATTCGACCTGGAAGACCGAGATGTTGAGCTCGTCGAGCGCACCGATCGGCTGCGACGCCGAGGCGACCGGCTCGGCCTGGGCGTCGGGCGCGACGAAGTTGGCCGGAGCGTAGGGAACCGTTCCGCCCCGTCCCTTTGCGCAGGCGGACATGGCGAGCGCCGCGACGATCATGACCGCGCCTCGCAGCATCCGGCCGAATGGGGAATCACGCTCTTCATGCCGAAACGCTCGCATGTTCATCTTTCTCCGGTCGCGGGCCGACGGCCCTCTACACAATCCATGGCTTCCGTGGAACAGCCCAATCGCCGATTCGGCGCACACCCCTCCCCGCGGAATCGGTGCCCGCGCCGCCCCTCAAGGCGAGCCGCCTGTATCTCGTTGCGCCGCTTAGCTTATTTCTCCATGCCCGTCCATAGTCCGGCGTTTTCCGGGGCTAAAGGCTTGCAACTTCGACAAAACACCAAATATCGGCGCCCGAACGTCGCCCGGAGCCGCAGTCAGTGTTGAGTCGCCTGTTTTCGAAGAGCCGGTCGTCCCGGGGGCGAAGCGGCCCGGCCGGCGGCCGCGCCTACGCGATCGGCGACGTCCACGGCCGTCTCGACCTCCTCGTCGAGCTGCTCGCCCGGATCGAGGAAGACGATGCCCGGCGCGGGCCGGCCAAGACCTGGCTGGTCTTCCTCGGCGATCTCGTCGACCGCGGGCCCGACAGCCGCGGAGTCGTCGACCTCCTCGTCGATCGTCCCCCGGCCTTCGCCCGCAACGTGTTCCTGAAGGGCAATCACGAGGAATTCTTCCTGGGCGTGCTTGGCGGCGACGATTCGAGCGTCCAGAGCTGGCTCACGTACGGCGGCACCGAATGCGCGCAAAGCTACGGCCTCACCACCGGCTGGATGCTGAACGCCACTCCGACGGCGATCATGGAGCGGCTGATCCACCAGGTGCCCGAGAGCCACATCCGCTTCCTGGACGAGATGCACGACAGCTTCCGCTTCGGCGACTATCTGTTCGTTCATGCCGGCATCCGTCCGGGCGTCGCCCTCGACAAGCAGGTCAGCCGCGACCTTCGGTGGATTCGCGAGGGCTTTCTCGACGACCGAAGCGACCACGGAGTCGTCGTCGTCCACGGCCATACGATCGTGGACCGGCCCGAGGAGCATCCCAACCGGATCGCAGTCGATACCGGCGCCTACCGCTCCGGCACCCTGACCGCGATCGGCCTCGAAGGCGAGGAGAGGTGGTACATCGAGGCACGCGAGTCCTAGTTTTCCTGCAGCGCGCGGGACCCCGGCCCGGTCCGGGAAACGATCCGGCCCGGCTTGGCATCCAGAAGAGCCTCCTTTAAGGGCGCACACTTCCATTTCCGGCGCCCGGGCAGCAGACATCCAAGAATGCCGTGACGGCGCAGCCTGCTCCACCCCCCTGCCGGCTGGGCCGCGGCGTGAACCGAAAGCAAGAGACGCGATGCTCTACGAGAATATGACGCTGAGGAAGATCGTGCTGCCGCTGATGAAGCGGTTCAGCTTTGATTTGACCGTCCGGCACCATTGGCTGCCAGGAGCGCGCGTCTATCTCAGCCTGTTCCAGCACAAGGGCTATTGGTACCACGGACGGGCGCGAGAGCGTGAGACGATGGAAGCGTTCGCGCGGCTGATCCCGAAGGGCGGGACGGTGATCGAGGTCGGCGGGCATATCGGCTACATCTCGATGTATTTCGCGTCGCTGGCGGGCCCGAAGGGACGGGTGATCGTGTTCGAGCCCGGCCCCAACAACCACAAATACCTCCATCGCAACATCGCCGGTCTCGACAATGTCGAATGGGTCGACCGCGCCGTTTCCGACGAGGAAGGGACGGTGACCTTCTACTGCGACAACCTGACCGGCCAGAACAACTCCCTGGTGTCCGATTTCAAGGTTCTGGAGGCCAACGCGGGCCGCACCGGAATCGCGCTCGAGCGGGCCGAGGTGACCGTCAAAGCGACGACTCTCGACGCTTTCTGCGCCGACCGCGGCCTGGTGCCGGACTTCATCAAGATCGATGTCGAAGGGGCCGAGCTGCTGGTCGTGCGCGGCATGAAGTCGGTGCTTCGAAGCGCAAGGCCGCGGCTCATGATCGAGAAAAACGACGAGGATGAAGAAGGGCTGGAAAGCGAGCTCATCGCGGCCGGCTACGTCTTCCTTTCCCCGGAGCTCGAGCCGAGCCGCGACGGCCGAATGCACTTCGGCAACAATTTCTGCCTTCATGGCGACGATCCCCTGCTCGCCGAGCTGGGGCGCGGCTGATGGAGCCCCGCCGGGTCCTCGTCTTTCCCGCCGGCACCGAGATCGGCCTGGAAATCGGCCGGTCGCTTCGCCACTGCAAGGAGGCGGTGGTGATCGGGGCAGTCTCGCCCGGCTCCAATCCCGGACGTTTCGCCTTCGCCCATCTCGTCGAGATTCCCGCCGCCGGCGCGGAGGGACGGCTCGAAGCGGTGGAGCGTATCTGCGCCGACGAGCGCATCGACTATCTTTATCCGGCCAATGACGACGTGATCCTCGCCCTGGCCGGTCGCGAGACGATTGGCGGCGCCGCGATCGTGCTTCCGGGCCGCGAGGCCTGCGAAATCACCCGTTTCAAGTCGCGCACCTACGAACGGCTGCGGGACGTGGTGCGCGTTCCCCGGATCTTCACTTATGACGAGGCGCTCGGCCGGCTGCCGGTGTTCGTCAAGCCGGATCGCGGCGCGGGCTCGGTCGGAACCTCGCTGGCGCAAACGCCCGAGGCTCTCGTTCAGGCCGTCGCCGCCTTGCCGGATCCGCTGATCTGCGAATATCTGCCCGGGGAGGAATTCACGATCGACTGCTTCTCCGATCGCGAGCGCGGGCTGCTCTTCGCCGGCGCTCGGGTCAGGCTTCGGCTCAAGAACGGAATCGCGGTCCATACCCGGACCGTCGACCTTCCGGAGGCCAGGGAGATCGCGGCCCGGATCGGCGAAGCGCTTGCCATGCGCGGCGCTTGGTTCTTTCAGCTGAGGCGGGCCGCGGACGGCGAACTGGCACTGCTGGAAGTGGCTCCCCGAATTCCCGGCTCGATGTCGGCGCACCGGGTGAAGGGGATCAATTTCCCTTTGCTCAGCCTGTTCGAGATGGAGAGGCTGCCGATCTCGATCCTCGAGCAGCCCTACGAGGTGGAGGTCGATCGGGTTCTGAGCAATCGCTACCGGACCGATCTCGACTACGACAGCGTCTATCTCGACTTCGACGACACCTTGTTCGTCAAGGGCCGGGTCAACATGATCGCGCTCCAGTTCGTGCATCAGTGCATCGAAAGGGGCAAGCCGGTCTATCTGATCACCCGCCACGGGCGGGTGATCGAGGAGACGCTCGCGGAGCACCGGATGCCCACGCTCTTCGACGCCGTGTTCCACCTCACGAAGGGCGAGCGCAAATCGGACTATATCGAGTCCGACAAGGCGATTTTCGTCGACGACAGCTATGGCGAGCGGGCCCAGGTGGCGAAGGAGAAGGGCATCGTGGTGCTCGATCCGGCCATGCTCGAAGGACTTTTGATCGACGAATATGACTGAGCAGCCGGCGCGGAGCCCTGGCGCCGCCGCGGCTTGGAAACCCGGAGCGGCAGCTTTAAGCGGCCGTGACCATCATCGCAGGAACCCTCAATGAAAATCCTCGTGACCGGCGCTGCCGGCTTCATCGGCCATCACCTTGCCGACCGTCTCCTGAGCCGCGGCGACGAGGTCGTCGGAATCGACAATTTCAACGATTATTACAGCGTGTCCCTGAAGCGGGATCGCGATTCGAAGCTGCGCCGCGACCATGACGAGGCTTTCACCTCGATCGAGACCGACTTCGCCGACAACGAGGCGCTCGAGCGGGCGCTGGACGGCACGGAATTCGACCGGATCGTCCACCTCGGCGCCCAGGCCGGGGTGCGCTATTCGATCGAGAATCCGCGCGCCTACGTCCAGTCGAACCTGGTCGGCCACGTCAATCTGATGGAGGTCGCCCGAGGCCGCGGCCTCTCGCACCTCGTCTACGCTTCCTCCTCGTCGGTCTACGGCGGCAACGACACCTTGCCTTTCCGGGTCGAGGACCGGGTCGATCATCCGCTCTCGCTCTACGCCGCGACCAAGAAGGCGGACGAGCTGATGAGCGAAACCTACGCCCATCTCTACCGACTGCCGCAGACGGGGCTTCGCTTCTTCACCGTCTACGGCCCCTGGGGCAGGCCCGACATGGCGATGTGGCTGTTCACCAAGGCGATCTTCGCCGGCGAACCCATCCAGGTCTTCGGCGAGGGCAATATGCGGCGCGACTTCACCTATGTGGACGACATCGTCACCGGAGTGGTCGCCGCACTCGACAACCCGCCGCCCGACGACGGGGAGCCCAAGGCGGGCGGCAGCCGCGGCCCCCACCGGGTCTACAATATCGGCAACAACTGCTCCGAGGAGCTGACCCGGATGATCGAGCTGATCGAGCAGTCCTGCGGCCGCAAGGCGGAGAAAATACTGATGCCGATGCAGCCGGGCGACGTCCGCGACACCTATGCCGACATCAGCGCGATCGAGCGCGACCTCGGCTTCGCCCCGACCACCGCGATCGACGAAGGCGTGCCGCGATTCGTCGAATGGTACCGGGCCTATCACGGAGTCTGAGGACTCTCCTCCTGCGCCGCGACCCGGGCCCTCGACCTCCCGCGGCGGACGTGGAGCCACATCAGGATCCCGGTGACCGCAAGCAGGGCCGGGATCAGGCCGCCGACGAAGATGACGATCTGCCACGGCGCGCCCATGCCGGTGCCGTCGTGGATTCGGCGCATCAGCCGGGCCGTCGTCTCGGGCCGGGGGGCCCCGGGCGGGGTCGCCGCGGCGGAGCGGTCGTCGACCGTCACCTCGGACGTGCCGCCCGGCCGGGCGAAGGCGATCTTCCACTTCGGCTCCGTCCCGCCGGGCCAGGTCAGGCCGACGAGGCCGCCGGTAGCGAGCGGCCGCGCCGAGGCCAGGGCAGCCTCGGGACTCATCCTGGTCTCCGCCGCCGGAAGCGCCGCCGTTCGCCGCATCCGCTCCGCCATGGATGGGCCCGCGGGATCGCCGGACAAAGCGGCGAAGAAGGCCGGGAAGGAAATCCAGGCTCCGGTGAAGGACAGCACGGCCAGGGGCAAAGCGATCCAGAAGCCGCTCTGGTAGTGGAGATTGGCCTCGGTCCCGGCGCGCCGCCGCCAGCGCAGCCCGCGGCTGAAGCGGCCGCTGAGCGGCCACCACAGCCAAAGGCCGGTCAGAGCGGAGAGGAGCATTGCCACCCCGATCCAGCCGACGATCTGGCGGCCGACGTCCGGAATCATCAGCGAACCGTGGAGGACGTGCAGGATTCGAACGGCGCCCTCGTCGCTGGCCCCCCGGTCGAGCAGGCGCGCCGAGGCGGGATCGAGATAGAGCAAGGTGCGGACCGGGCGCCCGCGCTCCGGCCGGCCGGTCCGAATCAGGGTGGCGACGACCGGGCCGCTCTCCCGAGGATAAGCGAGGCTCGACAAACGTTCGCCGGGCCGGGCAAATCGCCTCGCCGCCTCGGCATAAGCGGAGGGTGGAAGGCCCGGCACCGCAGTGGCGGCGCGCTCCGGGTTGAGCTTTTCGTCCAGCCAGTCGTGCCAGACCAGGGCGGAGCCGCTCAGCGAGATCGGGACGATCAGAAGGGCGAGCGCCAGGCCGATCCATTTGTGGACCTGAAACCAGAGGCGGCGGAGATGCGATCGGGCGGGGTCCGGCATTCGGGCGGGCTAGTTTACCTGCAAATGATTATCAATAGCATAGCCGATTGCCGGCCGGGGACTGCCGGTCAGAGAGTCCAGCGTTTCACTCCCGCGATCTCGCGGCCCTTGTACAGATGCTTGAGGTCGGCGAGCAGGCCGCCCTCGGCCACCAGCCCCGCCAGCCGGGCGTCGTCCAGCTCGGCATAAGCGGCATGGGGAACCGCGACCAGGACGAGGTCGTAGCTCCTGTCGAAGGCGTCGGCGGCGAGGTCGATCCCATATTCGTGGCGGGCCTCGGCGGGGTCGGCGAGCGGATCGTGCACCGCAACCTCATGGCCGAGCGCCTCGAGCCGGCGGATGACGTCGATGACCCGGCTGTTCCTGAGGTCGGGCACATTCTCCTTGAAGGCCAGGCCCATGACGAGGGTCCGGCCGGGCCGTCCGAGCCGTGCATGGAGGCCGTCCGCCACCCAGGCGCCCATGCCGTCGTTGGTCGACCGGCCGGCGAGGATGACGTGCGGGTCGAGCCCGAGCTGCTGGGCCCGGAAGCTGAGATAATAAGGATCGACCCCGATGCAGTGGCCGCCGACCAGCCCCGGCTGGAAAGGCAGGAAGTTCCACTTGGTGCCGGCGGCGGCGAGCACGTCCCAGATCGAGATGTCGAGCTTCGAGAAGATCTTGGTGATCTCGTTCATGAAGGCGATGTTGATGTCGCGCTGGGCGTTCTCGATCACCTTCGCCGCCTCGGCGGTCTTGATCGAGGCTGCCCGGAAGACTCCGGCGCTGGTCACCGCGCCGTACATGTCCGCGAGCCGATCGGTGATCGCCGGATTCTCGCCGGCGACGACCTTGACGATCCGGTCGACCGTATGTTCGCGGTCGCCCGGATTGATCCGCTCCGGCGAATAGCCGAGGAAGAAATCGCGGCCGCGCACCAGTCCCGAGACTTGCTCGATCAGCGGCCCGCAAACTTCCTCGGTAACGCCCGGATAGACGGTGCTCTCGTAGACGACGATCGGCTTGCGCTCCGGATCGAGCAGGGTCGCGAGGCTTCGGGTGGCGCTCAGGACCGGTCCGAGATCGGGCCTGTTGTCGCCGTCGACCGGGGTCGGCACGGTGACGATGTAGATGTCGGCGCCGGCGGCGTCGGCGGAGCGGCTGGTCAGCTGGAGCGACGAGGCGGCCAGCCGTTCGCTCTCGACCTCGTGGGTCCGGTCGATGCCGAGCCCCAGCTCCTCGACCCGCTTCTCGTCTATGTCGAGACCGACGACGTCGAAGCTTCGGGCCAGCGCGACCGCGAGCGGGAGGCCGACATAGCCGAGGCCGACGACGACGATCTGATCTGATCGGGACGCGTTCATTCAACGATCACTTTTGGAAAGGAGGGCGGCGGGATCGCCGGGGCACGGCCGCTAACATTCGAGGGTGAAAGAAAAGTCAAGCGCCGGGAACGACCTTGGCGCCCCCACGGTGGAACGTGGCGTTGCGCCCCGTGAGCCAGGCACGGTTCCGGGCGGTCAGGGTTTCGAGGAAGGAGCGCGGCTTCTTCATCAGCTTGCGGGTGTCCGGAATCATCCCGATGGCGGCGGCGAGCTCTGCAACGAAGTGAACGCAATTATGCTTGTCGAGATCGTAATTGGGCTGCCTTGCGGCGCGCCAGCGCTCGACCGTCGCGATCACCTCGTCATATTCGGAATCGGTGATGGTGACGGTGAAGTGGCGGTCGCTGCCCCTGATGTAGCCGGCGCTATGGTCGGTATCTACCTTGCCCGCCACCTTGCCCCACAGGATCGCGGGACTGATCGCCTTGGCGGTGAATCCGTAATCCTCCTCGATTCGCGGCCCGCCGCGATCGAGCGTGCCTTCCAGGACGACGAAGGCGTGGGGAAAGCTCGCTCCCAATTCCTTGGAATAGAAGGTGATGGAAACCGCCGCCCACCCGGGCGCGGCGGTCAAGGCGAGCAAAGCCGCGGCCAGGAAGGCGGTCAGGCGCGGCAGGCGAAAGGTCCAGATCACCGGCTCCTCCCCAAGGTCGGGTTCGCGAACCCTCTGAAACAAAAAGCCATTTCGAACAATCCCCACTTAGTGTCGCGCTCGGGCAACAGTGCGGCAGACTTCCACCGCCGAAGCCGATCCCTTCCCTTCCGCTCCTTCGATTCGGCCTCCTTAAGCCCTTGAAGAAGCGCCATGTTTCGACCTTTCCGGCCCGCGCATTTTCGGGATAGACAGGCCGGGGGCGCTCGACTAGAGAAAGTATCGAAATCGAGACGATCAGACTCGGGTACGAAGGGAGAAGCTGACGTGGCTTTTAAGGGACTTATTGCTGCGGCCGCCTCGGTGGCCTTGATGACGACGCCGACTCTGGCGGCGGCGCAGGCCACCTCGGCCGCCGTCCGCACCGCCGAAGTTGCGCCTGCGACGGAGACCGTCGAGGGTGAGCAGCTGCGCGGCGGCTGGATCATTCCGCTGATCGCGCTCATCGCGATCATCCTCGGCATC
>JBAWCC010000279.1:0-7891 GCA_049590095.1 Allosphingosinicella sp. | reverse complement strand
GTGGAGGGGTAGAAGGCTCTGCGCTGAGCGGTTCCAGCGCGATCCTCTGATCCTGCGGCAATTACCCCCACCATGCTTCACATGGTTCCCCTCCCCATGCTGCGCATGGGGAGGCAAGTTAGCGTTTCAACGCGAATCTCTGCAACTTGCCGGTCGCCGTCTTCGGAAGCGCCTCGACGAACTCCACGTCGCGCGGATATTTGTAGGGGGCGATCACGGCCTTCACATGGTCCTGAAGCTCGCGGGCAAGGTCCGCACCGGGCTCCCGGCCGGACGGAACCACGAAGGCCTTCACCTTCTGGCCGCGCTCCTCGCAGGGCACTCCGATAACCGCGCATTCCTGGACGGCGGGGTGGGCGTAGAGGGCGTTCTCCACCTCGGGCGCGGCGATGTTGTAGCCGGCCGAGACGATCATGTCGTCTGAGCGGGCGACGTACCAGAAATAGCCCTGCGTGTCGGCGCGGTAGGTGTCGCCCGTGACGTTCCAGCCGCCCTGGACGTAATCCGACTGGCGCTCGTCGTCGAAATAGCGGCAGCCGGTCGGCCCTTTCACGGCCAGCCGGCCGGTGCCGTGGAGAAGGGGGCGGCCCTCGTCGTCGAGGACGCAGGCCCGATAGCCGGGGACCGCCTTGCCGGTGGCGCCCGGGCGGATGTCGTCTCCGGAAGCGGAGATGAAGATGTGCATCATCTCGGTCGCCCCGATTCCGTCGATTATCCCGAGGCCGGTCGCCTCGTTCCAGGCTTTCCAGGTCGCCGCGGGAAGATGCTCGCCGGCGGAGACGCAGGTGGCGAGGGAGGAGATGTCATGTTCCTCGAGCAGGGCCAGCATCGCCTTGTAGGCGGTGGGCGCGGTGGCGAGCGTGGTGACTCCGAATTTCGCAACGGCCTCCAGCAGCGGCCTGGACCCCGGCTGCTCGATCGTCACCGCGGCGCCGCCGAAGCGCCAGGGGAAGATGAGAAGCATTCCAAGGCCGAAGGTGAAGGCGATCGGCGCCGAGCAGGCCCAGCGGCCGCCCGCCCGGGGCTTCAGCACATGGCGGGCGAAGCTGTCGGCGGGGGCGAGTATGTCGCGATGGTAGTGAACGCAGCCCTTGGGGCGGCCGGTCGTCCCGGAGGTGAAGGCGATCAGGGCGACGTCGTCGCTCCGGGTCTCGAGCGGGGCGAAGCCGGGGCGGACCGACTTGAGCCGCTTCTCGAGACGGCCGCCGCCGGAATCGCCATGATAGGTGAGGAGCGAGCGGATCCGGCCGGTCTCGTCGGCCGCCTTCATGAAATCGTCCAGGAAGCGATCGTCGACGATGGCGTGGTGGACCCGCGCCCGGTCGAGAATCGTCGCCACCTCGCCCGGCCGAAGCACCGGCATGGTCGCGACGACGATCCCGCCGGCCTTGAGCACTCCGAGCCAGCAGGCGAACAGCATCGCCCCGTTCGGGCCGCGCAGAAGCACCCGGTCGCCGGGAACGAGATCCTCTTCCTCGACGAGAAGTCGGGCGATCCGGTCGCTGAGGCCGCGCATCTCGCCATAGGTCCAGCGGCCGGACTCGTTGATCACGGCGAGAGCGTCGGGATCGCCCTTGTCGATCAGCTCGACCGCGGCATTGAGACGCTCGGGATATTGGAGCTCGGGGAGGTCGAAGAGGAATTCGGGCTGGGCCTCCGGCGGGGGGAGGCGGTCGCGGACGAAGGTGTCGACGTGGCTCGTCATGCCACGGCCGTCATTGCGAGGAGCGCAGCGACGAAGCAATCCAGCCCGCGGTTCGCGACAGGCGCCGCTCTGGATTGCTTCGCTTCGCTCGCAATGACGGTAATCGTCGTCATTCGGGCACCACGGCAATCGTCTCGATCTCGATTCGGGCTTCCGGCTCAACCAGCGCTTGCACCCCCACCACCGCCATGGCCGGGAAATTGCGCCCCATCACCTCCCTGTATGCGGCGCCGATCGCAGTGAGCCCTTGGCGATATTCGTCGATCCCGACGACGTACCAGGTCATCCGAACGATATGCTGCGGCCCGGCGCCGTCCTCGGCGAGGATGGCGAGGGTGTTGAGGAGGATCCGGCGGAGCTGGCCGGCGAGGTCGGGCGCGACGATCGTCCCCGTCTCGTCCCAGCCGATCACCCCGGCGGTGAAGACCATCCGCCCCCTAGCGGAAATGCCGTTGGAATAGCCGCTCGGCCGAGGCCAGCCGGGGGGAAGCAGGGTCTTCAAGTCCGATACTCCGCGAGATGGGCCCTTGCGATCACCACTTTCTGCACTTCCGACGCCCCTTCGTAAATGCGAAGCGCCCTGATCTCGCGGTAGAGCCGCTCGACCGGGACGCCCTTCGTCACTCCCAGGCCGCCGAACATCTGGACCGCCTTGTCGATGACGCTCTGGGCGCTGTCGGTGGCGTGGAGCTTGGCGAGCGCGGCCTCGCGGCTGTTGCGCCGGCCCTTGACGTCGCGAAGCCACGCGGCGCGGTAGATCAGCAAGGCGGAGGTCTCGACGTCGAGCACCATCTCGGCGAGCTTCGACTGGGTGATGGCATTGTCGGCCAGGGTGCCGCTCCCCAGCCGCCGCTCGAGCGCCCGCCGGGTCGCCTCGTCGAGCGCCCGCCGGGCGAAGCCGAGGGCCGCGGCGCCAACGGTGGTTCGGAAGACATCAAGGGTCGCCATTGCCTGAGCGAAGCCGCGGCCGCGCTCGCCGAGCAGGGCGGAGGCTGGGAGGCGGGCGCCGGCGAAGCGAAGGGTGGCGAGCGGATGCGGAGCGATCACCTCGATCCGCTCGCTGTCGTCGAGCCCCGACGTATCGCGGTCGACGATGAAGGCGGAAATGCCCTTCGCTCCGGGCGCTTCGCCGGTCCGGGCGAAGAGGATGTAATAATCGGCGATGCCGCCGTTGGAGATGTAGGTCTTGGCGCCGTTCAGGACCCAGGAGTCGCCGTCCTGCTCGGCGGTCGTCTCGATGGACGCGACGTCCGACCCGGAAGCGGGCTCGGTGAGGGCGAAGGCGGCGATCTTCTCGCCCCGCGCGACGGCGGGAAGATAGGCCTGCTTCTGGGCGTCCGAGCCGAACAGGCTGATCGTTCCGGAGCCGAGCCCTTGCATGGCGAAGACGAAATCGGCGAGGCCGGAGTGGCGGGCGAGGGTTTCGCGGATGAGGGCGAGGGTGCGGACGTCGAGCCGGCCCGCGGCGTCGGGAACGCAGTGGCGGAGCCAGCCGCCGTCGCCCAGCTTGCGGACGAGGTCCCGGCAGGCCTGATCGAGGTCCATGGGCTCTTCGTCGTCGAGCTCGGCCTCGCACCAGCGCTCCAGCTCGGCCGCGAGGGCGCGGTGGCCGTCGTCGAAGAAGGGCCAGTCCAAGAAGTCCCTCACTGCCCTCACCCTGCCGGACCCTGCGGGCCCGGCTGGCCCTCCCCCCTACAGGGAGAGGGGGTTGTCGCGGGCGATCCCCCCTCTCCCTGTAGGGGAGAGGGAAATGCGGGCGGCGAAGCCGGCCGCGAGGGTGAGGGCACGGCGTCAATCACCCTTGAACTCCGGCGTCTTCTTCGCCGCGAAGGCTTCGAAGGCGCGCCTGAAGTCGTTGGTGGCCATGCAGATGGCCTGGGCCTGGGCCTCCATCTCGATCGCCGTCTCGAGGCTGACGTTCCATTCCTGGCCCAGCTGGGCCTTGGTGATTCCGTGAGCGAAGGTCGGGCCCGACGCGAGCGAGCGGGCCAGCGCTTGCGCTTCGCCCAGCAAATCCTCGCGAGGCACGAGCCGGTTGTGGAAGCCCCAGCGCTCCCCTTCCTCGGCGGTCATCACCCGGCCGGTGTAAAGCAATTCCGCCGCCCGCCCCTGGCCGATTATCCTCGGCAGGATCGCGCAGGCGCCCATGTCGCAGCCGGCGAGGCCGACGCGGGTGAAGAGGAAGGCGGTCTTCGATTCGGGCGATGCGAGGCGCAGGTCCGAGGCCATGGCGAGGATCGCTCCGGCGCCGACGCAGATTCCGTCGATCGCCGCGACGATCGGCTGCGGGCAGGCGCGCATCGCCTTGACGAGGTCGCCCGTCATCCGGGTGAAGTCGAGCAGGCCGGGCATGTCCATCCGGGTCAGCGGCCCGATGATCTCATGGACGTCGCCGCCCGAGCTGAAATTGCCGCCCGCGCCGGCGATCACCACCGCCTTGACCTCGCGCGCATAGACCAGGGCCCGGAAGGCGTCGCGAAGCTCGGCATAGCTTTCGAAGGTGAGCGGGTTCTTCCGCTCCGGCCGGTCGAGGGTGATCGTAGCGACGCCGTCGGCATGATCCCACAGGAAATGCTCGGGCTCGAAAGTTTCCGGGTTCATGCGATCTCCACGGCCTCGCCATTCCGCTCCGAGACGACGAGGTCAAGCACCGCCGCGGCAACCTCCTCGGGAGCGATCAGGCGGCCCGAGGGGTTCAGCCGGGCCAGCTCGGCCCGTGCCGTCTCTTCGTCTCGCCCGGTCCTGGCCGCGATGTTCGAGACCGACCGGACGGTCATCTCCGTGTCGACGAAGCCGGGGCAGACCGCGTTCACCCGCAACTTCGTCCGCGCATATTCGGCGGCGAGGGCCCGGGTGAGCCCCACCGCGCCGTGCTTGGCGGCGATGTAGGGCGAAGCGTAAGCGAAGCCGTGAAGGCCGGCCATCGAGGCGATGGTGACGATCCGGCCGGCCGGGGCGGCGAGCAGGTCCGGCAGCGCCGACTGGCAGCAATGGAACATGCCGTCGAGATTGACCGCGAGCGTTTCGCGCCAGAGCGCTTCCGTGACCTTGGCGAACGGCGCGCCGGTCGCGGCTCCGGCATTGTTGACGAGGAGGGTGATGGGGCCGTGGGTTTCGCGGGCGAGGGCGAAGGCGCGGTCGACCTGCGAGCGGTCGGTGACGTCGGCGGGGGCGACGAGGGCGTCGAGATCGCCGGAGCAGACTTCCTCCAAGGGCTCGCGGCGGCGGCCGACGAGGGTAAGCTTGGCGCCCTCGGCGCCCAATGCGCGCGCTATCGCCGCACCGATTCCGGTGCCGCCGCCGGTGATGATTGAGTGGTGGCCTTCGAGCCTCACGCCTTCAGCTCCGCTTCCCGCGCCAGGTTGCGGGCGAGCTGGGACATTCCGCCGAGATATTGAGGCGGGACATGGACTCCGCGATAGTCGGCGGCGGCGGCGGCTCGTAAAGTCCACATCGGGTCGACGAGATGGGGACGGGCCAGCGCGACGAGGTCGGCGCGGCCGGCGGCGAGGATGGAATTGACGTGGTCGGTTTCGTAGATGTTGCCGACCGCCATGGTCGCGACCCGGCCCTCGTTGCGGATCTGGTCGGCGAAGGGGGTCTGGAACATCCGGCCGTAGACGGGCGCGCAATCGGCCCAGGTCTGGCCGGCCGAGACGTCGATCAGATCGGCGCCGGCTTCGGCGAAGGCCCGGCCGATCAGGACGGCCTCGTCCGGAGTGACTCCCCGGTCGCCCATCCAGTCGTTGGCGGAAATCCGGACCGACATCGGCTTGTCGGCCGGCCACGCGGCGCGCATCGCCCGGAAGACTTCGAGCGGGAAGCGAAGCCGGTTCTCCAAGCTGCCGCCATATTCGTCTCCGCGCCGGTTGGTGAGCGGGGTGATGAAGCTGGAGAGGAGATAGCCGTGGGCGGCGTGGAGCTCGACCATGTCGAAGCCGGCTTCCAGGCCCATCAGGGTCGCCGCGACGAATTGCTCGCGCACCTCGTCCATGTCGGCGCGGGTCATCGGCCTCGGCGCCTGGTTGCGCTCCGACCAGGGCACGTCCGACGCGGCCATGAGCGGCCAGTTGCCGGTCTCGAGCGGGACGTCATAGCCTTCCCAGCCGACCTTCGTGCTGCCCTTCGGGCCGGAATGGCCGAGCTGGAGGCAGAATTTCGAAGGCGTGCCGGAGTGAACGAAGTCGACGATCCGCTTCCAGGCCTCGACGTGCCCGGGGGCGTAGAGGCCCGCGCAGCCCGGAGTGATCCGTCCCTCGGCGGAAACGCAGGTCATCTCGGTATAGACGAGCCCGGCGCCGCCCTGGGCTCGGGTGCCGTAATGGACGAGGTGGAAATCGTTCACGGCGCCGCCCTGGGCCGAATACATTGCCATCGGCGACACCACGACCCTATTGGCCAGGCTCAGGCCGCGAAGCCGGTAGGGCGCGAACATCGGCGGAGCGGGATCGTTGACGGGGACTCCGAGCGCCTTCGACTGGAACCAGCGCTCGACTCCCTCCAGCCAGGGCTTGTCGCGGAGGCGCAGATTTTCGTGGCTGACCCGCTGCGAGCGGGTGAGGAGCGAATAAGCGAACTGGATCGGCTCGAAGTGGAGATAGCGCTCCAGGGTCTCGAACCATTCGGTCGAGTTTCGGGCGCTGTTCTGGAGCTTGAGAACCTCGATCTGTCGCTCCTCGCGATATTCGCCGAGCGCCGCCTCGCGCGAAAGGCCGGGGCGGTTGAGCACTTCGGCGAGCTTGATGGCGTCCTCGAGCGCCAGCTTGGTCCCCGAGCCGATCGAGAAATGAGCGGTGTGGGCGGCGTCGCCGAGCAGGATCAGGTTCTCGTACGACCAGCGCTCACAGAGAATCCGCCGGAATTGGAGCCACGCCTCCGGGCCCTCCAGATGGGCGGCGTTCGACATGAGGGCGTGGCCGTCCAGATATTTCGCGAAGATCCGCTCGCACAGCGCGATCGCTTCCGGCTGGCCCATCCGGCCGAATCCGAGCCGCTCCCAGGTGTCCGGCGCCATCTCCACGATGAAGGTCGAAAGGTCGTCGTCGAAGCGATAGGCGTGCGCCCAGACCCAGCCGGCTTTCGTCTCCTCGAAGGCGAAGGTGAAGGCCTCGAACATTTTGTGGGTGCCGAACCAGAAGAATTTGTTCTTCCGGACCTGAACGTCGACTCCGAAATGCTTCTCGTGGGCGGTTCGGATCCGGCTGTTGGCGCCGTCGGCCGCGATGACGAGGTCGTAGCCCGAATAATCGTCCAGGTCGGCGCTCGCTTCCTGTTCGAAGTGGAGCCGGACTCCGATCTCGCGGGCCCGGTCCTGGAGGATGTTCAGAAGCCGCTTGCGGCCGATGCCGATGAAGCCGTGGCCCGACGAGCGCATCGTCTGCCCATGGATATGGATCTCGATGTCGTCCCAATGGGCGAATTCGCCTTTGATTACGGCGCCGGAGACCGGATCGTTGGCCATCAGATTCTCGACCGTCTGGTCGGAGAAGACCACCCCCCAGCCGAACGTGTCGTCGCTCCGGTTGCGCTCATAGAGATCGATTTCGTGCGCGGGGTCGCGCAGCTTCATCGAGATCGCGAAATAGAGCCCGGCCGGTCCCCCGCCCAGGCAAGCGATGCGCATCGTGGCCCTCCGGTGTCGGTTCGGGGTAAAGCGCGTGCGGCGGGGAGGCAAGGGCGGGAGCGGACCCCTCCTCTCCCGTAAGGACGGGAGAGGGGATATCTGGCGCAATTCACCGATGCGGCTATGGTGAGCACCTGCCAGTTTTTGAGGGAGGGGCGGTGGGCCCGTTGCTTAGATGGATCGCCGCCGGCTTCGTCCTTGTAGCCCTGATCCTCGCCCCGTTCCTGCTGCTCGAAGGTCAGGTTCTCGGACTTGCCGATGGCCTGTTCGGGGGAAGGGCCGGGGACGCCCGGGCTCTACTCGCGCTCGCCATCCTCGCCCTGTTCGCCGGCGACGTCTTCCTTCCGGTTCCGTCCAGCCTGGTCAGCGTCGCCGCGGTCGCCCTGTTCGGCTGGGTCGGAGGGCTGTTGATCTGGATCGGAATGACGATCGGATGCGGTCTCGGCTACTGGCTCGGCAGCCGGGCGGGCCGGCCGCTGGCGGAGCGCTTCATCGGGCCGGAGGAGGTCGCCCGCGCCCGACGGATCGCCGCGGATCTGGGGCCGGCGGCCCTCGTCCTGACC
>JBAWCC010000278.1:0-5346 GCA_049590095.1 Allosphingosinicella sp. | reverse complement strand
TTGCACCTGCGCCGACTGGGCCCCGGCCTTCGCCGGGGAGCGTGAAGCCTCGACCTCCCCTTCCGCCGAAATCCGCCCCAGCACCGCCCCGGGCACCGCCGCCGCATCCGTTTCCAGCAAAATCTCGCGAAGCACGCCCGCGACAGGCGCCGGCACCTCCATCGCGACCTTGTCGGTCTCGAGCTCGACGAGCGGATCGTTGACCTCGACCCGGTCGCCGACCTTCTTCAGCCAGGCGCGGACGACGGCCTGGGTGCCCTCCTGCTCCTCGGGGACGACGACGTCGATCATGCCTTCACCGTCATGCCAGCAAAGGCTGGCATCCATGCCGAGTCCGAATGGACCCCAGCCTTCGCTGGGGTGACGGCGGCGAAGCTGCTCCGCATCTTCGCCACCGTCAAAACCCCACCAGCTCGTCGATCTTCGCCCGGATCCGCTCCACGCTCGGCACCGCCCAGTTCAAGAGCACCGGATTGTGCGGGCTCGGAATGTCCGGCATGGTCACCCGCGCGACCGGAGCGTCGAGGTCGAGGAAGGCCTCGTCCGCGACCAATGCGGCGATCTCCGCGCCGAAGCCGCCCGTCCTCAAATCCTCGTGGACGATCAGGCAGCGGCGTGTGCGCCTGACGCTCTCCAGAACCGTCTCGCGGTCCCAGGGCATCAGGGTCCTGAGATCGATCACGTCGGCCGAGACGTCCTTCGCCGCTTCCTCGCAGCGCGGCACCATCGCCCCCCAGGTGACGATGGTGATGGCGTCGCCCTGGCGGACCTTCTTCGCTCGCCCGAAGGGAAGCGCGTAGCCGTCGCCCGGATAGGGCCGCCGCGCCCAGCTGTCGTCCAGCATCGCCCGATGCTCGAAGAAGACCACCGGATCGTTGCCGCGAAGCGCGGTTCGCAGCAGCCCGACCGCGTCCTCGGCGTTGGACGGCACCGCCACCTGCCAGCCCGGATTGTGGATGAACGCCACCTCATTGGTCTGGCTGTGCCAGGGATCGCCGCATTTGAAGAAGCCGCCGGGGATCCTCAGCACCATCGGCGCCGCGAAGCGGTTGGCGGTGCGCCAGCGCATCGTTCCGCAATCGTTGATCTGCTCGGTCGCGGGCTCGGCATATTTGCGGAACTGGATCTCGGGCACCGGCATCAGCCCGGCCATCGCCATGCCCACCGCCCGGCCGATGATCCCCTCCTCGTTGAGGCTGGTATCGAAGACCCGGCTCGCTCCATGTTTCTCCTGAAGCCCGAGCGTGACGGCGTGGACTCCGCCCTTGGGCCCGATATCCTCGCCGAACAGGAGCACCCGCGGATTGATCTCGAGCTCGTGATCGAGGGTGCGGCGGATCGCCGTCACCATGTTGATCCGCTGGCCGTCGGGCTTGGGCTCCTCGTGGCTTCGCGGGGCGCGATAGCCGTGGGTCCATTGCCCGCCCATCTTCTGCGTCTCGCCGTCGTAGAAGACATGGTCCAGCACCCGCTCGGGATCGGAAACTCCCCGCGCCTCGGCGATCTGGCGCGCTTCCTCGACATCGGCCTGGGCCTCCGCCTCGATCCCGTCCCATTCCTCTTCGGTCAGAAGCGCGTCGACGAGATGGGCCTTCAGCTTGGGCAAGGGATCGCGGGTCCATTCGTCGCGGACCAGCGCCTCGCTCTTATAGGTCTGGGTGTCCTGGAAGCTGTGCCCCTGAAGGCGGGGGACGGTGAGGCGGAGCAGGGCCGGCCCCTTGCCGCTGCGGACATGGCCGACGGCGCGCTCGATCAGCCCGGCCGCCTCGGCCGGATCGGTGCCGTCGCCGGCGAAGATGGCGAGGTTGCCGAAGCTCGCCAGGTTTTTCGCGATGTCGCCGCCCGGGGTCTGGAAGCTGGACGGGACCGAGATTCCGAAGCCGTTGTCCTCGACGTAGAAGAGCATCGGCAATTTCTGGGTGGTGGCGATGGTCAGCGCCGACCAGAAGCCCCCGGTCGCGCAGGAGGCGTCGCCGCCGAGCACCACCGCGATCGCGCCTTCGTAGCTTTCGTCCTTCAGGACATCGCGATAATATTCGATCGCCTGCGCCCACCCCGCGGTCGGCGTATATTGGGCCCCGACCCCGCCCGACATAGGCAAAGCCGGCGCTCCGCCCGGATTGGGATAGTTGAAGACGACCCCGATATCGCGGCCGTCCGAATAGCCCCCTTCCCGGCCCATCCCGGAGCCGAGCGCGTCCTCGACCGGCACCCCGAGCGAGAGCAGCAGGGGGCGCGAGCGATAATAGCCGCAGGTGGCGTCATGGCGATGGGTAAGTCGGCTTCCGAGCAGCGCCTGGGCCAGATCGTGGCCGCGCGCGCTGAACTGATAGAGGATTTTGCGTTCGGGAACGAGCCGTTCTTCCTCGAGCCTGTCCAGCGCCCGGCTGAGCTGGACGAGATAGGCGATCCGCCGCCAATCATAGCCTTGATGTGGCGAAGACTGGCGATTCCCCAACTTCTCCGCACTTTCAGCCATTCATCTTCTCCACCACCGCCGCGGCGAAGGAATCGACATTGCCGTCGGAGAGGCCGACGATGTTGAATCGGCCGCTATTCGCCATGTAGATACCCTTCTCCTCGCGAAGCTCGAGTACCTGGGCCTGGCTGAGCGGAAGCATCGAGAACATTCCGTTCTGGCCGTCGATATAGGCCAGTCGCTCGTCATAGGCGGCAAGTCTGGCGCGCAAGCTTCTGATTCTCGAACACATTTCCTTGAGCTCTTCATCCCAGTCCGCCCGAAGCTCGGGATCGTCGAGAACGATATGGACGATCGCGGCGCCATGATCGGGCGGCATCGACCACATGGTGCGGGAGAGCTGGAGGAGGTTGCCGTAGACGATCCGAGCCGCCTTGGCGCTCGCCGCCTTGACGAAGAGATTGCCGACCCGCTCGCGATAGAGTCCGAAATTCTTGTCGCAGCTCTGGGCGACGATCGCCTGCTCGGCCTTGCCGACGACTAAGCGGGTGCCAGCCGCGTCGGCCTCCAGCCCGTTGCCGAGGCCCTGATAGGCCAAGTCGACGAACGGAATGAGCCCGCGACGCTCCACCAGTTCAGCGACCTCGGCCCACTGGCCGGACGAAAGATCGGCGCCGGTCGGATTGTGGCAGCAGCCGTGGAGGAGGACGAGGTCGCCGGCCCGAGCCTTCTCCAGCGCGGCCATCATCTCGTCGAACAATATCCGCCGGCTGGCCGGGTCGTAATAAGGGTGCGGCACCATCTCGACTCCGGCGGAGGCGATCAGCGGGCCGTGGTTCGGCCAGGTCGGCTGGCCGACGAGGATCCGCGCCTTCGGATTGGCCTTGCTGACCAGATCGGCCGCGAGCCGCAAAGCGCCGCAGCCGCCCGGGGTCTGAAGCCCGACGATCCGTTCGTCCGCGGCCTCGCCGAACACGATCGGACGGATCAGCTCGGTGAATCGCGCGTCGCCCTGCGATCCCAGATAGGCCTTGGTCTTCTGCCGCTCCCACAGAAGCCGCTCCGCTTTCTTGACGGCGCGAAGGATCGGAGTCCCGCCCCCGGAATCGCGATAGACTCCGACTCCGACATCGATCTTGTCCGGCCGCGGGTCGGCGTCGCACAGGGCTATGAGCTGGAGCAGCGAATCCGATTTCTGCTCTTCGAGCCGGTCGAACAGGAGCGGCGAGTCGCTGAGCAGAAATGAATCGTCCATTCGAGTCCCTTTCGACCGGCCTGAACGCATTTTAGGCCTGTTCGGTTCGAATTGCGTATCAGACTTGCCGGACCTCGGGGTAGATTTGGAACGCAAATTTCATTATCATTTGAAATATGAAAGAAGATGATCATCTCGACTCCGTCGATCGGAAAATCATTCGCGAATTGCAGCGCGACGCGAGCCTGAGCCACGCGGCGCTCGCCGAGCGGGTCGGAGCGTCGGCCGCCTCGGTCTGGCGCCGGGTGCGGGCGCTCGAGAAGAATGGAGTACTCGGCAGGACGGTACGGATCGCAAGCCCGCAGGCGCTCGGCCGTTCGGTCAACGTCCTGTGCCAGGTCCGGATGGCCCGCCAGAGCGTCGAGGCGCGCGCCGATTTCGAGGATTTCATCCAGTCGCGCGAGGAGATCGTCGAATGCTATTCCATGTCCGGCGAGTGGGATTATCTCCTGCGCATCGCGGTCAGGGATGTCGCCGACTATGACCGCTTCATCATGCGCGGAGTGCTGGCGCACCCGACCGTCGCCAATGCCGCGAGCAATTTCGCGCTCAGGCAGGTCAAGTATACGACGGAGATACCGGTCTGATCCGTCATCCCGGCGAAGGCCGGGACCTCGGGGAGACCCGCCGAGACTTCTTGTCCTGGGGTCCCGGCTTTCGCCGGGATGACGGGAACCGCGCCCCTCCCCGCGGATTGAATCGGCGACGAATCGATCCTCGGGAGCAAGCAAGCATGGCAGCACGCGCCTATTGGAAGGGACAGATCAGGCTGGCCCTGGTCTCGATTCCCGTCGAAATCTTCTCCGCGACGAAGAGCGGTGCGAGCATCGCCTTCAACCAGATCCACGAGCCGACCGGAAAGAGGGTCAAATATGAGAAAGTGGTGCCCGGCGTCGGGCCGGTCGAGCCGGAGGACATCGTCAAGGGCTACCAATATGAGAAAGGCAGCTACGTCCTGCTCAGCGACGAGGAGATCGAATCCGCGAAGCTGGAGAGCAAGAAGACTCTCGAGCTCACCCAGTTCGTCAATTACGACGACATCGACGTCCTCTATTACGAGAAGCCCTATTTCGTCGTCCCCGCCGACGACCTCGCCGAGGAGGCTTTCATCGTCCTTCGGGAGGCGCTGAGGCGCACCAAGAAGGTCGCGCTCGGTCAGCTCGCGCTCCGCGGTCGCGAATACCTGGTCAGCCTCAAGCCCTGCGGCCGCGGCATAGTGCTCGAGACCCTCCGCTATGCCGACGAGGTCAACAAGGCCCAGAACTACTTTCGCGACATCGCCGAGGCCAAGCCCGACGAAGAGCTCCTCGACCTTGCCGAGGCGCTGATCGAGCGGAAGACCTCGGCCTTCGACCCGTCCAAATATCACGACCGCTATATCGAGGCGGTCGAGGAGCTGATCGAGAAGAAGCGCAAGGGCAAGACCATCCATACCGAGGAGGACGAGGCCCCGGCGCGGGGCTCCAACGTCATCGACCTGATGGCGGCGCTGAAGCGGTCGATCGAGAAGCCGGGCGGCAAGGAGTCGGGCGGCGGCGCGAAGAAGGCGGCCGCCAAACCGGCGGCGCGCAAGCCCGCGGCGAAGAAGGCTCCGGCCAGATCGGCGCCGGCGCGGAAGCGGGCGTGACCTGCCTCCCCATCGCAGATGGGGAGGGGGACCACACGAAGTGTG
>JBAWCC010000277.1:0-1895 GCA_049590095.1 Allosphingosinicella sp. | reverse complement strand
GGCCTACGGAGCGCTGTGGGCGAGCCTCGACTGGGTCGACGGCTTCGACGAGACCGCGCTCGAGCAGCGCTACCGGGCGGCCAGCGTCATGGCCGGAGTTCTTCCGGTCGGCCTCGCGCTCGCCGGCGGACGCCGCCAGGCCGCCTTCTTCTGGTCCCTTCGCTGCGACCGCCTCGCCGAATGGCGGGCCGGCGGCCTCGAAAAGTGGAAGGGCGAGGTCCGCTCGCTCTGGCCCGCCACCGCCCCGCTCCTCGACCAGATCCACGGCCCCGATCGCCTGACCTTCGCCCGCTACGCCCACCGCACCCTGAGCCGGCCCGCCGAGCCCGGCCTCGTCCACCTGGGCGATTCCTGGCATTCGACCAGCCCGCAACTGGGCCAGGGGGCGAACATGGCGCTGCTCGACGCCTGGGCCCTCGCAGCCGCGCTTCGCGAGGAAACCGGGCTCGAGGCCGCCCTCGGCCGGGCCGTCGCCCTGCGCCGCTCCCACGTCCGCCTCTACCAGGCGCTCTCCATCCTCTTCACCCCCGCCTATCAGTCGGACAGCCGGACCCTCCCCTGGATCCGCGACCGCCTCGTCCCGCCCTTCGGCCGGCTCTGGCCGGCGACCCGGATCCAGGCCGAGATGGTGGCGGGCACGTTCGGAGGCCCGCTGGAGAAGCTCGGGCTCAGGTGAGCTGGGCGACGATCGCGTCGGCCAGCCGGCCGCCGGCGGCGAGGTCGTAGGCGGCGAACATCGGTCCGCTGTTGAGCTCGAGGAAGAGCGGCGCCGGGTCGCCGGGCCGGGTCTTGAGGTCGCAGGCGCAAAAATCGATTCCGACGGCAGCGACGAGCTTGCCGAGCGCCTCCGCGATTCCCGGCCAGGGCAGCTCGTCGCCGAGATAAACGAGGCTGCCCGGCGCCGCCGTCCGGTAATCGAGCAGGTGCGAATGGATCTCGAACAGATGGAAGCGCCCGTCGGCGAGGTAGACTCGATATTCCGGATAAGCGAGCCGCTCCTGGACGATCGCCGGCATCGGGCTTCGACCCTCTCTCCAGCCGGCGTCGGTGAGGGCCGCCTTGAGGGGGCGGACATAGCCGCCGCCCGCCACCGGCTTTGCCACCGCTCCGCCGGCGAAGGCCCGCAGGTCCGCCTCGACGTTGCTGACCAGGGTCGGAGCGGTCGCGAGCCCGCATTCGCGCGCCAGGCGAAGCATGTAGGGCTTCTGGTTGGCGCCCGTGCTCATTGCGCGGTTGAGCAGCCGCAGGCCGGGGCTGCACATCGCCCAGCCCATGGCCGCGGCATACCAGGCGGCGTTGCGGTCGAGGCCCCGCGCCTCGGCCGGGGGGGTGAAGACGTCGTAGCGAAGGAAAGCGGCGCCGGCCGCCACCTCGCGCCCGTCGAGCACCAGCCGGTTGGACTCGAGGTCCCAGCTGAACGCCGGCTCCTCCTCCGCTCCGTGAACGATCCTGAGCACCGAGCGCCCGGCCCGCTCCGCCGCCTGGAGGAGCGGGCCGAGATTGGGGTCCGCCGACCCGCCGGCGATCAGCAGGTCGGCGATTTGCGAATCCGCCACGGCTCAGCGGCGACCCAGCGGATTCTGGTTGTGCGGGTCGTTCCAGTCCTCGCCGGCCATTTGCGTGGTCAGCGGCCATGGCCCTTCCTCGCCCAGCGCCATCGTCGTCGGCTGAGGACCTTCGCCGACCATCTGAGTGGTCTCCTCGATCAGCGGCGCGGTAGTGGTGGTCCCTCCTTCCTCGCCGACGACCATGGTCGTAAAGGCACCCTTTGCCGGCGGAAGCCCTCCGCCTTCCTCGCCCAGCATCTGGGTCGTCGGCGGAAGCCCGCCGCCTTCCTCGCCCAGCATCTGGGTCGTCGGCGGGAGCCCGCCGCCCTCCTCGCCCAGCATCTGGGT
>JBAWCC010000276.1:0-3441 GCA_049590095.1 Allosphingosinicella sp. | reverse complement strand
GCCCTACGGTGTCCGGCAGAAGGGGCCCTCGTCGGTCACCCGCGTTCGCAAGGGGAAGGCAAGCGCGGACGACCTGACGGGGGCCCCGTCGACGTCCTCGCACCGGACCGGGAGTCGCGCGACCTCGGCAAACAGCCACGATCGGCCCGCGGACAAGAGAGACTGCGGCGTGCACGTGCGTGGAGCAATCAGTGAAGGAAGTGACTCGTGACCACCTCCGGGAGTGGTGTGACCGGTCTGCGCAAGGCGCCGACCGGCATCACCGGGTTCGACGACGTCACCAACGGGGGCCTCCCCCGCGGTCGTCCGACCCTGGTCGCCGGCTCGGCTGGTGCGGGCAAGACGCTGTTCGGGCTGGAGTTCCTGGTGCGGGGCGCGACCGAGTTCGACGAGCCCGGCGTGCTGCTGGCCTTCGAGGAGGCCGCCACGGACATCGCGACCAACGTCGCCTCGATGGGCTTCGACCTGCCGGCCCTCGAAGCCGAGGGCAAGATCGCCATCGACTCCTTCCGGCTCGACCCCGCCGACTTCATCGAGGCCGGCCAGTTCGACCTCGAGGGCCTCTTCATCCGGCTCGAGCTCGCGGTCGCCTCGGTGGGTGCGAAGCGGGTCGTGCTCGACACGATCGAGGTGCTGTTCGCGGCGCTGCCCAACGTGGCGGTCGTGCGCAGCGAGCTCAACCGGCTGTTCCGGTGGCTCAAGGAGCGCGACCTGACCGTCGTCATCACCGGCGAGCGCGGCGGCGGCGACGACCAGCTCACCCGCATCGGCATCGAGGAGTTCGTCTCCGACTGCGTCGTGGTCCTCGACCACCGCGTCGAGGACGGTCTCTCCACGCGCCGGATGCGGGTCACGAAGTACCGCGGCTCGCTGCACGGCACCAACGAGTACCCCTTCCTCATCACCGCGTCCGGGATCGTCGCGGTGCCGATCACCTCGGTGGGCCTGACCTACGAGGCGTCGGAGGAGCGGATCACCACCGGCATCGCCGAGCTCGACGACATGCTCAGCGGCGGCATCTACCGCGGCTCGGCGATGATGATCAGCGGCTCCGCCGGCACCGGCAAGACCAGCATCGGGGCGACCATGGCGGCCGCGTCGTGCGCCCGCGGCGACTCCACGCTGTTCATCTCCTTCGAGGAGTCCCCCGCCCAGCTGGCCCGCAACATGCGCTCGATCGGGGTCGACCTCGACCACTGGACCGCGTCCGGGCTGCTGCACCTGCACTCGGTGCGCGCCACGGCCTTCGGGCTCGAGGAGCACCTCGCCCAGCTGCACCGCCTCGTCGACGAGCACCAGCCCCGTCTGGTCGTGCTCGACGCCGTCGTCAGCCTGGGCCGCAGCGGCACCAGCCACGACGCCTCCCAGGTCCTGGCCCGTGACCTCGACCTGCTGAAGAGCCGCGGCGTCACCTCGGTGATGACCACGCTGACGCGCGCGACCGACGCCGAGAGCAGCGAGGTGGAGGTCTCCTCGCTGGTCGACAGCTGGCTGCTGCTGCGCAACCACGAGACCAACGGGGAGCGCAACCGGCTGATGTTCGTCATCAAGAGCCGCGGCACCTCCCACTCCAACCAGGTGCGCGAGTTCCTCCTCACCAGCGAGGGTCCCCGGCTGGTGGAGGTGTACGTCGGCCCCGACGGCGTGCTCACCGGCTCGGCCCGCGTCGAGCAGCTCGTGCGCGAACAGGCGGTGGCCGCCGCGCAGAACGACGAACGGGTCCGCCGACGGCGCTCGCTCGACCAGCGCTCGGCCGTCCTGGAAGCGCAGATCGCCTCGCTGCGCGCGGAGCTGGACCAGGATCGGGACGAGTTCGAGAAGCTGGTCGCGGAGGAAGCCGCCGCGCACGAGACGGACGAGGAGGCGCGAGCGTCGATGGCGCAGCGACGAGGGGCCCAAGACGTCGGGACGGGAGCCGGATCGTGACGCAGACCTGGGAGGACGACAGCACCGAGGGAGCCAGCGGCGAGGGCGTGGAGCTCTACGACCTGCGGCTCTACGTGGCGGGGCAGTCGCCCCGCTCCGTGCGGGCGGTGGAGAACCTGCGTCGTGTCTGCGACCAGCACCTCGCCGGCCGCTACCGCGTGGAGGTCATCGACCTGCTGGTCAACCCGGCGCTGGCGCGCGGCGACGAGATCGTCGCGGTGCCCACGCTGGTGCGCAAGCTGCCCGACCCGATCCGCAAGATCATCGGCGACCTCTCCGACACCGACAAGGTCCTCGTCGGCCTGCAGCTGCGCTCGCCCGACGGCGGTGGCACGTGAGCTCTGCCCGGGACACCGACGACGACACCCTCGCCCTGGCGCAGCTGCGCGACCAGATCTCCACCCTGCAGCGGACCCTCAACGCGATCAGCGAAGGCGGCGGCATCGACGCCGTCGTCCTCGGCGAGGGCGACGACGAGCAGGTGTTCTCGCTGACCAGCGCCGACCGTCCCTACCGCGTGATCGTGGAGAACATGGGCGAGGGCGCGATGACGGTCTCCGAGCGCGGCGTGGTGCTGTACGCCAACCCGCAGGTCGCCTCGTTCCTCGGCGTCGACGCCCAGTCGATGCCCGGCCGCGACATCGCCGACTACGTCGGGGTCGACCAGCTGCCCACGCTGACCACGCTGCTCACCTCCGCCGACCTGCCGACCCGGCGTGCCGAGCTCACCCTGCCCACGGCCGACGGCGACCTGCCCTGCCTCGTCGCGGCGACCGACCTCGACGTCGACGGCGTGCTGGTGCGCTGCCTGGTCTTCACCGACCTCACCATGCAGAAGCTGGTCGAGCAGCAGGTCGCCACCGACTCGGCCCGTGCCGAGCGCACCCTGGTCGCCGCCGAGGTCAACGACACGATCGTGCAGGGCCTGGTCGCCGCCGAGATGGCGCTCGACCTCGGACAGACCGACTTCGCCCGCAGCATCGTGGCCCGGACCTCCAGCCACGCGCGCCACTGGATCGGCGAGCTGGCCGGGGGCGAGTCGGTGGCCCCCGGGACCGCCGTACGCACCGGTCCGGCCAGGATCGGCTCGGAGAACCCGTGACCACCGGGCTCAACGTGATGGTCGTCGACGACTCCGACGACCTGCGCGACCTGATCAGCATGGTGATCCGTCGTCACCCCGAGGGCTGGCGCGTCGTCGCGACCGCGACCGAGGGACGGCAGGCCGTCGACGAGGCGCGCAGCGCGCAGCCCGACCTGGTGCTGCTCGACATCGCGATGCCGGTGATGGACGGCATGGAGGCGCTCCCGCTCATCCGCGAGGCGGCGCCCGACGCCACGGTCGTGATGCTCTCGGGCTACCCGTTCGAGACCGCCGGGCGTGGGGCGCTCGAGGCCGGCGCGCACGGCTACCTGGAGAAGTCCGACCTGGTCCGGAGCCTGATCCCCCGCCTGGAGAAGATCCTCGGCGGCAGCCCGCGCGGCGCCTGACCGCTCAGACGCCGCGGAACGCCG
>JBAWCC010000275.1:0-1978 GCA_049590095.1 Allosphingosinicella sp. | reverse complement strand
GCCCGACCCGGTCGGAGTCGTCGGTGAGCTGGTGGCCAGAGTTTCCGGCTTCGGACCGCTGCAGCCGTTCCTCGACGACCCCGAGGTCGAGGAGATCTGGATCAACGACCCCAGCCGGGTCTTCGTCGCCCGGCGCGGGCGCCACGAGCTGACCAACCTGGTCCTGACCGCGGCCCAGGTGACCGAGCTGGTCGAGCGCATGCTGAAGAGCTCGGGTCGCCGGATCGACATCAGTCGTCCGTTCGTCGACGCCATGCTGCCCGACGGGCACCGCCTGCACGTGGTGCTGGAGGGGATCTCGCGCGGGTTCAGCGCGGTCAAGACCGCAGTGTCTAAAACCACTGCTAGTCTTGGGTGGCATGGGACAGCAGCGCGGGATCCCCCAGGCGCCTGCGATCTACGCCAGAATCAGCCTCGACCGCACGGGGCAAGCGCTCGGGGTTCAGCGGCAGGTCGAAGAGTGTCGCGAACGATGTCGATCGCTCGGCTGGCCCGAGCCCAAAATCTACTCGGATAACGACATCTCGGCCCGAAGCGGCAAGCGGCGCCCAAGCTTCGAGCGGCTCCTCCATGACGTTCAGTCCGGGTACGTCGACGGCATCCTCGCGTGGCACCTCGACCGCGTGCTCCGACGAGTAGTCGACCTAGAGCGAGTCCTGGACGCAATCGAGTCTCAAAGATCAGCCATCCCGGTGGTCTTCCTTCAGGCCGGAGAGATCGACCTCACGACACCTTCGGGACGCCTGCTGGCCCGCATTCTCGCTGCAGTCGCCGCAAACGAGGGTGACGTGAAGTCTGCTCGACTCTCCGCGCAGAGGGCGCAGGCAGCACAGTCGGGTCAAGCTCACGGTCCACTCGGGTACGGCTACGACGATCTGCGCCGGATCATTCCGGAGGAAGCAGAAGTCATTCGAGAGGTCGCACAGCGAGTGATTGAGGGTGGCACGCTGTACTCGATCGCGTCCGACTTGAACGACCGACGAGTGCCTACGCCTGGAAGCGGACGATGGGATGCTAGGCGCGTCGACCGAGCGGTCGAGCACAATCAACGACCAGAAGTCACGGCGGTCATCGACGCCACCCGCGGAGACGCTGCGATCACTCCAGCCGTTCTCGCGCGGATTCTTCGGAATGCCGGGGGAACACCCCGCACTTGCACTGCGGCCTGGGTTCGCGACCAGGTGTGGGCAGAGCACGTGATATCTGATGACCATGGCTTGGACGATTCGACCGTAGCTAAACTCCTCTCTGCTGTTGGCATCCCTCCTGATCGGTCGTATTGGCGAGCTGCAAACGTGAGAGCGATGGTTCGGCGCGGATCGCTTTGTGGGTGGCGTGAGTTCAGTCCGGGCCAGCGAGGAGGTTATGGAGCGCTGACCTCGCAGGGTGATTGGACACCGATTCTGTCGAAGGAGACGATCGAGGACATTCGGCGAGTCACTGATCGGCCTCGCTCGCGACGAGGCCGAGAGCCGAAGTACCTGTTGGCGGCCATCCTGAAGTGCGGGAGATGCGGGTCCAGCCTTGCCGGCTCGCCGACTGCTGGCGGCAGCTACCGATATGCATGTTCCAAGCAGCCCGGGCGACCCGAAACCTGCGGCGGGTTGACGATCACAGGTCCTCAGACCGACGAGATCGTTTCCATGGCGATCATTGACGCAGTCGCCGAGGCGAAGGTGCGCAAGGGCGCACTCAAGCGCAGTAGCGGCAGCAGCTCCGGTGTTGTCAACGCCGAGAAGGAGCTTGTTGAACTCGGTCGCCTAAGGAGGCACTACGGACTTGAGTTTGCGGCCGACCGGCTGCATCAGGACGAGTGGGACGCGCTCAGGGAGGGGTGGGCGATCCGCCAGCGCGCCGCCGAGCGGGTGCTTGGCCAGTGGGCCCCAAATCTTCACGCGGTGTTGTCGGACGTGCCGAAGCAACGTCCTGACATCGAGAAGTGGTGGCAAGAGACGTCGGTACGGCGCAAGAGGGAACT
>JBAWCC010000274.1:0-6647 GCA_049590095.1 Allosphingosinicella sp. | reverse complement strand
TCTCCTTGGTCACCACGATCTCGCCCACGTCGAACGTGTTGTCAATGGTCACCGCGACCGGGTCGTCGCCGTCGCCGACGGTGACGACCCCCGTCGTGATGTCCTCGCCGTCGTTCGGCGTCACCGTGAAGCTGCTCGCCCCACCGGTGTCGGGTTCCGTCACCGTGCACTCGGCCCCCGGCGGCAGCTGATCGAACAGCGCCATCTCGCCGGCGCTGACGGTGCGATCCGCGCCGCCCGGAATCTCGATCGGTTCGCCGTTCCACAGGCAGTCGAGGTGAACCTCGAACGTGTCGGTGCCCCACAGCTCGGCACCCTCACCGGAGGCGACCTTCGTCACCTCGATCTGATCCGTGACGAAGGTGTTCACCAGGGTGAACTGCAGGTCATCCTCCTCGGTGACCGTCCACGACGTCACCGGGGCGCCGTCGGCGTCCTGAAACTCGACCGACGACGCGTGTCCGTCATCCGTCTCCGCCAGTTCGCACACCGCACCGACCGGCAGCGGCGAGTACGTCGTCGCGAATCCATTGCTCTCATCGAGCGTGCGCTCCGCACCGCCGGGGATCTCGATGACGCGATCCGGGAAGTCCGGGTCCGCGCAGTCGATCAGGATCGCGAAGCTGGCCGGCGCCCAGTACGTGTCGCCCTCCAGCACCTTGGTCACCGTCACGGCACCTTCGAGATAGGTGTTGGTCACCGTGACCACTGCGGTGTCGCCCGAGCCGATCACCACCGACGACGGTGAGATCGTGAAGTCGTCGGCGTAGCCCATGTCGGTCTCGTCGAACGAGCACGTCGAGCCCGTGGCGATGTCGTCGATCGTCACCGTGAAGTCGGTCTCGTCATCGACGGTCGCGGGGTCATCGGATGCCGCGTCGAAGACGACATCGCCTGCCCACGTCGAGTCGCCGTCGAGCGCACACGACACCTCCACCGTGTACGGGCCCGCAGCGAAAGGCGAGTCCAGCGGGTCGATGGCCTTGTCGATCGTGAGCGACCCCACGTCGAACGTGTTGACCACGTCGACCGCCACCGTGGCAACTCCCTCCGCCAGCGGCGAGACGATGAAGGTGACGCCGCTCTCGTCGCTCGCGGTGATGTCACCGGACGCCGTCGTCCCCGAGATCGAGACGTCGGCAGCACCATCGGAGTCCGTCTCGGCGACGGTGCACTCCGACCCTGCCGGAAGCTCGTCGATCTCGATCTCGCCGGCCGCGATGGAGACGATCATCGGTGACGCCGAGTATCCCGCGCCCCACACCGGCGCACCCAAGAAGGCGCACTCGACCGTGAGCTCGAACGGTCCGTAGAGAATCGGCTCTCCCGCGGCGTCGACCGCGTCGGACTCGACCGTCTTGGTCAGAGCGATCGCGCCATCGTCGAAGCGGTTGTCCACCGTCACGTCGACCGAGGCGCCCGGTTCGACGACGACGGCGCCGGCGGCGGGAGTGATCATCACGTCGGCTGCGCCCTGATCGTCGGTCTCCACGACGACGCACTCAGCGCCATCGGGAAGGTCCTCATACTCCGTGGCGAACGAGTTCGCCACGGAGAGCGTTCGGCCCGCCCCTCCCGGGATCTCGATCGATCCGCCGTTCCAGGTGCACGACAGCGAGATGTCGAAGCTTCCCGTGACCGCCCAGTCCGCGGCATCCCCCGACAGCGTCTTATCGACCACGATCTCGCCGATAGCGAAGGTGTTGTCGACCGTGACTGCGACCGGCTGGTCACCGTCACCGACCGTCACCACTCCGGTCGTGGGGTCGACGCCGTCGTTGGGCGTCACAGTGACGCTGCTCGCCCCGCCGGTGTCGGGCTCGGTGATCGCGCACTCCGCCCCCGGCGGCAGCTCGTCGTACACCGCCACCGCCGTCGCGGGGTCATCCGTGATCACCAGGTCACGATCCGCGCCGCCCGGGATCTCGATCGGCTCACCGTTCCACGTGCACGACAGCGACACCGTGAAGGTATCCGTCGCCCACAGCTCGGCGCCGGAGCCCGACGCGACCTTCGTCACCTCGATCTGATCGGTGGCGAACGTGTTCACCAGGGTGAACTGCAGGTCATCGTCTTCTGCGACCGTCCATGAGGTAATCGGATCGCCGTTGGCGTCCTGGAACTCCACGGAGGACGCATATCCGTCGTCCGTCTCCGTCAACTCACACACCGCGCCCACGGGCAACGGCGAGTACGTCGTCGCGAATCCGTTGCTCTCGTCGAGTGTGCGATCGGCTCCGCCTGGGATTTCGATAACACGCTCGGGTGCGTCAGGATCCGTGCACGCAATCAGAATCGCGAAGGTCTCGGGCGCCCAGTAGGTGTCACCCTCCAGCACCTTCTGCACCGTCACCGCACCCTCGAGGTAGGTGTTGGTCACCGTGATCTCTGCGGTGTCACCGGCGCCGACCACGACCGACTCCGGACTGACGAGCGACTCGTTCGCGTACCCCATGTCGGTCTCTTCGAACGAGCAGACCGAACCCGTCGCGACGTCGTCGATCGTCACCGCGAAGTCCGTCTCATCGTCCGCCGTGGCCGGATCATCCGACAACGCGGCGAACACGGCCTCTCCCAGCCATGTCGACGAGCCGTCCAACACACACGACACGCCCACGACGTAGGGGCCGGCATCGAATGGAGAGTCGATCGGGTCGATCTCCTTCACGAGGGCCAGCGACCCGACCGTGTACGAGTTCACCGCGTCGACGAAGACGGTCGGGTTCTCGCCGTCTGAGGTCGTGACGACGAATGCGACGCCGGTTTCATCACTCGGCACGATGTCGCCATCACCCGTCGAGCCGGTCATCGCGACACCGGCAGCGCCGTCGGTATCGGTCTCAGCCGCTGTGCACGCCGAGCCGGTGGGAATCTCGGTGATCACCACGGGCGGACCGTCCGTGATCGACACGACCATCGGCGAGCCGGTGTACTCCGCGCCCCAGACCGGCGCACCCAAGAAGGAGCATTCGACCGTGATCTCGAACGGGCCGTAGACGATCGGAGCACCCGCGGCATCCACCGCATCGGACTCGACCGTCTTGGTCAGCTCGATCGCGCCGTCGTCGAAACGGTTGTCCACCGTCACGTCGAGCGCCGCGCCGGGCTCGACGATCACAGCGCCACCCTCCGGCGTGATCACGACATCCGCAGCCCCCTGGTCATCGGTCTCGGACACCGTGCACGCAGCGCCGTCCGGAAGATCCTCGTACGTCGTGGTGAACGCGTTCGCCACCGAGAGGGTGCGCAGCGATCCACCGGGGATCTCGATTGCCGCGCCCTCCCACGTGCACGAGACACCGATCTCGAAGCTGCCGGTGACGGCCCACTCCGCGGCATCCCCCGACAGTTCTTTCGTCACCACGATCTCGCCCACGTCGAACGTGTTGTCCACCGTCACCTCGACAGTGTCTTCGGGGCCACCGACGACGATCTCGCCGTTGTTCGGAGTGATGGTCGACGAACTCGCCCCGCCGTTGAGGGCCTCGACGATGGTGCATTCCGCACCCGGCGGGAGCGCGTCGTAGCTGGCCATCTCGCCGACCGAGAGCGTGCGGGTCGCCCCGCCGGGAATCTCGATCTGGGTGGGCACTCCGTCGATTTCTGCGGTGCACGACAGCGACACCGTGAACTCGGCGTCGTCCCACAGTCCCGCACCCTCGCCCGATGACTCCTTGGTGACGTTGATCGCCCCGACTTCAAAGGTGTTGACGACCGTGAATGACCGCTCGACGTCGCCTTGCACCGCCCAGAAGCTCACCGGCTCGCCGGTGGCGTCGTCATAGATCTCGGATGCCGCGGCGTTGCCCGGGTCGGTCTCGTCGAGGATGCAGTACGCACCGGCCGGAAGCCGCTCGTAGGTGGTGGTGAACGCGTTCGACTCCTCGTGCGTGCGCACGGCGCCGCCCGGGATGTCGATGAACAGCGCGCCCGAGCCGAGGTCGATGCACCGGATGGTGACCTCGTACGAGGAGTCCGCCCAGCTCGAGTCGCCGTCGAAGGCCTTTGTGACGGTCGCGCTGCCTTCGTCGAAGGAGTTGGTGACCGTGACCTCGACGACATCGTCGATGCCGATCGTCGCCGGGGAGGTGTCGATCACCGTCGAGGTGGCGTTGCCGTCAGCGGTTTCGACGACGGTGCACACTGATCCGCTCGCCAGGTCGTCGATCTGCTCGGCCGACGGCACAGCGGGGTTCTCGGGGTCGGGGCCGAGTGACACCTCGCCCGACCAGGTCGAGTCTCCATCGAGCGTGCAGTCGACCTGAACGAGGTACGGTCCGTCCGCGAACGGCGAGTCCGCCGGGGTGACGACCTTCTCGAGCAGCAGCGAGCCGCTGCCGAAGACGTTGTCGAACGCCACGGTGTTGGTGAGCGCGTTCTCATCATCGGGCGTGAGGACGATCGTGACGGAGGTGTCGCTCGTCGGCGACACGTCGCCCTCACCGTTCGTCGCCGTGGTGGACGAGCCCGCAGCGCCATCGGTGTCCGTCTCGGTCACGATGCACGACGAGTTCGCCGGCAGGCCCGTCAGGGTGGCCGGGTCGCCCTGATCCACAGACACGAGCATCGGACTCACGAAGTAGCCCTCGGCGAGAACGGTCTGCCCGACGAACGTGCACGTGACGGCGACCGCGAACGGGCCGTACTCGATCGGCGTGCCGTCTTGATCGGCAGCGTCGGACTCGACCGTCTTCGAGATCGTCAGGCCGGCGAGCTCGTAGTAGTTGTCGAGTGTCGCCTGCCCGACGTCGGCCCCTTCGGGGTTGTCGGGCCCGACGACGTCGCCGATGGTGCCCGAGGACGAGATCTGTCCGTTGTCACCCTCGACGAGCTCGCACTCGGCGCCGTAGGGAAGGTCCTCGACGGTTTCGGCGACACCGGGGCTCAGTTGCAGAGTGATCGGATCGAGTGCGGTCTCGACCGGTGTGTCCACGGCCGAGATGCACTGGAGCGTGACGGTCATGGGGTCCGGGGCGAACGACGCTCCTGGGCCGCTCACGGTCTTCTCGACCTCGAGGTCGCCCGTCGCGAGCGCCGCCCCGGTCTTGGTCCCCTCGATCGGGGCCATGTCCTGCGTGCCGTTGCTCTGTTCGAGCGTGACGTGCGCCCCGGTCGCGACCGTGTTCCACGCGATGGTGTTGGTACCGGCTGTCTCCGACACGGCGGGAGTGTAAGTGAGCGCGTCGACGAGGAGGACGTCACCCGGCTCCAGCGGATCGCTCGACAGGTCCAAGAGGAGCTCGACGCCGGTGATGTCTGCCGGATCGGCGACCTCGGTGACATCGACCCAGTCGTCCTCGGCGCAGGCGGCCGTGTCGGTGACGGCGAGGTCAGCAGTGCACAGGTCGCCGGTCGTCACGAGATAGTCCCACGACGCGGAGGGACGATTGACGACCTCGATGCTGCCGGGGATGAAGATGGGACTCCACTGGCTGCCCCGGCCGATGGTGCTGATCACGCCCGTGTCGCCCACCACCGGGATCCGGTCCATCAGCATCACGCGATCCATGGGGATGTTGCCGGTGTTGGCGATCGCGAAACGCCACACGATGACGCCACCCGGTTCCGAGATCGGCACGCAGGTCGCGGTGAAGAAACCCTCGTCGGCAGGATCCAGAACGTCCGAGGTGACGGGTCCGCAATCCTCGCCGCTCACGGAATCGAACTGCCCCAGGTCGGAGTCGAGGGTGCGCACGAGCTTGCCCGAGCGCGCCGCCCCGGCGGCGAGCACCTCGACCTCGATGTCGTCGGCACACGTGGCGGTGGCAGGGCCCAGCCCGTTGCACTCGTCGAAGATCCGGTCTCCCGAGACTTCTGCGGCGTTGCCGATGACGGTGCCGGCCGGCACGCCGGGCACGGTGACCATGTCGATCGTGATCGTGTAGGTCTGGCCGACCTCGAGGTTCGTTCCGTCCGCGAATCTGAAGGTGTAGGCGTCGCCGACGACCGTGACAGCGACATCGGCGGCATCCGTCGGCATCGGCAGGCCGGTCGATCCCTGGGCGGTGCCGGTCACGGCGTACGCGTAGGGCCCGTCTTCACCGGCATCCGGATCCAGCTGCAGCAGCCCCGCATCGGGCGTGTCGGTGATGACCGGATTCTCGATCGGCCACTCACCGTCGTTGGTGACCGCGATCGTGTACGGGATCACCGAACCCGGGAGCACCTCGGCCCCCGTGGGCGGCGTCTTCTCGATGGTCACGGCGCTCGGCAGGTGCTGGTAGGAGATGGTGTCGGATGCCTCTGCCTGAACAATGCTCGGGTTGTCGGGATCTTCTGATTCGCAGATCGTGTCGAGGATCGCGCACGCGAACACGTCGATGTCGTTCGTGAACTCGCCGGGCGCGTCTTCTCCGGGTGCGGCCGCGAGATCACTGCGATCCGACGGCACCTCGCCGCCGGTGCGCAGCTCGGCGCGACGCTGTACCAGGACGGGCACATCCTGGCGCGGGTTCGTGGGGTTCTCCCACTGCACGAAGTCGCCCTGGGCGTCGACCTGGGTGAAGGTGAACCGCACTCCTTGGATCTGATCCGCGGCGACTCCGAACGGGAGGGGGTTGGCGATGAAGTCCGTCTCCGTCTGCGGCACCCCGTTCGTCCACGTCCCGCCCGTGGGGATGAGCGCGCCGCCGACCACGGTGTACGTC
>JBAWCC010000273.1:0-8902 GCA_049590095.1 Allosphingosinicella sp. | reverse complement strand
TTGTTCGAGCGGTGAGCCCCTCTCGTCGTGCCAGCGAAGGCTGGCATCCATTCGGACTCGGCATGGACCCCGGCTTTCGCCGGGGTGACGGATGAAGATGCCGCTGCCATAGCCCATGACCATGGCGCTCTATCCCCTTCTCCGCCCCCTCGTCTTCGCGCTCGACGCGGAGCGGGCGCATCGGTTGACGATCCGGGCGCTCGGGGCGGTTCCGGCGGGGGAGCCGGCCGAGGAGGATCCGCGCCTCGCCATCCGGGTCGCCGGGATCGACTTTCCCAACCCGGTCGGGCTCGCCGCGGGCTTCGACAAGGATGCCGAGGTTCACGGGCAGATGCTCGGCTTCGGCTTCGGGTTCGCCGAGGTGGGGACGGTCACCCCGCGGCCCCAGGCGGGCAATCCCAGGCCGCGGCTGTTCCGGCTGGCCGAGGACCGGGCGGTGATCAATCGGATGGGGTTCAACAACAAGGGGTTCGAGGCGGCCAGGGCCAGGCTTGCGGACCGGCGGCGGCGAGGGATCGTCGGGGTCAATATCGGGGCGAACAAGGACAGCGTCGACCGGGTCGCCGATTACGCGGCCGGCGCCCGCGAGATGGCGGCGGTGGGCGACTATCTCACCGTCAACGTCTCCTCGCCCAACACTCCGGGTTTGCGCGCGTTGCAGGACGAAGGCGCTCTGGCGGAATTGCTGGCGGCGGTCGGCGAGGCCCGGAGCGGCTCGACCCCGATCTTCCTCAAGGTGGCGCCGGACCTCGCGGCGGACGAGATCGACGCAATCGCCCGGGCGGCGATCGATTCCGGCGTCGATGCCCTCATCGTCGCCAACACGACCGTGTCGAGGCCGGAATTGCGATCGAAGAATCGCGGCGAAGCGGGTGGCCTTTCGGGGGCGCCGCTCAAGGACCTCGCCTTGCGGCGGCTGATGGATTTCCGGGCGGCGACCGGCGGCGCCCTGCCGCTGATCGCGGTCGGCGGGATCGAGAACGGGGTCGACGCCTACGCCCGGATCCGCGCCGGGGCGAGCCTCGTCCAGCTCTACACAGCTCTGGTCTACCAGGGACCGGGAGTCGCCCGGGCCATAACCGGCGAGCTGAGGACCCTGCTCAAACGCGATGGCTTCGCGACCCTTTCGGAGGCGGTCGGCGCGTCTTAGCGCTTGCGGCGCGGGCGAAGGGGGCTAGTGTCGCCGCCGATGCTCAGCCGGCTTTTCCTTCCGCTCCTCCTCGTCCTCGCTTCCTGTGCAACCGCTCCCGCCGCCGAGCGGGTCGCCGCGCAGCAGGCGCCCGGAATGGTTTCGGCCGCCGATCCGCGCGCGGCGGAGGCGGGGCGCTGGATCCTGAACCAGGGCGGCAATGCGGCCGACGCCGCGATCGCCGTCCAGATCGCGCTGACCGTGGTCGAGCCGCAATCGTCCGGAATCGGCGGCGGCGGCTTCTACGTCTATCACGACGCGGCGAAGGGGCGGGTCTTCACCTATGACGGCCGGGAGACCGCTCCGGACGCCGCCTCGCCGCGATGGTTCTTCGACGCCGGCGGCAAGCCGCTCCCCTATCGCGAGGCGATTCCCGGCGGCAAGAGCGTCGGGGTGCCCGGCAATATCCGGCTGATGGCGATGGTCCACGCCCGCCACGGCAGGCTGCCCTGGGCGAGATTGTTCGAGCCGGCGATCCGGCTCGCCCGCGACGGCTTCGCGCTTACGCCGCGAATGCGGGGCGCGATCGGAAACGGCGGCCGCGCCGGGCTGAGCTTATGGGGCCGGGCCTATCTCTTCGACCCGGCCGGCGAGCCGAAGGCGGTCGGGACCGTGCTTCGCAACCCTGAGCTCGCGCAATTGCTCGAACGGGTGGCGACGCTCGGACCCGACACTTTCTACGTCGGGCCGTCGGCCGAGGCGCTGGTCCGCACCGTACGCGGCGCCGCCCGCAACCCCTCGCAAATGACGGCGGGCGATCTCGCCGCCTACGAGGCGAAGGAGCGGCCGCCGGTCTGCGCGCCCTATCGCGGCTACCGGATCTGCGGAATGGGGCCCCCTTCGTCGGGCGCCACGACCGTCTATGCGACCCTGAAGCAGCTCGAGCGCTTCGACCTGCGCGGGCTCGGCAAGGACAATCCGGTCGCCTGGCATCTGATCGGCAATTCGATGCGCCTCGCCTTCGCCGACCGCGACGCCTATATCGCGGACCCGGATTTCGTGTCCGTTCCGGTCGCCGGCCTGATGGATCCTGCCTATCTCGAGTCCCGCTCGCGGCTGATCTCGCCGGACAGGGCGATCGGCGAGGCCGTCGCCGGGACTCCTCCCGGCGCCCCGCGAGTGACGGCGGCGGCGGCGATGGAAGTGCCGTCCACCTCACACCTGTCCGTCGCCGACCGCTCCGGAAACGTCGCTTCGGTGACGTCCACGATCGAAGGCGCCTGGGGCTCGGGCCTGACCGTCAACGGAATGTTCCTCAACAACGAGCTGACCGATTTCAGCATCGCCCCGGAAGTGGACGGAGCGCCCGTCGCCAACCGGGTCGAAGGCGGCAAGAGGCCGCGAAGCTCGATGGCGCCGACCATCGTCTACGGGCCCGACGGAAAGGTCCGGCTGGCGGTCGGTGCGGCCGGCGGGCCGACGATCATCGCCCAGGTCGCCAAGGCGATCATCGCGGTGATCGACTGGGATCTGAGCGCCCAGGAGGCGATCGCCTTGCCCACCCTCTTCGCCCCCGGAGACGCCTTGCTGGTCGAGCGCGGCACCAGCCTCGAGGCGATGATCCCGGCCCTGCAGGCGCTCGGCAACAAGGCGGCGCCGATCCCGCCCGGCTTCAAGGCCAATGCGATCGAATGGGCGAACGGCGGGTGGCGCGGGGGCGCCGATCCGCGCAGCGAGGGCGTGGCGCTCGCCCAGTGAACGGAATGGCCATGCGCGAGCTCGAACATTTTCCAAATCTCGTGGCCATGTTCTTCACGCGCGCCCGCGAGAAAGGCGATTCGCCCTTCCTCTGGGCCAAGCGCGACGGGGCGTGGCGCTCGATCAGCTGGAGCGAGGCCGCCGACCGGGTCTGCTCGCTCGCCGCCGGCCTGAAGGCGATCGGGCTGAGGTCCGGCGAGATGGTCATGCTGGTTTCCGAGAACCGGCCGGAATGGTGCATCGCCGACCTCGCCGTCATGGCCGCGGGCTGCGTCACCGTTCCCGCCTACACGACCAACACCGAGCGCGATCACCAGCACATCCTCGACGACAGCGGCGCCCGCGCCGTCATCGTCTCGACCCAGAAGCTGGCCCGGCCGCTGCTTCCGGCGGTCATCCGTTCGAGCAATTGCGAGCATGTCATCGGAATGGAGCCGCTTCCCGGCGGCCAGGCCGGCAATGTCCGCTTCCACGACTGGCACGCCCTGATCGACGCCCACGCGCCCGACGTCGGCGCCTGCACCGAAACGGTTTCGAAGGTGACCCGCGACGATCTCGCCTGCCTGATCTACACGTCGGGGACCGGCGGCGCTCCGCGCGGAGTGATGCAGCACCACGGCGCGATCCTCCACAATGTCGAAGGATGCGTCGAAGTCATCTCGGAGGACTTTGGAGTAAGCGAGGAGGTGTTCCTCTCGTTCCTTCCTCCCAGCCACGCCTATGAGCATAGCGGCGGGCAGTTCTTCCCGATCGGGATCGGCGCCCAAATCTATTATTCCGAAGGGCTGGAGAAGCTCGCCTCGAACATCGAGGAGACCAAGCCGACGATGATGATCGTGGTGCCGAGGCTGTTCGAGGTGCTCAGGCAGAGGATCCTCAAGAATGTCGAGAAGCAGGGCAGGCTCGCCCATTACATGATGGCGAAGGCGCTGGAGATCGGCGCCAGGGATTATTCGGGCACCAAGAGCCTTTGGGACCGGCCGGTCGACCTCCTGCTCGACGCGCTGTTCAGGCCCAAGGTCAGCGCCAGGTTCGGCGGCCGGATCAAGGCGATGGTCTCGGGCGGGGCGCCGCTCAATCCGGACGTCGGAATCTTCTTCCACTCGATCGGGCTCACCGTCCTCCAGGGCTACGGCCAGACCGAATCGGGGCCGGTGATCAGCTGCAACCGCCCGAAGGCGGGCATCAAGATGGACACGGTGGGGCCGCCGCTCCGCAATACCGAGGTCAGGATCGCCGGGGACGGCGAGATACTGGTCCGGGGCGAGCTGGTCATGAAGGGCTATTGGCGCAACCCGGCCCAGACTGCGAAGGTGCTGAAGGACGGCTGGCTCCATACCGGCGACGTCGGCCATGTCGACGAGGCGGGTCGGATCGTGATCACCGACCGCAAGAAGGATCTCATCATCAACGACAAGGGCGACAACGTCTCGCCCCAGAAGGTGGAGGGGATGCTGACCCTTCAGCCGGAGATATTGCAGGCGATGGTGGTCGGCGACCGCCGGCCCTATCTGGTCGGGGTCCTGGTCCCCGATCCGGAATGGACGGCGGAATGGGCGAAAGCCGCGGGCAAGCCGGGCGAAGCGGCTGCCTTGCGCGACGATGCGGATTATCACCGGGCGCTGTCGGCGGCGGTCGACCGGGTCAACGCCGATCTGTCGGTGATCGAGAAGGTGCGGCGCTTCGTCCTCGCCGACGAACCCTTCTCCACCGAGAACGAGCAGCTGACCCCCTCGATCAAGATCCGCCGGCACGTCATCCGGGCGGCTTATGGGGAAAGGCTGGACGGGTTGTACAAGAAGTGATTTGCCGCCCTGCCCGCGAAGCGGGTGGGGAGGGGGACCATGCGAAGCATGGTGGAGGGGTAGAAGGCTCGGGTTCAGAGGATCAGGCGCGCGACGGCACAGGCCTGTGCAGCTACCCCTCCACCAGCTTCGCTGGTCCCCCTCCCCATTGCGTTGCAATGGGGAGGCAGGAATCTACCTCACCCGCCGATAGGGCTCGAAGTCGCCGAGGCCGCAACCGCCATATTCCATCCGGGTGAGCGGATCGAAGACGGCGGCGATGTCGCCGCGGCAGAGGCGGGTGCCGGTGGTCCTGGTCTTGAGCGCCCGGCTGAAGCGAAGGTCCGGGCAGCCGGCGGCGGGGCGGTTGACCCATTTGCGGCCCCCGGTTCCCGAAAAGACGATCGCGGTCTCGCCGGCGGAGCGGTTGCCCTTGAGGTCGCGGGTGCTGACGCACTGGACCGGCGGTCCGGACCGCTCGTAACCGCGAAGCTGGGCGGCGAGGCTGGCCTCGTCGTCGGCGCGCATTTCGACCCGGTCGCCGGGTTCGTCGGTGGTGCAGCCCGCCGCCAGGCAGGCCGCGGCGATCAATAGAAGATGTTTCATCCCTGGGCTCCTCGGGGCCTCAACGTCCGGCGTGCCGGGTAAGGCTCTCAGCTACGGAAAACATCCTTGGCCCGGCGCCGTTCAGCAAGCTCCGCCGCCGATGAAGCGCGCATGAACGGGTTGGTGGCGCGCTCGAGCGCGATCGTCGTCGGAACCGTCGGCTCTCCGGCGGCCCGGGCCGCCTCGACCTCGATCATCCGTGCGGCAAGCTCTTCATTGCCGGGCTCAACCGTCACCGCGAAGCGGCCGTTGGAGAGCGTATATTCGTGCGCGCAATAGGCGCGCGTGGCGGGCGGAAGCTCGGCCAGGCGCTGGAGGTTCGAGTGCATCTGCTCGGCCGTGCCCTCGAACAATCGGCCGCAGCCCATCGCGAACAAGGTATCGCCGACGAACACGGCTTCCTCGGAAGGCAGGTGATAGGCGATGTGGCCGGCGGTGTGGGCGGGGACCTCGAGCACTTCGGCCTCGACCGGGCCGAGCGACACCCGGTCTCCTTCGCGCACCTGGCGGTCGAGAGTCGGGATCCGCTCGGCCTCGGCGGCCGGGCCGGTGACGAAGGCGCCGGTCGCCGCCTTGATCGCTTCGTTGCCGCCGGTATGGTCGGGGTGCCAGTGGGTGTTCCAGATCTGGGTGATCCGCCAGCCCCGCGCCTCCGCCTCGGCCAGCACCGGCTCAGCGACGGCGGGGTCGATCACGGCCGTCTCGCCCGAGCCGGGCTCGTGGACCAGCCAGACATAATTGTCGGACAGGACCGGGATCCGGGCGATCTCAAGGGACGAGTGCATCATAGCCCTCCGCGTTGAACTCGATCAGGCAGAAGCCGTGGCCGAAGGGATCGGCGAACATGGCGAGCCGGCCGTAGGGCGCGTCGCAGGTCTCGCCCTCCTGCACCGCTCCCGCCGCGACTGCCCGGGCGGTCGCCGCCTCGATATCGTCCACGACGAAGTCGGCATGGACCGGGCTCCAGTGGCGCTCGTAGCGGCGGCTGTCGCCGCCGGCCGGGCCGATCGGAGTGCCGGAATCCTTGCACAGCAAATAGAGGGGCACGTCGCGGCCGACCAGCTCGACGAAGCCGGAATCGAAGCGGCGGCCGACCTTCAGGCCCAGAGCGGCGGTGTAGAAGGCGACCCCCCGCTCCAGGTCGGGCACGTCGATGTTGAGGAGCAGGTCGGCCACGGCTTCACCAATGGCCGATATTGGGCATCGACGCCCACGGCTCCCGCGGTGGCAAGGCTTCGCCCGCCTGGAGCAGTTCGATCGAGATGTCGTCGGGGGTCCGGATGAAGGCCATCCGGCCGTCGCGGGGCGGGCGGACGATCGTGACCCCGCCGTCCATCAACCGGCGGCAGCACTCGTAGATGTCGTCGACCTTATAGGCGAGATGGCCGAAATTACGGCCCTCTCCATAGCCTTTCTCGTCCCAATTGTGGGTAAGCTCGACCTGCGCGTCCTCGTCGCCCGGAGCGGCGAGGAAGATGAGCGTGAAGCGGCCCGCCTCGTTGTCGAAGCGCCTGAGCTCCTTCAGCCCCAGCAGCTCGAAGAAGCGGACCGTCTCTTCCGGGTCCGAGACCCGGATCATCGTGTGCAGATATTTCATCGCCCGCCCCTACAGTGCCGAGCCGGACCGGTGAAGGTCCCTGGCCGCCAAATCGCTTGCCTATCTCAGCTCATCGCCATAAATGCACGGTTCATCGGCATCGTAACAAATTTACACTGCTGCCGAAGGAGGGTGACATGGCCGGGCGCTGGATCGACGATCGCAACAATGTGCTTCTGGCCGGGGCGCTGATCCTGGCGCTGGCGATCGTCGTCGGGGGCTATCTGCTCGGGGACGGGCTGAGGCGGGCCCGGATGGCGGATCGGGCGGTGACGGTACGCGGGCTCGCCGAGCGCAACGTGACCGCCGATCTGTCGACCTGGACGATCGCTTATTCCGAGCAGGGCACCGAATTGGGGCCGGTCCAGGCTGCGGTCGACGAGAAGAGCCGGGCGGTCCGAGCCTTCTTCAGGCGCCATGGCTTCACCGACCAGGCGCTCAGCGACACCGGAGCGTCGGTCAACCAATATTATGACAATAACCGGGGCCAGAACAGCGTCACCATCCGCCAGCGGATCCAGCTTAGGACGACCGACGTGATGCGTGCCCGCCGGGCCTTCGCACGCCAGGCGGATCTGATCCGCGGCGGAGTGGCGCTCGAGGATGGGAGCGCCATGGTCTACAGCTTCACCAGGCTCAACCGGATCAAGCCGGAGATGATCGCCGAGGCGACCCGAAACGCCCGCGAGAGCGCTCTTCAATTCGCCCGCGACAGCGGCACCGGAGTGGGCGGGATCCGCTCCGCCACCCAGGGCTATTTCTCGATCGGAGCGCGCGACGGCGACGCCGACGGCGAAGGCGGCTCCTCGGCGGGAGATTCGCCCTTCCAGAAGGTGCGGGTGGTGACGACGGTGGATTTCTACCTGGATTGAGGGCTGCGCTGCCTTGCCTCCCCATCGCTTCGCGGCAGGGAGGCAAAGAAGGGCTACTTCCCCTCGTTCGCCTCGATCGCGGCCCGCGCCGCCTTGCCCCCCTCGGAGTCCGGAGCGATTCGCGCCGCCCGGGCGTAGAGGCCGAGCGCCGCGTCCTTTTCGCCCGAGAGTCCGGCGATATTGCCCGCCTCGAGCAGGATCGCGGCATCGTCGGGGGCGAGGGCGGCCGCCTTGGCGATATGGTCCCTGGCGAGCGCGAGGTCGTTCTGCTTCCTCGCCAGAGCCGCGGACAAATACCAGCCGAACGGATCCTTCGGCACCAGCTCAAGCCCCTTGTCGATCTGGACCCGGGCCCCGGCCGGGTCGCCCAGAGCGACCGCGGTCCGGCCGAGATCGAGATGAACCTCGCCTTCGAGTTGGGGGATGAGCGTCTTCGCCGCGAGCGCCGAATCGAAGGCCTTGCGCGCGGCGGCGGCGTCGCCGGCGGCAAGGCGGGCATTGCCGGCCTCGACCCAGAGATCGCCGCGGCGGCGGTCCTGCTTCGAGTCCGCGTCCCTGGCGGCGGCCTCGAAGGCGGCGGCGGCCTCGGTCCATTTCTCCTGCGCCGACAGAGCGAGGCCGAGGCATTGCGCCGCCATCACTCCGCCGCCCGAGCCGAGCCAGGCCTGCGCCTTGCCGGCCGCCAAAGCGGGCGCGGTTCGGGCGAGGGCGAGGCAGTCGCGGTAGCGGTTGGCGGGGGTGTCGACCGGGCCGGCGGGCGCGCCTGCAGGGACTTGGCCTGCAGGGATTTGGGCGGCGACGGCGAGCGCCAGCAGGGTCGGGATCATGGGCTCTCCACGGATCGAAAGCCCGGCCTTAGCACCGGCGGCTGCACGGAGGGTGAACGGGGCTCAGTTCCCCGGCGAAGGCCGGGGCCCAGCTTGCGCCGAGCGGCTGGATCCCGGCCTTCGCCGGGAAACGGCTCACGTCAGCTCGCTTCCACGGCGAGATTGTCGATCAGCCGGGTCCGCCCCAGCTTCGCCGCCGCCAGCAGCCGCGCCGGCCTTTCGAGCGAAACGACCGGCGCCAGAGTCTCCGAGTCGCAAAGCTCGACATAGTCGATCGGATCGAAGCCGGCCTTGGCCAGGCGCTCCCGGGCCGTCGCCAGGGCCTCGGC
>JBAWCC010000272.1:0-5393 GCA_049590095.1 Allosphingosinicella sp. | reverse complement strand
TCCATGGTCCGGCCGAGACCGGAGCCGCGGCGGAGGCCGCCGCGCTTCGAACCTCCGGCCATTTCGATCCGGACGCGCTCGTCGCAGCCGCGCCGGCCCCGGACTTCGCGGCAGGCTCCGAGGCCTCGCTTTCGGCGGGCCGCGAAAGCGCCGTCGCCCTCGAATGGAATCCCGAATGACCCCCGCTCAACAGATCGACCTGAAGGAGGCTATCGATGCCTGAATATCTTGCACCCGGCGTATTCGTCGAGGAGACGAGCTTTCGCGCCAAATCGATCGAGGGCGTCGGCACCAGCACAGCGGCCTTCGTCGGCCTCACCGCACGGGGTCCCATCAGCCGGGAGCCGAGCGACCCGACCCCGCCGATGCTGACCAGCTTCGGCGACTTCGAGCGCTTCTACGGCGGCCTCGATCCCCTTCGGATCGGCAATGCCGCCGTTCCCAACCACCTCGCCCTCGCCGCCCAGGCCTTCTTCGCCAATGGCGGCGGCCGGCTCTATGTGGCCAGGATCACCGGCGCCGGCGCCGCGGCCGCGACCACCGGCAACCTCGCCAGCAGCGGCGGCCAGACCAAAAGGGTCATCGTCCAGGCCCGCTATCCGGGCGGCGGAAGCGTCGACGGCACCGACGCCCAATATGTGGTGACCGTCGCCGAGACCCTACTTCCGACCACCAAGCGGCTCGCGCTCAAGCAGCCGGCCGGGACGACGGTCTCGCTCGCCAACGGCTATTATGTGGTCGGAATCGAGCCGACGCCGACGAGCCTTGAGACCCCGGCCGCCTTCACCGCTTTGGCCGACGACGGCGCTCTGTCCATCGTCACGGTTTCGGTCGAGGTCAGGGATTCGAGCGGGATCGTCTACGAGGCCGCCGGCCTCGGTCTCCATCCGCGCCACCCGCGCTATATCGGGACGGTGATGGGGGCCCGGCCGCCCAAGAGCATCGACCGGCTGACCAACCCCGTCCTGATCGAACTCGGCGACGCCGTCACCCCGTTCGAGCTGAGGGCGTTGCTCACGGAGGAGCCGCTGCTGCTCAAGAACGGAACCGACGGCGCCGCCCCGACCGTCGATCCCTATAACGACGCGCTCGCCTCCCTGCTCGCGCTCGAGGACATCTCGATCATCGCCGCCCCCGGCTCGTCGACCTTCGCCGCCGCCGCGGCGATCAACCAGGCCCTGATCGGTAGCGCCGAGACCCGCCGTTCCTATCGAATCGCCGTCCTCGACACGCCTCCGGATCTCGAGCCGAACGATGTCCGGGACCTCAAGAATTTGATCGATTCCAAATATGCCGCGCTTTATTATCCCTGGATCCGGGTCGCCAACCCGCTGGCCGCGACCGATCCGCTCCAGCCGGGCGAGATCGAGGTTCCGCCGTCGGGCGCCGTCTGCGGTATCTATGCCCGAAACGACGTCCAGCGCGGCGTCTGGAAGGCGCCCGCCAACGAGACGGTGACCGGGGCTCTCGACCTCCAGCGCGACGTCCGCTTCGGCGAGCAGGAGGGCCTCAATCCGCTCGGGATCAACTGCATCCGAAAGCTCCCCAATCGCGGGATCCGGGTCTGGGGTGCGCGCACCCTGAGCTCGGACCCGGAGTGGAAATACGTCAATATCCGGCGCTACTTCCTCTACCTCGAAGCCTCGATCGACCGGGGCACCCAATGGGCGGTTTTCGAGCCGAACGGCGAGGCCCTGTGGGCGAACGTGCGCACCACCGTCTCCGACTTCCTCTACAACGAATGGATGAACGGAGCGCTGCTCGGGGCCACTCCCAAGGAGGCCTATTTCGTCCGCTGCGACCGTTCCACCATGACCCAGAACGACCTCGATAACGGGCGCCTCGTCTGCCAGATCGGAGTCGCTGCGATCAAGCCCGCCGAGTTCGTCATCTTCAAGATCGGCCAGAAAACGGCCGACGCCCGCGGATAAGGAGCAGCTCCCATGCCACGCGACACCCCGTACAGCGCCTACAACTTCATCGTGGAGTTCGACGGCAATGATCCCGCCACCTCGGCGCTCGGCGGCTTCTCCGACGTCTCCGGGCTCAGCACCGAAGTCACCCTGATGGAATATCGCCAGGGCAACGACAAGGAGAACAGGGTCAGGAAGATCCCCGGCCTTCACAAGGCCGGCGACGTCACCCTGAAGCGCGGGATCATGGGCCAGACCAATTTCTGGCAATGGGTGCAGATCACCCGGACCGACCCGACCCACCGCCGCGGAGTGACCATCACCCTCCAGGACGAGCAGCACAATCCGATCCTGAAGTGGCGGCTGATCAATGCCCGGCCGATGAAATGGACCGGGCCGACCCTCGCCGCCAAGGGCGGCTCCGACGTCGCCATGGAGGAGCTGGTCCTCGCCTCCGAAGGCTTCGAGTTCGAGACGGCCTGACGGGACGGCGAGCCAGACCATGTTCCTTCCGGGCATCAGCTTTTCGGCGAAACGGCCGGTCGAGGCGGCGGGGCTCTCCTCGCGCGCCGACGTCGCCATGTTCGTCGGCTGCGTCCCGCGCCGAGAGACGGCCGTCCCGGCGGCCCTGCTCGACGCGCTGGCGCTCGGCGGCTGGTCGCCGGAAGGGCTTTTCCGGGTAGAGGCGGAGCGGCTCGATTCGCTGCTCGACGTGCCGGTCCCGGTCTACAGCTGGTCGGAGTTCGACTCGCTCTACGCTTGGGAGCGCCGCCCGCTGGCGGCCGGGTCGAGCGACTTCGTGCCGACCTCGCTCGGCCTCGGGGTGAGGAGCTTCTTCGACGAAGGCGGGGCCAAGGCCTGGATCGTTCGCACCGGCGATCCGGCGCCGCTCGACGCCGACGAAGCCGCGAAGCTGCCGCTCCTCACCGGCCAGGGCGCCGATGGCGCCGGGCGGGTGGCGATCCTTCCGGGCTTCAAGGGCGCGAGTCCCGCCGCCGACCCCGGCGATCCGCGGAGCTGGTCCGGAGCGGGGGCCATATTCGGGGTCGGCGACGCCGCGATGCTCCTTCTCCCCGACCTCGTCGACATTTGCGCGGGCGGTCCGGAATTTGCAGAGGTCGAACCGGCGGCGCCCGCTCCGCCCGAGCAATTCCGCCCCTGCGCCCCCGCCGCGCCCGATCTCGCTCCCGAAAAAAGGGAAGGCCGGCCGAGCTTCCAGGCGCCGCGCCTCGACCGCGCTCAATATGCCCTGTGGGCGGATTCGCTCCAATATGCGCTGGACCTGCTCGGCCGCGCCCGGGGCCCCGACCATCGCAGGGACGTCATGCTGCTTTCGGCCTTCCCGCTGCCCTTGCTCGGCGAGTTCGGACGGGGCGACGAGGCCTGGCCGCTGGCCATCCTCGACGGGCCGGTCGGCGGCGACAGGAGGCTGCTCGCCGAAGGCTGGATCGATCATGCGCGTCTTCAGCTGGCTTATCCCTGGGTCCGGACCGCCGCCTCGCTCGACATGCCCGAGGGCGTGCAGAGCCCGGAGGGGCTCCTGGCCGGGATCGTCGCCCGCACCTCGCTGGCCGACGGCGCCTTCCGCAGCATCGCCGGACGCGAGGCCCGGAGCGTCCGGGGCCTCAGGCCCGAGATCGGCGAGAGCGATCTCGGCCGCGGCATCGAGGGCGAGGCCGACTGGCTCGGCGAGCGGCTCTGCCTGATCGCGGTCAAACGCGACCGGCCCGAATGGCTGAGCGATTCGACCCTGGCGCGGGAGCGCGCATGGCGAAGCGGCGGAGTCTCGCGGCTGATGGGCATAATCCTTCGCGCCGCCCGCCATTTCGGCGACGATCTGATGTTCGAGCCGTCCGGACCGGCCTTGTGGGCCCGGATCCGGGGCACGGTCGAATCCTTCCTCGACGGACTGTGGCGGCGCGGCGCGCTCGACGGCCGGAGCCGCGAGCAGGCCTTCCAGGTGGAATGCGGCGAAACCAGCATGACCGCCGCCGACATCGACTCGGGCCGGGTGATCGCCCGGATCGGCTTCACCGCCGCTTATCCGATCCAGCATATCGCCGTGTCCCTGCTTCTCCTCGAAGCGGCGGCCGACGGCCAGGCGAGGGAGGCGGCCTGATGGCGATGGCAATGCCCGCCGGCGAGGACGTCCGGATCCCCTTCGGCAATTTCGCCTTCCACGTCTCGTTCGAGGTCGCGGCGCCCGCCGGACCGGGCGCAAGCGAGGCGGCGACCGGCGCGGTCCCCGCCAGCTTCGCGCCCGGCGCCGACGTGAAGCCGGAGCTGTTCGGCGGCTTTTCCGAGATCACCGGCCTCGAGGCGATGATGGAGCATAAGGTCATCAAGGCCGGCGGGCGCAATTACGGCGCCTATATGCGCGCCGGGCCGGTCAGCTTCGGCACCGTCGTTCTGAAGCGCGGGATCGTCCGCTCCCAGCATCTTTGGCGCTGGTGGTCGATGTTCGCCGGCGCCGACGGGGCCAGCGACGGTCGGCCGCTCACCGCCAATCGCTGCAACCTCCTCATCGGGCTGATCAGCACGATCGGCGACGTCGCCGAGCCGGTCGACCTGTCGTCCTACAAGCCGGGCGACATCAAGCCCAAGGTTCGCCTCGGCTGGCGGCTCAGGAATGCCATGCCGGTCAAGTTCCGGGTCGGCGACCTCAGCGCCAAGGGCAGCGACGTCGCCGTCGAGGAGCTCCATCTCGTCCATGAGGGGCTCGAGATGAACGGGGTGGCGGCATGACCGCGGGCCTCGCCTACTTCACCCGGGGAACGGCGACGGGGACACCGATCCCGGTCCATTTCAACCCGACCTCGCTCAGGGTCGCTTTGACCAACCAGTTCGGCGACGACCCGCCCGAGCAGCATGCCCGGGCGACGACGGGGAAGCTCGACGTCGAATTGCTGTTCGACACCAGTCACGACGGAAGCGACGTCCGCTCCGCGACCGAGGCGCTTCGCACCATGGCCGTCGCCACGGGCGTCACCCCGCCCGCCGGCGGCCAGCAGCCGCAGGCGAACGGGAGCCTGCCCAAGGTCTTCTTCCACTGGGGCACGGCCAGCTTCGAAGGCCTGATCGAATCGCTCACCGAGACCCTCGATTACTGGTCCTCGGACGGAGTCCCGCTGCGCGCCTCGATCGCGCTCAGCATGAAGGGCTCGGAGCTCAGGTCGAGCGCCTACACGGCCTCGGCAATGGCGACCAACGTCGATGCCCCGGCCCTGGTCGATTTCGTGCCCGTCGCCGCCATGGACGGAATGGGCGCGAGCGGCGCCGCCGCCAAGGGGGGCGATCCGGGTGCCGGCCGCTTCCTCGCCGCCCTGAACGGGATGGAGAGCATGCGCGCCGGAGCCTCGGCGGGAGCCTCGCTCAGCGCCTCCGCCTCGATCAATCTCTCCGCCGCGGCCGGTTTCGCAATGAGCGGCGGAGTCAGCGCCGGCGCCGGCATCGGCTTCGGAGCGGGCGCCTCGGCCGGAG
>JBAWCC010000271.1:0-5921 GCA_049590095.1 Allosphingosinicella sp. | reverse complement strand
GGCCAGCCTGTTCGAGCAGCTGGTCGGCGGCCGACTCCTGATCTGGATCGGGGGGATCGCTCTGGTGGTCGCCGGCTTCTTCCTGATCCGGCACACGATCGAGATCGGGCTGGTGACTCCCGCCCTTCGAATGGCGGCGTCGGCCTTGTTCGGCCTGTTGCTGCTCGCCGGCGGGGAATATGCGCGCAGGCTGAGGTCGCTGGCCGACGAGCCCCGGATCGCCCAGGCGCTGGTCGGCGCCGGAATCGCGATCCTCTACGCGACCGCCTACGGAAGCTGGTACCTTTACGGCCAGATCGGCGGAAGGACGGCCTCGGCGCTGATGCTCGCGATCAGCGCGGCGGCGCTGGTCCTGTCGCTGCGGCACGGGCCGGCGACGGCGGTGATGGGCATGGTCGGCGGCTTCCTGACGCCCTGGCTCGCGGGCGATCCCGAAGGGGGCGCGCTTCCGATCCTCGCTTATATCGCCCTGCTGAACTCGGCGATCTTCATCCTGGCCTGGAGGCGCGGCTGGGGCTGGCTCGCGGCCGGCTCGGTGGCGCTGAGCTTCGTCTGGACCGGCTTCCTGATCTTCGGATCCCCGCCGGACGCGCTCGCCGCCGGACTGTTCGTCGTCGGACTTGCGCTTGCCGCCTCGCTGCTCCGCTCGGGCCAGGGCGCCCAGCCGGCGCTCGTTCAGCCGCTCATCGTCGGCCTCGTGGAGCTGGCCCTGCTGGTCATCCGGCTGGACACCGATCCCCGGGCCTGGCTGCTGTTCGGATCGCTCGCGGGGATCGGCCTCTGGCTGGGGTACCGGCGGCCGGAGGCCCGTTTCGCGCCGCCGGTCGCTCTTGCGCTCGCCCTGCTCCTGCTCCTGACCAAGGCCCCGGTCGACAGCGACCCGTCGGTTCCGTGGACGGGCGCGGCGATCACCTTGATGTTCGCCGGAGTGTCGATCCCGCTGTCGACCAGGGACCGGGTGCTTCGGACCCTGACCGCCTGCGCGGCGCTGGCCGGGCCGATCCTGATCCTCCGGCTGCTTCGGCCCGAGTCGCTCTCGGCGACCGGCTGGGGCCTCGCCGCCGCGGCGCTGGCGGCGGCGGCCCTCGCCTTGCTGTGGCTTCACAGGAAGGATTCGGCCGGCCGGGCGATGCCCGACTCGGCGATGGTCGCAGCGGCGGTCACGGCCGCCTTGCTTCTCGCCATGGCCGGCTTCGACCTCACGGTCCGCGACTTCGTGTCGGCGACATGGCTGGCGCTTGCGCTCGCCCTGGTCGCGGCCGGAATCCGGATCCCGGACAAGGCGCTCCGCCTTGCCGGGCTGATCCTCCTCACCGCGACGATCCTCAAGGTGTTCCTGCTCGACGCCGCCGAGCTTCAGGGCGTGCTCCGGATACTCTCCTTCCTCGGCCTGGGAATCGCCTTGATCGGAATGGGCAAGCTCTACGGCACCGTGCTTCGAGCCGAGCGCAAGGTGCGGGAGTCCGATACCAGAAAGGGAGACCCGACATGATTTCGCTCGTCATCGCGCTCGCGGCCGCTGCCCCGGCGCCGGACCTCGTCCAGTGCCGGATGATGGAATGCCACTGGTCCAGGCCGGTATCGAACGTCGCGATTCGCGCGACTCCGGCCGGGACCTTGCGGAAGGTCACCGCCTTCCGCGGGTCCTCGATCCACCGGGACGAGATGCCGCCGGGCTTCGACGAGTCGATCCCGATCGAGTGGGAGAAAAAGGCGGCGGTCCAGTACGTCCTGTGCTCCCGCTCGAAGCCGGCGCTGGCCTTTCGTTCCGGGAAGCGCTGGATCGCCCACGCCCTGGACCTGTTCGATCTCCCCGGCTACCACATGGCTTCGGCGACCGGCTATCTGCGCGCCTGTCACGGCGTCGATCATCATCGCGAGGACATCGAGTCGGCGATCCGGGGGCTGGGCTATCGTCCCGGAACGCGTAGCGGCCAGGTGGAGATAGACAGGCCGGAGCAGCTGTTCGACCTGCCTGAGCGGCCGCGGGAGTGACTGCGGCCCGACGGCGGAAAGATGGTCGGGGCGACAGGATTCGAACCTGCGACCCCCACACCCCCAGTGTGATGCGCTACCAGGCTGCGCTACGCCCCGACCGAGGCGCCGGATTCCGGCGCCCAAGGGGCGCGACTTAGGCCCTGCCCCATCCGAAGGCAAGCCGCGCGAAAGCCGCTGTCTGACACCGAACTACGGAAATTCGGTGTTAGAGGCCCAGGCCGCGGCGCGCTTGCGCTGCCCTCGCAACGCATGTTAGTCGCGCCGCCTTCCTCCGGACGCTTGCGTCGGCGCCGGGCCCTCACCAGGTATAGCCCATGTTCTCATCACCCGCTTACGCATCGACCGGCGCGGCCGCCCCCGGAGGCTTCGCCGCCATCCTGGTCCAGTTCGCGCCGCTGCTGCTCATCTTCGTCATCTTCTACTTCCTCCTCATCCGGCCGCAGAGCAAGCGGATGAAGGAGCATCGCGACATGATCGCGGCGGTGAAGCGCAACGACGTCGCCGTCACTACCGGCGGCCTGATCGGCAAGGTGACCAAGGTCGAGGAAGCCGAGATCGAGCTCGAAATCGCTTCCGGGACCCGGGTCCGGGTGGTGAAGGGGATGCTCAGCGAAGTTCGTCCGCACGGCGCCAAGCCGGCGAACGACTGACCGCCATGCTGGACTTTCCCCGCTGGAAGATGTGGTGGGTCAGCCTGCTCTGCCTGTTCGGAGTCGCGCTCGCGATCCCGAGCTTCCTGCCCGAATCGACGGTGGCGAAATTCCCGCCCTTCCTTCCGAGCTCGCAGATCAACCTCGGTCTCGACCTCGCCGGCGGAAGCCATTTGCTTCTCGAGGGCGATACCAGCGACGTCGCCAAGCAGCGGCTCGACCAGATGGAAGACATCATGCGCAGCGAGCTGCGCCGGGCCAAGATCGAGGTCGGCGACATGTCGACCGCGGGCGGGCGCCTGTCCTTCCTGGTCCGCGATCCCTCCAAGGTGGACGCGGTCCGCGAGATCGCCAACAACCAGACCCAGCCGGTGGCCCTGACCGGACAGCGCACCTTCAACATCTCGGTCGTCGATGGAACGCGGATGGTGCTCGCGCCCACCCAGGCCGGAATCGCCGAGGCGCTCGACAATGCGATGAAGACCGCCCGCGAAGTGGTCTACAACCGCGTCGATCCCGAAGGCACGAAGGAAGTCACCGTCATCCGCCAGGGCAAGGACCGCATCCTCGTCCAGGTGCCGGGACTCCAGGACCCCGAAGGGCTGAAGGCGCTTCTCGGCAAGACCGCCCGGCTCGAGTTCAAGCTGGTCGACCTCAACGCCACCCCGGATCAGCTCGCCCAGGGCCGCGCCCCGGTCGGGAGCCAGGTCCTGCCGATGGCGGGCGGCGGTCGGATCGCCGTCCTTCGCCGGGCCATGGTCAACGGCGACCAGCTCGTCGACGCCCAGCAGACCTTCAACGAGAATAACGAGCCGGTGGTCAGCATCCGCTTCGACGGCCGCGGCTCCCGTTCCTTCGCCCGGGTCACCCAGCAGAACGTCAACAAGCCGTTCGCGATCGTCCTCGACGACGTCGTCCTGTCCGCGCCCAACATCCAGGAGCCGATCCTCGGCGGCCAGGCCAATATCTCGGGCAGCTTCACCGCCCAGACCGCGACCGACCTCGCGATCCAGCTCCGCTCGGGCAAGCTTCCGGTGGAATTGAAGGTGATCGAGGAGCGCACCGTCGGGCCCGACCTCGGCCGCGATTCGATCCGCAAGGCGGTCATCGCCGGAATCGTCGGAACGGTCGGGATCCTGCTCTTCATGTTCCTGACCTACGGGCGCTTCGGGCTCTACGCGAACATCGCCCTGGTCCTGAACGTCGTCGTCATCCTCGGGATCATGGCGCCCTTCGCGACCCTGACCCTGCCCGGAATCGCCGGCTTCGTTCTCACCGTCGGCGCCGCCGTCGACGCCAACGTCATCATCAACGAGCGGATCCGCGAGGAGCACAGGCGCGGGCGGCGGGTGATGGAGGCGGTCGAGCACGGCTATAACGAGGCGCGCACCGCCATCTTCGACGCGAACATCACCAACGTCATCGCCGGCTTCCTGCTTTATTATTTCGGCTCGGGCCCGGTGAAAGGCTTCGCGGTGGTCATGATGATCGGAATCGTCACCTCGGTCTTCACCGCCGTCACCCTGACCCGAATGTTCGTCTCCATCTGGCTGCGCAAGCGCCCCACCGAGCTCAGGATCTAGGACGTCATGCGCCTTCTGAAACTCGTCCCCGACGATACCAACCTCGATTTCCTGCGCTGGCGCAACGTCGCCATCGTGCTTTCGACCCTGCTGATCATCGCCTCGGTCGCTCTGATCGCCGTCAAGGGCCTCAATTTCGGAGTCGATTTCGCCGGCGGCCAGGTGATCCGCACCACTTTCGCCCAGCCGCCCTCGCTCGACCGGCTGCGCACCGAGATCACCGATCTGGGGCTCGGCGATCCGAGCGTGTCGGAATTCGGAAGCCCACGCGAAATCTCGATCCGCCTGCCCTTGCCCGAGGGCGGCGAGGAGGGCGCGAACCAGGCCGCCTCGAAGGTCCGCCAGGCGCTCCAGCAAAGTTATCCGGGAGTCCGGATCGACGCGGTCGACACCGTGTCCGGCAAGGTTTCGGAGGAGCTGGTCTGGGACGGCGCCCTGGCGCTGCTGCTCTCGGCGATCGGGATCGTCATCTACATCTGGATTCGATTCGAATGGCAGTTCGGGGTCGGGGCGCTCTTCTCGTTGTTCCACGACGTCACCCTGACATTGGGCTTCTTCGCGCTCACCCAGATGGAGTTCGACCTCAACGTCGTCGCCGCGTTGCTCACCCTGATCGGCTATTCGCTCAACGACACGATCGTCATCTACGACCGGGTGCGCGAGAATCTTCGAAAATACCGCAAGATGGAGATCGTCCCGCTCCTCAACCTGTCGATGAACGAGACCCTGTCGCGCACGGTCGCCACCAATTTCTCGATGCTTCTCGCTCTGGGCTCGCTGATGCTCCTCGGGCCCGACATCATCCACAGCTTCACCACCGCGCTTCTGATCAGCGTGATCGTCGGCACCTATTCGACCATCTACATCGCCGCTCCGTGGCTGGTCTGGCTGAAGGTCGATTCGAACAGCTTCCTTCCGAAGACCAACACGACCACGGCCGGCGGCGAGCGGGTGACGAGCCACAACGAAGGCTATTGATGGCCCGCTTCGAGCGCGACCCCGCCGCCGAAGGGCCCCTCGTCACGGGCTTTTCGGGGGAGGGATTTGTGGTCGACGGGGGCGTCTACCGGGCTTTGCTCCTGACCCCGCTCAGAGCCGACGAATGGGCCGCGCCGGCGTTCGCCGAACTGGCCGTGGCCGATCTCGGGGCGCTGCTCGCCCTCGACCCCGCGCCCGAATTCCTGATCCTCGGCACCGGCCCGCGCCTCACCCATCCGCCGCGGGCGCTTCGCGAGGCGCTCGAAGCCCGGGGCGTCGGCCTCGAAGCGATGGACAGCCGGGCCGCCGCCCGAACCTGGGGCCTGCTCCGCGGCGAGGAACGCTGGATCGCGGCGGCCCTGATGCCGCTTTGAGGCTTGCCTCCCTATCGCGAAGCGATGGGGAGGGGGACCATGCGAAGTGTGGTCCCCCTCCCCATCCCCTCCGGGGACAGGGAGGCAAATCCAGAGACCAATCCCGCCAGGTGCTCATGCAATTCCGCCCCGTTCCGCTCCCAGCTGAATCGCTCGGCCGACCGCCGAACCGCTGCCGGATCGGGAGGCGAGGCCAGCATCTCCCGGGCCGCCGCCGCGATCGCCTCGGCGTCCCGAGCCACCAGCCGCCCCGCCTCGGGCCGGTCGAGCACCTCGCGGGCGCCGCCGACGTCGGCGATCAGGATCGGGGTTCCGCAGGCCAGCGATTCGATCCAGAC
>JBAWCC010000270.1:0-2943 GCA_049590095.1 Allosphingosinicella sp. | reverse complement strand
GATCGAGCGCGTGACGGCGAAGACCTGAGCCAGCTACCCCTCCACCATCCTTCGGGCGGTCCCCCTCCCCATCGCTTCGCGACAGGGAGGCAATTCACCCCCCCGGCCGGGCCTTCGGGAAGCCGCCCCAGGCCCGGTCGTAATCGGCCTGGAGCCCGCCCTCGGCCGACATCGCGAAGCCGGTGGGGCGCAACGGCCAGCAGCTTTCCACCATGAAGGCGAGCGTGTCCTCGATCTTGCGGGGCTTCAGCTCCGCTTCGGAAGCGGCCTTCCAGCTCGCCACGTCCGGTCCGTGGCCGGACATGAGGTTGTGGAGGCTGAGCCCGCCGGGCGCGAAGCCTTCCGCCTTGGCGTCATAGGCTCCCCGGATCAGGCCCATGCACTCGCTCATCACGTTGCGGTGGAACCAGGGCGGCCGGAACGTGTCCTCGGCCACCATCCAGCGCGGCGGGAAGATGACGAAATCGGCATTGGCCCGGCCGGGGGTCTCGGACGGGCTGGTGAGGACTGTGAAGATCGAGGGGTCGGGATGGTCGAAGCTCACCGTCCCGATCGTGTTGAACCGTGCGAGATCGTATTTCCAGGGCGCCAGATTGCCGTGCCAGGCGACGACGTCGAGCGGGCCGTGGTCGAGCGTGGTGGTCCACAGCCGGCCGAGATATTTCTGGATGAGCTCTACCTCGCCGTCGGCATCCTCAAACCGGGCGACGGGAGTGAGGAAGTCGCGGGGATTGGCGAGCCCGTTGGAGCCGATCGGGCCCAGTTCGGGCAGCCGGAAGAGGGCGCCGTAATTCTCGGCGACATAGCCGCGGGCCTGTCCGTCGGGGAGGGCGGCGCGGAACCGGACTCCGCGGGGAATGAGGGCGATCTCGCCGGGCGAGATTTCGATCCGGCCCATCTCGGTGAAGAGCGCGAGCCGGCCCTGCTCGGGCACGAAGAGCATCTCGCCGTCGGCGTTGAAGAAGAAGCGCTCATTCATGTCGGCGGTGGCGCGGTAGATGTGGACCGCCACCCCCGACAGCGCTTCCGGGTCCCCGTTGGCGACCATGGTCGTCATCGAATCTATGAGGTCCGTGGGCGTGTCCGGGAGAGGCAGGGGATCCCAGCGCAGGCGGTTGGGGGCCAGCGGATAGTGGAGCAGCTCGGCGCTGTAGGAGAGGCCGCCCTGGAAGGGGGCATAAGGCGGATGCTCGGCGCTGGGGCGAAGCCGGTAGAGCCAGGAGCGGCGATTCTCGTGGCGGGGCGCGGTGAAGGCGGTGCCGGAGAGCTGCTCGGCATAGAGTCCGAAGGAGGGGCGCTGAGGCGAGTTGCGGCCTTCGGGGAGGGCGCCCGGCACGGCCTCGGTGGCGAAATGGTTGCCGAAGCCGGAGAGGTAGTTGTCGCTGCTCATCAGATTCCCGTCACCCCAGCGAAGGCTGGGGTCCATGCTGAGTCCGTATGGATGCCAGCCTTCGCTGGCATGACGTGACCTGTCCACCCCCGGCGATTCAGCGCATCAGCACCAGTTCTTCCGCCATGGTCGGGTGAAGCGCCACCACGGCGTCGAAATCCGCCTTCTTCAGCTTCGCCTTCACCGCGATGGCGGCGGCCTGGAGGATCTCGGGGGCGTCCGGGCCGATCATGTGGAGGCCGACCACCTCGTCCGTCTCCGAATTGACGACCAGCTTGTAGAGCGCGCGCTCGTTGCGGCCGGCGAGCACGTTCTTCATCGCCCGGAAGTCGGACGTATAGGTCTTGACCGATCCGAGCTTGTTGCGCGCCTGGCCTTCGGTCATCCCGACCCCGGCCAGCGGCGGGTGGCTGAAGACCGCGGACGGGATATTCTCATAGTCGACCCGGGTCGGCTTGCCGCCGAAGACCGAGTCGGCGAAGGCCTGGCCCTCGCGGATCGCCACGGGGGTGAGCTGGACCCGGTTGGTGACGTCGCCGACGGCGTAGATGCTGTCGCAGGTCGATTTGTTGTCGGCATCGACGACCACCGCGCCCTCGTCGTTCAGCTCGACCCCGGCGCTTTCGAGGCCGAGATCCTCGGTATTGGGCCTGCGCCCGATCGCGAAGAACACCGAGTCCGCCTCGATCGGATCGCAGCCCGTCATGTTCACCTTGAGCCCGCCGTCGCTCTTCTCGATGCTCTCGAACGAGACGTGGAACTTGAACTCTATGCCCTTCATCATCGAGATGGTGAGAAGGCGGTCGCGGATCGTCTCGTCATAGCCGCGAAGGATGACGTCGGAGCGGTTCACCAGGGTGACGTGGCTTCCCAGATTGTGGAAGATCCCGGCGAATTCGTTCGCGATATAGCCGGCGCCGGCGATCACCACCCGTTTGGGCAGATCGGGCAGGTGGAAGGCCTCGTTCGAGGTGATTCCGAGCTCGCTGCCGGGGAAATCGGGAGTGACCGGACGTGCGCCGGTGGCGATGAGGATGACCTTGGCGGTGACGGTCCGGCCGCCGGCGAGGCGGATTTCGTGCGGGCCGGCGACCGTCGCCCGCTCCTTGACTATCTCGACCTTATGGTTGGTCAGGGTCTCGGTATAGGCGTTCTCGAGCCGCCCGACCTCGGCGAGGACGTTGTCGCGAAGCGTCGGCCAGTGGAAGTTGCAGGAGGGCACGTCCCAGCCGAAGCGCCGGGCGTCCTGGATATCCTCGGCGAAATGGGCGCCGTAGACGAGCAATTTCTTGGGAACGCAGCCGCGGATGACGCAGGTGCCGCCGACCTTATGCTCCTCGGCGATCGCCACCCTGGCGCCGTGCGCGGAGGAGACCCGAGCGGCGCGAACTCCGCCCGATCCGGCGCCGATGACGAAGAGGTCGTAGTCGTAGCTTTGGGGCATGGGCGGGTTCCGATCGAAGAGGGTGGGCGGGATATGGCGGTGGCGGCGCGCCGGTGCAAATCATCCTCCCTATCGTCGAAGACGATGGGGAGGGGGACCACCCGAAGGG
>JBAWCC010000269.1:0-24568 GCA_049590095.1 Allosphingosinicella sp. | reverse complement strand
GGCCGGGACCCAGTCGGGCCCACCGTTCGACTGGGCCCCGGCCTTCGCCGGGGAACGGTTGCTTCGACCTCACGATTTTCAGCCGAACAGCGAGGTCAGGCCGTTCCAAATGCGGCCGAAGAAGCCGGCCTCGCCGACGGCCTCGGCCGCGACCAGCGGCATGGTCTGGGGCGGAGTGTCGGCGGTCGTGACGACGAGATCGGCGACATGCTGGCCCTTGGCGATCGGCGCCTTGATCGGGCCGTTGTAGACGACCCTGGCCTTGATGCTCCCCGCCGCTCCGGCCGGCAGGGTCACCGCGATCTTTCGAGGCGCGACCAGCGGCACGACGTCCTCGCCGCCGCCCTGGACCCGGGCATCGGCGACCTTCTCGTTCTGGTTGAACAGAGGCTGCGACTTCCAGGCGCGGAAGCCCCAATCCATGAACTTGACCGATTCCTCGATCCTCTGGTTGAAGCTTCCGAGGCCCGCGACCACCATGATGATCCGCCGGCCGTCCTGCTCGGCCGAGCCGGTGAAGCCGTAGCCGGCTTCCGAGGTATGGCCGGTCTTGAGGCCGTCGGCGCCCGAAACCCGGCCCAGCAGCGGATTGCGATTGCCCTGGGTGATCGGAGCGCCGCCGCCCAGGGTCTTGCCCCAGGTGAACTCCTTCTTCTGGTAGAAGGCCTTGTAGAGGTTGGGAGTCTCCTGGATGGTCGCCGCCGCGAGCGTGGCGAGATCGCGGGCGGTGGTGTAGGTGACGCCCTCGTCCGGCCAGCCGTTGGTGTTGCCGAAATTGGAGTTGGTCATTCCGAGGCGCTTGGCCTCGGCGTTCATCAGCGCGGCATAAGCCGGCTCGGTGCCGGCAAGGCATTCGGCGAGGACCACGGTGGCGTCGTTGCCGGACAGGGTGACGATTCCGTGGAGGAGATTCTCGACGCTGACCTGCTCGCCCGGCGACAGGAACATGGTCGAGCCGGCCTGCGGTCCGTGCCACTGACGCCAGGTTTCGGGCCGGACCTGGCACATCTTGTCCAGCCTGGCCTCGCCGCGCTTGATCATGTGGAAGGCGAGATGGGTGGTCATCATCTTCGCCATCGAGGCCGGCGGGATTCGCCGGTCCGGATCCTTGGCGTAGAGCACCGCCCCTGAACTGAGATCGACCATATAGGCGACCGGCGCCGCGGTCTCGAAAGGCGGCGCCGCGGCGGTGGCCGGAAGCGCGGCAGCAGCGACGAAAGCTATCGAAAACAGGCTTTTGCGGATCATGGTTGAGACGGGTCCCTTGGTGATGCGGCGATGCGGCCGAACGACTGAAGCCGAGTCCGATATCCTTGTGCCCCGGCGAAGGCCGGGGCCCAGCGGCACCGGCGGAAGGACTGGATCCCGGCCTTCGCCGGGAAGCGGTTCCGTCTCATCGGGATCGACTCCGGCCATGCTTAACCCCTCGCTTCGCACGATTCCAGACCGATCAGCGCGCGATCGCGTCCGCCAGCAGTCCGACCGAGAGGGCGTAGAAATTGGAGCAATTGTAATCGAGGATGGTGCGATAGTTGGTGGTGAGGAGATAGGCCGTGGCGTTCGGGCCGTCGGGCTCGAGCAAAGAGGCCATCTCGCTATCGCGCGGCCAGTTGCCGGACCGGGCGACTATTCCCAGACGGCGCCACTCGCCGATCGTCAGCCAGCGGCTATGGCGCTCATAGACCCGCGGGCAGCGCGGGGCGCGCAGATTGTTGCGGACCCGGCTTCGGTCGAAGCCGGCCGGGACCCGGACCGCGACCCCCCAGGGCACGCCCTGGCGCCAGCCGGCATTGCTCAGGTAATTGGCGATCGAGGCGAGCGCGTCGGGCTCGCTCCGCCAGATGTCGGAGCGGCCGTCGCCGTCTCCGTCGGCGCCGAGTCGAAGCCAGACGGAAGGGAGGAATTGCGGATAGCCGGTGGCGCCGGCCCAGCTTCCCTTGAGACGGCTTCTCGGCACTCCGCGCTCGATCATCTTGAGGGTGGCGACGAACTCGGTGGAGAAGAGCTCGCGCCGGCGCCCGTCGTAAGCGAGCGAGGCGAGCGAGTTCAGGAGGTCGAAATCGCCGGTGACGGCGCCGTAGCTGGTCTCGTGGCCCCAGATGGCGACGAGCACCGACGGGGTCACTCCGTAGCGCCGCCCGATCGCCTGGAGTCGCGACAGATTGGCGGAATAGCGGCGCTGGCCCGCGGCGATGAGCGCGGGAGTGACGTGGCGGGCACGGTAGGGCGCGAAAGGCGGATTGGCATTGCTCCCGGGCCGGCCGCCGGGCTGGGCGCGGTCGAGCTCGACCGTCCGCGAGCTGAAGACGAGGTTGGGGAAGACGCTCGCGATCGTTCCGGGACTGACTCCGGCGCGCCGGGCCTGGGCCTCGAGCTGGGGCAGATAGGCCCTGAAGCCGGATTCGCTCAACCCGGACTGGGCCGAGGCCGGGCTCGGCAGCGGCGCGACCGCGGCCGCCAGGGCCAGGGCCGCTATGCCCCTCGATAAACGCATACATTTTCCTCCACTCGCCGACCCTGATGCCACAGGGGCGCCGCCGGAGATACTCGGCTCGCCGCATGATCGGCACGCCTCCCCTTCCTGGAAGGGAGGGGCGGGGGTGGGTCCGCCGAAGGCGGCCGAAACTCCGAGTCAGTAGAAGTCTCGCTACGCTCGCCTGCCCACCCCCCAGCCCCTCCCTTCCAGGGAGGGGAGTTTGCGTGGTGAAGGCTTTGGGCTAGAGCCTCCCCATCTTGGACAGGTGGCCGAGTGGTTTAAGGCAGCGGTCTTGAAAACCGCCGTGGGTGCAAGCCCACCGTGGGTTCGAATCCCACCCTGTCCGCCACGCGAAGGGAATGTGATGGCCGAGGCGGCGATTGGCAGGTTCGATTGGGAGGATGCGTTCGCGCTCGAGGCCCAGCTTTCCGACGAGGAGAGGCTCGTCCGCGACACGGCTCGGGCCTATGCGCAGGAGAAATTGCAGCCGCGGGTGACCGAGGCGTTCCTCGACGAGAATTTCGACCGCGACATCATGTCGGAGATGGGCGAGCTGGGGCTCCTCGGTGCGACCATCTCCCCGGAATATGGCGGCGCCGGGCTCAATTACGTCTCTTATGGCCTGGTGGCGCGCGAGGTTGAGCGGGTCGACAGCGGCTACCGCTCGGCGATGAGCGTCCAGTCCTCGCTCGTCATGCATCCGATCAACGCCTACGGCTCCGAGGAGCAGAAGCGCAAATGGCTTCCCGGCCTGGCGACGGGCGAGCTGATCGGCTGCTTCGGCCTCACCGAGCCCGACGCGGGCTCGGATCCGGGCGGGATGCGGACCCGGGCGCAGAAGATCGACGGCGGCTACCGCCTCTCCGGCTCGAAAATGTGGATCACCAATTCGCCGATCGCCGACGTCTTCGTCGTCTGGGCAAAGTCCGACGCCCATGACGGCAAGATCCGCGGCTTTCTGCTGGAAAAGGGGACGAAGGGGCTCAGCGCGCCCAAGATCGGGATGAAGCTCTCGCTTCGAGCCTCGATCACCGGCGAGATCGTGATGGACGGGGTGGAGGTGCCGGAAGAATCGCTTCTTCCGAACGTCGAGGGGCTGAAGGGCCCGTTCGGCTGCCTCAACCGGGCGCGCTACGGGATCGCCTGGGGCTCGATGGGCGCGGCCGAGGCCTGCTACCACGCCGCCCGGACCTACACGCTGGACAGGAAGCAGTTCGGCCGGCCGCTCGCAGCGACCCAGCTGGTTCAGATGAAGCTCGCCAACATGATCACCGAGATCACGCTCGGACTCCAGGCGGCCTTGCGGGTCGGGCGGCGGATGGACGAGGGCGAGCTGATCCCCGAGACGATCAGCCTGATCAAGCGCAACAATGTCGGCAAGGCGCTCGATATCGCGAGGGTCGCCCGCGACATGCACGGCGGCAACGGCATCTCGGCCGAGTTCCAGGTAATGCGCCACGCCTCCAATCTCGAGACGGTCAATACCTATGAGGGGACGCATGACGTCCACGGACTGATCCTGGGGCGGGCGATCACGGGGATTTCGGCATTCTGACGAGAGCCGCGCAGAGAGCGGCACTCGTCACCCCAGCGCAGGCTGGGGTCCATGCCGAGTCCGAATGGCCCCCAGCCTTCGCTGGGGCGACGGATCGTGGATAAGCCCCTCGCCGGCCTCAAGGTGGTCGAGCTCGCCCGGATCCTCGCCGGGCCGTGGGCCGGGCAGCTGCTCGCCGATCTCGGGGCCGACGTCGTCAAGGTGGAACGCCCCGACACCGGCGACGACACAAGGCACTGGGGACCCCCCTTCGCCCCCGACGGCGCCTCGGCCTATTTCCATAGCTGCAATCGCGGCAAAAGCTCCGTGGCGATCGACCTGGAGACGGCGGAGGGGCAGGACGCGGTTCGAGCGCTCACGGCCGAAGCGGACGTTCTGATCGAGAATTTCAAGGTCGGCGGGCTGGCCGGATACGGGCTGGATCACCCTTCCCTCTCCGCCCTCAATCCTCGCCTCGTCTACTGCTCGATCACCGGCTTCGGCCAGACCGGCCCCTATTCCGGCCGAGCCGGCTACGATTTCATCATACAGGGCATGGGCGGAGCGATGTCGCTGACCGGGGAACCGGACGGACCGCCGCAGAAATCGGGCGTCGCTTATGCCGATCTGTTCACCGGGCTTTACGCCAGCGTCGCCATCCTCGCCGCGCTTCGGGAGCGAGACCGGAACGGCAAGGGAGCCCATATCGACATGGCCCTGCTCGACACCCAGGTCGCGGTGCTCGCCAACCAGGCTTTGAACTGGATGGTCTCGGGAGACGTTCCCCACCGCATGGGCAACGGCCATTCCAATCTCGTCCCCTATCAAGCCTTCCGGGCCGCCGACGGCGAGCTGATCGTCGCGGTCGGCAACGACGGGCAATTCGAGCGGCTCTGCGGCCTGTTGGGCCTCGGGGCGCTGGCGCGGGACGAGCGTTTCCGGACCGGCCCGGCGCGGGTGGTGAACCGCGAGGCGCTGATCCCGATGCTGGAAGCCGCGATACTCGGGCGCGGACGGCGGGAATTGTCCGAGGCGCTCGAGGCCGCCGGGATCCCGGCCGGGCCGATCAACACAATCGACTCGGTCTTCGCCGATCCGCAGGTCGTCCACCGCGGCCTCAGGATCGAGGGGCAAGATCCCGGCCTCGCCTCCCCTATCGTCATCGACGGACTCCGCCAGGTGGCCGAACGCCCTGCCCCGCGCCTCGGGGAGCATGGACGATGCTGACCCAATATGGAGTCGTTCCGGTTCGCCGGGCGGCCGACGGCAACCTGGAGGTGCTGCTCATCACCTCGCGCGACACCGGGCGCTGGGTCGTTCCGCGGGGCAACCCGATCGCCGGCAAGAGCCCACCCGAATCGGCCGCCCAGGAAGCGCTGGAGGAAGCCGGGATCGTCGGAGAGGTCGAGCCGGAGGCGCTCGGCAATTATTCCTACGAGAAGCGCAGACGGCTGGGCGTGGCGGTGCCGGCCGTCGTCCACCTGTTCCTCATGAGGGTCGTCGAAGAGCGATGCGACTGGCCGGAGAGGAGCCAGCGCGACAGGCGCTGGTTCCCCCCCGAGGAAGCCGCCGCCTCCGTCCACGAAGCGGAGCTCGCCGAGCTCATCCGCCGCCTGCCCCGCGACCTGTCACAAAAGTGAAACAATTCCCGCGCGGCCCATGCTAGGGAGCCGCGAACGTCCCGGGGGGAAAAGATGCTGAAGATGTTCCGTGCGCTGATGCCGAAGGAGGCTGGCTTCTTCGACATGTTCGAGCGTCACGCGGCGACCCTGGTCGGCGGCGCCGAGGTGATGAGCCGGATGTTCGCCAGGGAGGAAGACATCGACGAAGCCTGCCGCCGGATTTCCGAGTTCGAGCACCAGGCCGACGACGTCACCCGCGAGGTGCTCCACGCCGTCCGCCGGACCTTCATCACCCCGTTCGACCGGAGCACGATCACCGACCTCATCTCCTCTATGGACGATGCGATCGACGAGATGCAGAAGACGGCGAAGGCGATCACCCAGTTCGAGGTCCAGAGTTTCGAGCCGCAGATGCGGGACATGGCCGCGCTCGCGGAGCAGGGCGCCAGGCTGGTGCTCGAGGCGCTGCCGCTGCTGCGCAAGGTCGGCGCCAACCACTCCAAGCTGGACGAGATCACCGAGAAGATCATCCATCTCGAGGAGGAAGCCGACCACCTCCACGATTCCGGTCTGAAGACGCTGTTCCTGCGCCACCGCGACGGCAACGCCATGGGCTATATCGTCGGCCGCGAGATCTACAGCCACCTGGAACGGGTCCTCGACCGGTTCGAGGACGTGGCGAACGAGATTTCCGGCGTCGTCATCGACCACGCCTGAGGAGCGCTAGCACATGCACGAGCTGGCCCTGCCGCTTCTCATCGGCCTGATCGCCATCGCCCTGGCGTTCGATTTCCTGAACGGCCTCCACGACGCCGCCAATTCGATCGCCACCGTGGTCGCGACCCGATTGCTGAGCCCGGTGCAGGCGGTCGTCTTCGCCGCCTTCTTCAACTTCGCCGCCTACTTCCTCGCTCTCGCCGTTCCGGCCCTGCACAAGGTCGCGGACACGATCGGCAAGGGCCTCATAGACAAGGACCTGATCACCCCCGCCGTGGTCTTCGGGGCCCTGATCGGAGCGATGTTCTGGAACGTCGTCACCTGGCTCAAGGGCATCCCCTCCTCCTCCAGCCATGCGCTGGTCGGAGGCCTGGTCGGCGCCGGGGTCGCCCATGCCGGGCTGACCGGGGTCCAGTGGACCGGGCTCAACAAGACCCTGATCGCGATCGTCCTGTCGCCGATGCTCGGAATGTTCCTGGCGATGCTGATCATGCTCGTCACCAGCTGGGCGGCGAGCCGGGCGAGCGCGCGCGGCGCCGAGGGGAAATTCCGGGCCCTCCACCTCGTCTCCTCGGCCGCTTACTCGGTCGGCCACGGCCTCAACGACGCCCAGAAGACGATGGGGATCATCACGGTCCTGCTCTATTCGACCGGCTACCTCACCGGGGAGTTCCACGTCCCTCACTGGGTCGCGATCAGCTGCTACGTCGCGATCGCTCTGGGCACCCTGAGCGGCGGCTGGCGGATCATCAAGACGATGGGGACGGGAATCACCAAGCTCTCGCAGCACCAGGGCTTCAGCGCCTCGGCCGGAGGATCGGTGATGCTGTTTACTGCCTCCTGGCTCGGAATCCCCGTCTCCACCACCCACACGATCACCGGCTCGATCATCGGCGCCGGAGTGGCCCGGAGGGCCTCGGCGGTTCGCTGGGGAGTCGCTCAGAACGTCGTCACGGCGTGGGTGGTCACCATCCCCGCCTCGGCCACGGTGGGGGCGATCTTCTACTGGCTGACGACCCTGTTCTAGGCAAACTGCCCTCTGCATCGCTCTGCGATGGGGAGGATAGTTTAGAACTTCCCCCGCACCTGGAACGAGAAGATCGGGCCGATCAGCCGGTCTCGGCGCTCGATCTGCTGGATCGGGCCGGTCCGTCGGCCGACATAGACGGTCCGGTCCCACATGCTGGTCGCGGCGAAGATGTTGCTGATCGTCGCCCGGACGGTCAGTCCCATCACGTCCTTGTTCTCGACATAGGCGCTGGCCCAGACCGGACCTTCCCAGAGACGCCCGACTTCGGTGAGCCGATAATCCCTGGCGTAGAGCGCGTAGTTCATGTTGCCGCCCCACGCCCAGGCGCTGTCCGGAATGTCGTGGCGCAAGGTGAGGTCGACAAGATGGAGCAGGTTGCCGCTGATCGGTCGGCGCTCGCCGGTCAGCGGATCCTCGACCCGGGTCTTCTGGGCCTGGAGCCGGGCGTCGAGCTTGGCCCCGGCCCAGCCCAGCGGGTCGAAGTTGAAGGTCGTCTTCCACTCGGCGCCATAGGCGCTGGCGCGGTCGATATTGCCCTTCGACTCGCCGGTCAGGCCGATCGGGACGGTGTCGACGATATCGTCGTAGAGCCGGCCGTAGAGCCTGATCGTGGTGGTGCCGTAGCGGCCGAGATTGCGGGTCGCCTCGAGGTCCGCTTCCCAGCTCTGGGTCGGGACGAGCTCGACATTGCCGGCATTCTCGCGGTCGTCGGTGAGGTTCACCGTAGCGAGGAAGTCGCTGAAGTTGAGCTGACCGACCCGGCGCTGGAGCTTGAAGTTCACGTCGAGCCGCGGATCGGCTTTCCACGCCGCCGACAAGGAGCCCTTGGGCCGCCAGAAGGTGCGGGCGAGGCCGCCGGCGCCGGTCTGGCGCAGGTTCGAATATTCTCCGCCGGCGGCGAGCTGGACGGTGAGTTTCGAGGAGAGCGGCCGGCCGTGGCTCGCCATCACCTCGTAGCGGTCCTCCTTGACCGTCGCGGTGCCGCCCGGAAGCTCGATCTCGGTGAAGGTCCCGTCGGGTTGGAGCTCGAGATATTCGGTGACGTTGTCGAGGCTGTTGAACGCCCCCTCGGCCGAGATCTGCCAGTCGCCCTTGCCCCATTTCCAGCGATATTCGGCCCGGGCGATCCGCTCCCGGGTGTCGGCGACGTTGAGGAAGCGGCTGCCCGTGTCCGGGGCTCCGTCGGCATATTCGGTACGCAGGCCCTGCTCGAAGGGGTCGTGGTCGGAGCGCGCGAGGCCGATCAGCTTGAGCCGGCCGCCGGCCATCGCCAGCTCATAGTCGCCGCCGACTTCCCAGATCCACTCGTCCTCGTCGTTGGTGACCCGCCTGACCCGATCGACGAGGCCCGGCCCGGTTCGACTGCCGAGCTCGCGATATTCGTAGAAATAGCCGCGAAGGGAAGCGTTGAGATTGGCGATCGAGCTGCCCGGCCCGTCAAAAGTGACCCGGGCGCTGGTGCGCAGATCCTCGCCGCTTCCGGTCCATTTGTCATGGCGGCGCTCGATCAGGGACCAATCGGGCGCGTAGACCAGGGTCCGGCCTCCGGCACCACTTCGGAAGCTGTTGTTCTGGAGGCCCAGATTATAGTCGAACCGGCCGAGCTTGCCGCTCACCGACACCTCCCCGCGGGTGAGCAGGGGCCTGGTGTTGCGCTGGCGGAATTCGGGCCGCCAGGCGAATTGGCCGCTCATCGAATCGGCTTTGACGAAGACGTTGGCGATCTGGCCCGAAAGCCCGGGGACGTTGAGAGTGGCGGCGTCGACGATCTCGATCCGGGTGACGTTCGACGCCGGGATCCGCCCCAATTCGGTAATGACATCGTTCGACTTGCCCGAGATTCGTTGGCCGTTGATCAGGACGTTGCCGGTCGCGGTGCCGAGTCCCCTCTCCTGGGTCGCCTCGCGGACGGTGAAGCCGGGCACGTTTCGAAGCATGTCGAGCGCGTTGCGCGGAGCGAAGCGGGTGAAGTCGGCGGGGAGGAAAGTCTTCGCGCCTTCGACCGCCGCCGGAAGCGTCGGCTCCGGCGGGGCCGCGTCCACGGTTTCCTGAGCGAAAGCAGGAGCGGCGGCGAGCGCGAAGGCGGAGCAACAGACCTGCGCCAGCCACGAAGGCGAACGGCGAGCGCCGAATTTCATCCTGTCCCCCTTTTGGCTCTACCGGCCTGCCTGCCACGTTCGTAGCAGGAGTTGTGCCAACTCCTTCGAACGTGGCGGCTTTCGTGCGATTACAGCTGTTTTCGTGAGCTGCGGCTGAGTGGGAACCGTTCGCTGCCGCACATTCGTGCGTTCGGGATCGGACACGTCACGGGTACGCCCCGGAGTGCGACATCCCCTCGATGGTCACCCTGACCTCGTTTCAGGGTCCAGTCCTCCACCCAAGAGGCGGTTCATCGCTGGATGCTGAAACCGGTTCAGCATGACGAGGCGGCGATGACGAGGAGCTACCGCGCCGGCCGCCTGAACAGGAGGATGGGCTCGCCTTTGTAGACGGCCTCCTCGCGGCGGCTGAAGCCGCCCTTCTCGGCGATCCGGATCGAGGCGGCGTTGTCGTGGCTGATGATGGCGACGATCTCGCCGCCGCCCAGAGCCTCGTCGGCCCAGGCCAGGGCGGCGAGGACGGCTTCGGTGGCATAGCCCCGGCCCTGGGCGTCCCGGGACATGATCCAGCCCATTTCGGGGATGTTCTCAATGCCGGGCTTCATGTCGCGCTTGAAGTCGGCGAAGCCGATCTGGCCGAGATAGGCGCCGTCCTCGCGCCGCTCCGCGACCCAATAGCCGTAGCCGAGCAAGGTCCAGAGCCCCGGCGAGGCGAGGATCTTGCGCCAGGTTTCCTCGCGCGATTGGGGAATTCCGCCGAGAAAGCGAACGACGTCCGGGTCCTTCATCGAGGCCCATTGCGAGTCGAGATCGCCCGCCCGGTAGGGGCGAAGGCGGAGGCGCTGGGTTTCGATGACGGGGGCCTGTGTCCCGGCGAAGGCCGGGACCTCTGGTCGAGAAGTCACGGCACGTCTCCGCTGGGCCCCGGCCTTCGCCGGGGAACCGGCTTATTTCTTGCCGAGCGTCAGCCCGCCGAAACGCTTGTTGAAGCGGGCGACCTGGCCGCCGCTGTCGACCATCTTGCCGTGGCCGCCGGTCCAGGCCGGGTGAACCTTGGGATCGATGTCGAGGGTCAGCGTGTCGCCTTCCTTGCCCCAGGTGGAGCGCGTGTCAAAGGTGGTGCCGTCGGTCATCTGCACCTTGATCATATGGTAATCGGGATGGGCGCCGTTCTTCATGTCGTCGATTTCCTTGAGAGGCGGCTGGTTCCGACCAGCCTCGCGAAAGCAAGCGGCGCTGTAGACAATAGCCCGGAATTTGACAAGACGCGCCGCCGCCGCCTACCGCCCGCGCCAGCGAAGGTGCCCTTCACGCCGTGAGCACGGCGGGGGAAGGGTGAAAAGGGAAGCCGGCGGAAATCCGGCGCTGTGCCCGCAACTGTGATCGGCCCCAGGCCGCAAGTCAGGAACCTGCCTTCGCCGTCGTCCGCACCCGGCCGGGACCAGCCGTTCGTGCGTGGCGTCGCAGGACGGTTCGCCGCCCGCGATTCCTCCGAGACGACAAGTGTCGTTGCAACGGAGGATCCGAAATGACTTTCATCCTGTACCTCGCCGCCGCTTCTTCCGCCGCGGCCCCTCCGCCGCTCGAAGAGGGAATCGTCGTCACCGGTCCGCGCGAGCCGGCCCAGGCCTCGTTCAACGCCCCCGTTGAGCTGAAGCCGGAGGCCGGGCAGCCGTGGGAGGGACTGCCGACCATCGCCGACGTGCTTCGGCTGACGCCCGGAGTCTCGGTCTCGGTCTCCGGCCCTCGCGGCACCCAGACCCAGCTCCGGATGCGCGGCGCCGAGGCCAATCACACCTTGCTCTTCGTCGACGGAATCCGCTTCAACGATCCCGCCGCCGGCAACGAAGCCCGTTTCGAGCTTCTGACCAACGATGCGGTCGACCGGATCGAGATCATGCGCGGTTCCTATTCCGCCATCTTCGGGCCCGAGGCGATCGGCGGGGTCGTCGATGTCCAAACCAACGGCGCCCGGCGGTCGCTCAGGGTCGACGCGCTGGGCGAATATGGAAGCTTCGACGGTGCCAGGGCCTCGGCCCGGGCCTCGGGCACGGCGGGCAAGCTCGCTCTGGGCGGTTCCGCCGCCTGGCAGTCGAGCGACGGAATCGATTCGTTCGGCTCCGGCGGCGACCGGGACGGCTTTGACAACCGGTCGGCCGGCTTCAAGGCGGTCTTCAGCCCCACGGAAAGGATAGATATTGGCGCCGTCGGCCACTGGATCGACGCCAGGAGCGAATTTGACGGGCTCGATCCGATCGCGTTCCGCCGTGCCGACACTCTGGACGAGACCCGCAACCGGATCGCCGCCGGCAGGATCTGGAGCGAATTCGAGAGCGGAGCCTGGACGGGCGAGCTTGACCTCAGCCTGCTCGGGAGCGCCAACCGAAACCGGCTCGGCGAAGCGCCGCTGAACAGCACGTTCGGGCGCCGGTTCACGGCCGGCGCGCAATTGTCGCGCAGGCTTGGCACGCACGACCTGACCGCTGCCCTCGATCATCAGGACGAAGACTTCCGGGCGCGCGACCAGGCCTTTTTCGGCGGCACCGATCAGGACCGTTCGCGAAGCCTGCTGTCGGCGACCGGCGAATGGCAGGCGCGCTGGTCGGCCGCGGTAACGACCAACCTCGCGGTGCGTCACGACCGGTTCAGCGCCTTTGCCGACGCCACCACCGTCCAGGCGACCGCCGAGCTCCGGCCGGCGGCGGACTGGCATTTCGTCGGCGCCTACGCCGAAGGTATCGCCCAACCGACCTTCTACGACCTCTTCGGCTTCTTTCCCGGCTCGTTCGAAGGCAATCCGGACCTGCGCCCGGAGCGTTCGAGCAGCTGGCAGACGTGGCTGCGGTGGCGCGAAGGGCGGCCGCTCTCGCTGGCCGTCAGCCTGTTCAGCGCCCGCCTCGAGGACGAGATCGTCGACGTCTTCGACCCCGCCACCTTCCGCTCGACCGCCGCCAACGCAACCGGCACCAGCCGCCGCCGCGGGATCGAGATCGAAGCGGAATGGAAACCGGCCGAAACGGCCAATTTCGGCTTCAACTACAGCTGGCTCGACGCCGAGGAGCGGCAGGTGGCGGGCGGGCTCAAGCTTCGCGAGGTCCGCCGGCCGAGGCACAGCTTCAACCTCACCGGCCACGGCCGCGCCGGGCAGCTAAGCTGGGGCGCGACCCTCGCTTATGTCGGCAAGCGGGGCGACACGGATTTCGACGTTTTCCCGGGGCGCGCAGTGACCCTGGGCGATTATCTGCTGGCCTCGCTGCGCCTCGCCTGGCGGGTCTCGCCGGCGCTGGAAGCCTATGTCCGGGCCGAGAACGCCCTCGACTCCCGCTATCAGGACGTGGTCGGATACCGAACCCCGGGGAGGACGGCCTATGCGGGTCTTCGCTTTCGCTTCCGCGATTAGCCTCGCGTTCGCCGGCTCGGCGCAGGCGGCGGGCCCCCGGCGGGTCGCCTCCCTGAACCTGTGCACCGACGAGCTGCTCCTGATGCTCGGCGACCCTCGCCGGATCGTCTCCGTCACCCATCTCGCCCAGCAGCCCGCGGAGACCCGGCTGTGGCGCGAGGCCCGGCGCTATCGGCGCAACGACGGAAGCCTCGCCTCCGTGGCGGGTCTCAAGCCGGATCTGGTGCTGACCATGGGCGGCGGCGCCCGCGACCGGGGACGGATCGCGCGCCGCCTCGGCATCAGGGTGCTCGACCTGCCTTACCCGCAATCGCTGGCCGATATCGAGCGCTCGGTCCGCTCGGTCTCGATCGCGCTGGGCCGGCCGGAGGCCGGGCGGGCCGTGCTTGAGCGAATGGAGCGGCTGAAGCGCGGCCGTCCGGAGCGGGCGGCGGACACGATCTGGCTGGGCGGCGGCGGCCGGACGGTCGCGGCCCAAAGCCTGGCGGCCGAGTGGATGGGGCTGGCCGGCTTTCGCCAGCGCGCCGTGAAGGGAGACCGGGTATCGCTGGAGCAATTGCTGATCCGCCCCCCCTCGGCGGTCCTTCGAAGCGACTATCGAAGCGGCCAATATTCGGGTGAGCAGCGCTGGCTGTCCCATCCGCTGGCCCGGCGGGTCCGCGGCGCCCGGACGATCGCCACCGACGGCCGCGCCTGGACCTGCATGGGACCGCTTCTGATCGGGGAGATGGAGCGGTTGAAGGCGCTGAACCGGGGTGGCGGAGCGTCTCGGTGAGCCGCCTTGCCTTCTTCTTTCTGGCCATGGCGGTCGTTCTGGCCTTCGCCCTTTCGCTCGCCCTCCCCTGGTCGCCCATCGCCTCCTTGCTCGGGGAGGACCGGCCGCTCGCTCTCGCCCTGCTCTGGGAGCTGCGCCTGCCGAGGGCGCTTCTCGCTCTGGCCTACGGGGCGATGCTGGGGGCGTCCGGGGCCGCCATCCAGGGCCTGTTCGCCAATCCGCTCGCTTCGCCCGATCTTACCGGAACGACCAGCGGAGCGGCGCTCGGGGCGGTGGTCACGGCCTATATCCTCGGCTTTTCGGCGCCGCTCGCGCTCGCCCTCGGAGCGGTCGGGGGAGCGCTTGGAGCCCTCCTCCTGCTGCTGGGGCTGGCCGGGCGGCGGGCGGAGACGGCCACCTTGCTCCTGGCGGGGCTCGCGATCAGCGCCCTGGCCGGAGCGCTGACCACCCTCGCCCTCGCCCTCGCCCCCTCCCCCTTCGCTTTTTACGACGCCTATGAATGGCTGATGGGCTCGCTGGTCGACCGGAGCCTCGAGCAGGCGGCCTTCGCAGCGGTCCCCGCGCTCCTCGCCATCGGGCTTCTGCTTCGGCTTCGGCGGCCGCTCGACAGCCTCACCCTCGGCGAGGAGGTAGCGCAGTCGTTCGGCCACGACGTCCGGCGCCTGAGGATCGAGATCGTCTGCCTCACCGCCTTCGGAGTCGGCGCCTGCGTCGCGATCTGCGGTGCGATCGGCTTCGTCGGGCTGGTCGCGCCGATCTTCGCCCGCCGGCTGACCGGAGGCCACCCGGGCCGGGCAATCGCTCCGGCCGCCCTGATCGGAGGCCTGCTGCTGCTTGCGGCCGACCTCGTCGTGCGCGGCGCTCCGCTCGGCCGGACCCTTCCGATCGGGGTCGTCACCGCCTTGCTCGGGGCGCCCTTCTTCCTCTGGCTGGTCGCCCATATGCGCTGGAGGCTCGAGCGATGACGGCCTTGCTGAAAGCCGACAGGGTGGGGCTGGCGGCGCGGCTCGAACCCTGCGACTTCCGGATGGAGGGACCGGAGCTCATCTGCCTCGTCGGCCCCAACGGCAGCGGCAAGACCAGCCTGCTGCACGCCCTCGCCCGGATCGGCGGACCGTCCGGCGAGGTTCGGATCGACGGCCGGCGGCCTGAAGCGCTGGCTCCGGCCGGGCGCCGCGGGCTGCTCTCCTATCTTCCGGCGTCGCGGGACATCGCCTGGCCGCTCGCCGCCGAAGATGTGGTGCGCCTGGGCGCGGACGAAGCGCAGGCGGCCGAGGCGATGGCAGCGCTCGATCTCGCCCCGCTCGCCCGCCGGCGGGTGGACCGCCTCTCGACCGGCGAGCGAAGCCGGGTGCTGATCGCCCGGGCGCTGGCGCCGAGACCGCGGCTGCTGTTGCTCGACGAGTCGGTCGCCAATCTCGATCCGCTCTGGCAGCTGCGGCTGATGGAGTTGCTTCGCCAGGCGCTCCTCGGCGGCCAGGGCGCGATCGTGGCGATGCACGATCTCGACCTCGCCGCGCGCTATGCGGACCGGCTGGTTCTGATGGAGGGCGGTACGATCGTCGCCGACGGCGAGCCGGGGGCGATCTTGGGCTCGGAGCGGCTCGGCGAAGTGTTCGGGATCAGGAAAGAGGGTGGCGAGTGGCGCCCCCTTGCCTCCCTGCCGCGTAGCGGTGGGGAGGGGGACCATGCGAAGCATGGTGGAGGGGTAGTTGGCGAGGCTTGGGAGGATCCCCCGCGAACCATCTGAATTGGTAGCCTTCTACCCCTCCACCACACTTCGTGTGGTCCCCCTCCCCATCTGGCGATGGGGAGGCAAAATCAGTCGCTCGGCGGATCCGCGATCATCGCAGTGAAGTTGGTCTCGGCGGCGACCTTGCCGTCGATCAGCACCTTGCCCGCGAACTTGCAGACGCTGCCTCGGTCCTGGACGAGCTCGACCTCGATCCTTAGAAGCACGCCCGGCTCGACCGGGCGGCGGAACTTGGCGCTGTCGATCGCCATGAAATAGACGAGCTTGCCGGTGCCGGCGAGGCCGAGCGATTCGACCGCGAGCACGCCGGAGGCCTGCGCCATCGCCTCGACCAGAAGCACCCCCGGCATGATCGGGCGGCCGGGGAAATGCCCCTGGAAGAAAGGCTCGTTGATCGTCACCGCCTTGATCGCGACGATCCGCTTCTTGCGCACCAGCTCCTCGATCCGGTCGATGAGCAGGAAAGGATAGCGATGCGGCAGAGCCGCCATCACCCGCCTGATATCGAGCGGGCCGATGGCGGCTTCTGCCGGGTCGGAGCTCACCGGCCCTGGGGCTGCGGCTGCGCGGGCTGCGCCGCCTGCGGCATCGGGGTAACGCTGACCGACGGAAGCGCCGCGTTGAGGGCGGTGAGGACGTCGTTGGTGACGTCGAGCGCTCCGGCGCGAGCCAGGGTAGCATTGGTGTCGAGCGCCACGTTGGCGCCTCTGGCGGTCATCACCTGGGTTACGACGGGGTTGAGCCGGACGTTGATCTGGCGAAGCACATTGGCCTGGGTCGACTGGATGTTCTGCTCGAGCCGCTGGATTTCCTGCTGCGCCGTGGTCTGGCGCGTCTGGAACTGCTGCACCCGCGTGTTGAGCGCGGTTTCCGCCGCGGCGCGGGCCGCGCCGCTCTGGTTGCGAAGGGCGGCGCCCGCCTGCTCGATCGACTGAGCCTCCGTCTGCAGCGGCTGACCGAGCTGTGTAGCGCGAGTGCGCGCCGAGCTGATCATGCCCTGGAGCTGGGTCTGGGCGGCCCTGCAGGCGGTGCATTCCCGATAGATGCGGTCGGTGTCGACGACGACGATGACGGCGCCGGGCGCGCGCTGGGCCGAAGCGGTGCCCGGCAGAGCGAGCGAAAGGGCGGCCATGGCCGCTCCGAGAGCGAGTTTGTTCATCAGAATGCGGTTCCTACGTTGAAAGTGATCAATTTGGTGTCATCCCCGTCAGCCTTTACCAGAGCCTTGGCTATATCGATCCTGAACGGACCGAACGGCGAGTTCCAATTGACTCCGAAGCCGACCGAGATCCGGGGCTTTGCAGTGTCGCCAAGATAGACCTCGTTGAACGGCGTGATGCCCGGGACGAGGGTTTCGGTCGTCAAGCAGGTGCCATCGGTGGGACGAGGCCTGGCGTTTCCGCCGGAATCGAAGCAGCGGTCGAGGGTGAGCGGGCTGCCGGGCAGGATCGGGTTGGTCTGGGGATTCCGGAGGCCGAAATTGGCGCCGATATCGAGGAAGATGGACGGCCGAAGCCCCATTTCGCGGAAGTTGGAGCTGAGCGGGATTTCGAGCTCGGCGCGGCCGACATAATAAGCGCGGCCGCCGAGCGCGTCGTCGACGATCTGCTTGCGATCGGTGACCGGATTGCCGTCCGCGTCGAACGGGATCCGCTGCACCCGCGGCCCGACGCCGCGAATGTCGAAGCCGCGGATCTGCGGTTCGCCGAGGAAGAAGCGGTCCGTGAGGCGGACGGGGTCCTGGTCGGGCCCGGGATTGTTCTCGAAGCTATGGATATAGCCGCCCTCGATCGAGGTCGAGAAGATGAAGCCGCCACGGCCGAGGTTCCAGAACTTGGCAGCGTTAGCCCTGGTCCGCAGATATTTGACGTCCCCGCCGAGTCCGGCGAAATCCTGATTGATCGAGAAGCGGTGGCCGCGGGTCGCGCGCAGCCGGTTGTCGGTCGCATCGTAAAGCAGCGAATAGCCGATCGACGAAGTCGTCCGCTTGCCGGTCGCCTCGCACAGATAGCGGCCGACCCTCAGCGGATCGCAAAAGGCCGGCAACGGCCCGGCGCCGTCGGGATCGGTGAAGAAGGTCGACCTGTCGAGCGTGACGTTGTCGAAGTTGAGCCCGTAGCGCAGGCCCAGCTGCATATATTCGGTGAGCGGCATTCCGCCGCGGATCTGGCCGCCGGTGCTGACCTGCTTGTAGGTCGTGTTGCGGTTGTTGTTGACGAAGTTGAAGCTCGAATAATCGCGTCGGAAGAGGTCGAACCCGACCGCGAAGTTGCGGTCGAACAGATAGGGCTCGGTGAAGCCCAGCTCGACCGACTTCGAGTAGCTGGAATAGTTGATCGACGCGCGCAGGGTCTGTGCCATGCCGCGGAAGTTGCGCTGTTCGATCGACAGGTTGAGGAGGAAGCGCTCGAGACTGGAGAAGCCGGCCGACACCTGAAGCTGGCCGGTGGCCTTCTCCTCGAGCGCCGTCGACAGGATGACCCGGTCGGAAGCGGAGCCCTGGGTCTGCTCGATCTCCAGGTTTTCCTGGAAGAAGCCCAGCGACTGAATGCGGTCGCGTGAGCGCTTGACCCGGATGGTGTTGAACGGATCCCCTTCGGCGAGCCGGAACTCCCGGCGGATCACCTTGTCGCGGGTAAGCGTGTTGCCGCTCACGTCGATGCGCTCGACATAGACCCGGGGGGTTTCGGCGACGTTGAACGTCACCGACATCGTCTTGGCGTCCTTGTCGCGCTGGAAATTGGGCTGGACGTCGGCGAAAGCGTAGCCGAACAGGCCGGCGCTCTCGTTCAGAGCCGTGACCGTGTCCTCGACCAGCTTGGCATTGTACCAGTCGCCGTTCTTGATCGACAGAAGCCTGGTCAGCCCTTCGCCGCTGAAGTCGCGGATCGCGCTTTCGACCTTGACGTCGCCGAACTTGTAGCGCTCGCCTTCCTCGACCACGTAGGTGATGATGAAGTCGCGCCGGTCCGAGGTCAGCTCGGCGACCGCGGAGACGACCCGGAAATCGGCATAGCCGTTGGTGAGGTAGAACATCCGCAGCTTCTGCTGGTCGAAGGCCAGCCGGTCCGGATCGTAGACGTCGCCCGAGCCGAGGAAGCTCAACAGGCCGGTGCGCTTGGTCACCATCTCGCCGCGAAGCTCGCCGTCGCTGAACCTCTCGTTGCCGAGGATGTTGATCTGGCGGATGCCGGACTTGGGTCCCTCGCTGATCTCGTAGACGACGTCGACCCGGTTCTGCTCGAGCTGGACGATCTTGGGCTCGACCGTGGCCGCGAAGCGCCCCTGGCGGCGATAGAGCTCGATGATTCGGGCGACATCTGCGCGCGCCTTGGCGCGGCTGAAGATCTGCCTCGGCGCAAGCCGGATTTCCGGAGTGATCTTGTCGTCCTTGAGGCGCTTGTTGCCTTCGAGCACGATCCGGTTGACGACCGGGCTCTCGCGCACCTCGATGCTGAGGCTGCCGGCATTGTCGCGGATGGCGACGTCGGCGAAAAGGTCGGTGGCGTAAAGGTCGCGCAGCGCCTCGTCGAGCCGCTCGCGGTCGTAGGGTTCGCCGACCCTGAGCTTGATGTAGGAGACGATCGTCTCCGGCTCGAGCCGCTGATTGCCGGTCACCGAGATCGAGCGGACTGTCGTCGCTTCGGGCTCGGGGGCGGGAGTCACGGGCACCGGGACGAGCGGGGGCCCTTCCTGCGCGTAAGCGGGAAGCGAGACTCCGCCGAGCATAGTCCCGACGAGCAGGGCAGAGCAAAGCCGCCGGCCGTTCGTAAATGAATTTTTGGGTGTCACGCGTCCCCGCCCTTAGACTGAACGGACGGCATGAGCGGCCGTCCTGTTTCCCTGTCGCCCCTGCCCTGCCCGATCATGCTCAGTCGATCAAGCCGCCAAGCTTCGACCACAGGCCAAAAGAGGCCAAATCGTTGAAGGTGACGAGGATCATGAGCGCAAGCAGGGCAGCCAAGCCGGTCCTGAACGCCCATTCCTGTGCCTCCGGCCGCAAGGGTTTCCGGCGGGCGGCCTCGATCCCGTAGAAGAACAGGTGGCCCCCGTCGAGCATCGGGATTGGCAACAGGTTGATGAATCCCAGATTAATTGAAATGACCGCGACGAACCACAGGAAGGCGAGAAGCCCCATGCTCGCCTGTTCGCCCGAGAATTTGGCGATCTTGAGCGGCCCGCCCATTTCCTTGACCGAGCGGCTTCCGGTGACGATCTGGCCCAGACCCTTGACCGTGGTCGTGACCACCACCCAGGTTTGCCGGGCCGCGGCGACGACCGCGCCCGGTGGGGACACCGGAGTCAGCACCTGCTCCGCTGCTCCGATGCCGAGGACCGGGCGGCGGTTCTCGTTGCCGAAGCGATCCTTCTCGACGATCACCCGCGGCCGGACGTCGACCCGGAACCGGCGGCCTTCCCTCTCGACCTCGAGGTTGAGCGGTCCGCCGATCTTCAGAGCGACCACCGGGAGGATGTCCTCGAAATGGTCGATGTCGGTGCCGTCGATGCGGACGACCCGGTCGCCCTCCCGAAGGCCCGCCGCGGCGGCGGGCGAGCCTTCGGTGAAGGCTCCGATCACGGCCGGGGTCCGTGGAACGCCGTAAGCGATGTTGAAGCCGGTCAGGATCAGGATCGCGGCGAGGAAGTTGGTCATCGGCCCCGCCAGGACGATGAGGAAGCGCTGCCAGACGGGCTTCGCCTGAAAGGTCCGCGCCCGCTCCTCGGCCGGCAAGGCCAGCCATTCCGGCGACGGCTGGCCGGCCGCGTTCATGTCGCCGGCGAACTTGACGTAGCCGCCGAGCGGGAGCCAGGCCAGCTTCCAGCGCGTGCCCCTCTTGTCGGTCCAGCCGGCTATCTCCCTTCCGAAGCCGATCGAGAAGGCATCCGCCTTGACCCCGAACCAGCGCCCGACGAAATAATGGCCGAGCTCATGGACGAAGATCAGCGGGCCGATGACGAGCAGGAAGCTCAGGATCGTCCAGAAGACGCCGGGACTGTCGGTCAACGCATCACCCTTTTAACGATAGCTTCGGCCGCGCCGCGCGCCTGCCGATCGATCTCCAGCACTTCTTCGACCGAGCCGGGGGCCGGCGGCGCATAGCATTGCAGAGTCTCGGCGGCGATGGAAGCGATGTCGAGGAAGCCGATCGTGCCGCTCAGGAAGGCGCCGACGGCGATTTCATTGGCGGCGTTGAGCACCGCCGGCCTGGCCCCGCCGTCGCGAAGCGCCTGCCGGGCAAGCTCCAGGGCGGGAAAGCGCTCGGGATCCGGAGCGGCGAAGCTCAGGCTTCCCGTCTTGACAAGGTCGAGCCGTTCGCAGGGCGTTGCCATCCGCTCGGGCCAGGCGAGAGTGAAAGCGATGGGAATACGCATGTCGGGCGAGCCCAGCTGGGCCAGAACCGAGCCGTCGACATATTCGACCAGGCTGTGGACCACCGATTGCGGGTGGATGACGATCTCGAACGCCTCCTCGGGCAGCGGAAAGAGGTGAAAGGCCTCGATCAGCTCCAGTCCCTTGTTCATCAAGGTGGCGCAATCGACGGAGATCTTGGCGCCCATCGACCAGTTGGGATGGGCGATCGCCTCGGCGGGGGTGGCGGAGCGCATCTCCTCGAGGCTCTTGTCGCGGAACGGGCCGCCGCTGGCGGTGAGGATGATCCGGCGCACTCCCTCCGGCCGGGCCGAATCGAAGCATTGGAAGATGGCGTTATGCTCGGAATCGACCGGCAGAAGGGCAGCGCCGCTGCTTCGCGCGGCCTCGATCATCAGGTGGCCGGCCGAGACCAGTGCCTCCTTGTTGGCCAGAGCGACGGTCCGGCCGCCGCGGATCGCTGCCATGGTCGGGCCGAGGCCCGCCGTCCCGACGATCGCGGCCATCGTCCAGTCCGCGCCGGCCCCGGCGGCCTCCAGGACGGCATCGCCGCCGGCCGCTGCCTCGGTGCCGCTCCCGGCCAGAGCGGCCCGGAGGGGCTCGATCAGGGTTTCGTCGGCAATGACCGCTCGGCCGGCCCGGACTCGCCGGGCGGCCTCCGCGAGGCCCTCCACGTCGCGATGGGCGGTGAGGGCGAGGACCTCGTAGCGCTCCGGGTCGCGCTCGATCAGGTCAAGCGTGGAGCGGCCGACGGAGCCGGTGGCGCCGAGGATTGTGACTCTTCGCTTGCCGGTCACGCGAGGCTGGCGATCAGGACGACGAGGGTGGCGAGGATGACGGGCAGAAGGCCGTCGAGCCGATCGAGCACCCCGCCATGGCCGGGAAGCAAGGTGCCGCTGTCCTTGAGCCCGAGGCGACGCTTGACCCGGCTCTCGTAAAGGTCGCCGAGCTGGGCGAGCAGGCCCATCGGCGCCCCGAGCCAGAGGAAGTCCGGAAGCTCGGTGGAAATCCCGAACAGCCAGGCGGCGAGCGCGCCGACGACCGCCGCCCCCGCCATCCCGCCGACGAGGCCCGCCCAGGTCTTGTTCGGGCTGATCCTGGGCGCCAGCTTCGGCCCCCCGATCGAGCGTCCGGCGAAATAAGCGAAGATGTCGGTCGCCCAGGTCACCAGCATCAGCCAGAAAACGAGATAGACGTCCGCCCAGGCGATGACGAGCAAGGCGAAGGAGGGGATTCCGATGTAGAGCGTGCCCCAGCCGAGGCTCGGGCGGCGGCTGACCAGGCCGGCCAGCACGGCCGCAATTGCGACGGCGGCAAACCCCTTCCAGACGTCCGTGAAGGTCGAGACGGCGACCCCCTCGACGTCGCCGATGACGTCGATCTGGCCGACCGGATAGAGAAATTGGGCCGCTCCGAGAAGGACGACGACCAGCAGGCCGAGGGCGAGATAGGTATAGCCGCGCTTGAGGCGGTGCATATCGCCCCATTCGAGGATCATCGCCGCCGCGCCCGCGGCCACGAGCAGCCGGAACAGCCAACCGCCCACATAGATGGCGACGCAGGCGATCGCGATCATCACCACCGCCGCGGCGAAGCGCGTGAGGAGGTCCGACTGGGGCGCGGCTGGGGCCTTCTCGCTCATCGTCCGCCGAACCTTCGCTCGCGGCCGGCATAATCGGCCAAAGCGGCGCGCAGGGCGTCGCCGTCGAAATCGGGCCACAGGGTGTCGACGAACAGCAATTCCGAATAAGCCGACTGCCAGAGCAGGAAATTGGAGAGCCGGTGCTCGCCCGAAGTGCGGATCAGAAGGTCGAGCGGGGGCAGATCGGCGGTATCGAGCGAAGCCTCGATCGTCGCCTCGTCGATATCGTCCGGGCCGATCTCGCCGGCGGCGACCCGCCCGGCGAGCCTTCGCGCGGCCTGGGCCAGCTCGGCCCGGGAACCGTAATTGAGGGCGATCGCCATGGTCATCCGCTCATTGCCCGCGGTGCGGTCGAGAGCCTGCTCGACCAGCTTCGCAATATCGGGCTGGAAAGCACTGAGATCGCCCAATATCTTCAGCCGGACGCCTTCCTTGTGAAGAGCGTCCAGCTCGCGCGTGATGTAGAAACGGAGCAGCCCCATGAGATCGTTGATCTCGTCCTGCGGCCGCCGCCAGTTTTCCGAGGAGAAGGCGTAGAGGGTGAGGCATTCGACGCCGGCCTCCCCGGCCGCCCGAAGCACCTTGCGCGCGGCTTCCGCGCCCTGGCGGTGGCCGGCCGCCCGGGGCAGCCCCCTCGCCTTCGCCCAGCGGCCGTTGCCGTCCATGATGATGGCGACATGGCGGGGAACGCCGGCGCTCCCGCCGCCGGCGCTTTCCGGCGCCTGTCGGGCGGAGCGGACGGTCACTGAGTCAGGATTTCCTTTTCCTTGGCCGAAGCCGCCGCATCGATCTCCTTGATCGTGTCGTCGGTGAATTTCTGAACCTCGACGCTCATCCTCTTATGCTCGTCCTCGCTGATCTCGTGCTTCTTCTCGTCGGTCTTCAGAGCCTCCATCCCGTCGCGGCGGACGTTGCGGACCGCGATCCGGGCCTTCTCGGCATATTGGCCGGCCAGCTTGGCGAGCTCCTTGCGCCTTTCCTGGGTCAGGTCCGGGATCGGAAGCCGGATGGTGGTGCCGTCGACGATCGGGTTGATTCCGAGGCCCGCGTTGCGGATCGCCTTCTCCACCGGGGTGACGTTCGAGCGGTCCCAGACCTGCACGGAGAGCATCCTGGCCTCGGGCGTCGACACCGTCGCCACCTGGTTGAGCGGCATGTTGGCGCCATAGACCTCGACCTGGATGGGATCGAGCAGGCTGGTCGAGGCACGGCCGGTCCTGAGGCCGACCAGATCGTTCTTCAGCGCTTCGACGGCACCGTGCATTCGGCGCTGGATGTCGGCCTTGTCGTAAGCGGGCATGGTTTCACTCCTCGTTCTGAACGATGGTCGCAATCCCCTCGCCGCTCAGCACCCGGGCGAGATTGCCCTGCTCGCGGACGTTGAACACGACGATCGGAATATTGTTGTCGCGGCAAAGAGCGACGGCGCTGGCGTCCATGACCTTGAGGTCGTCCGCAAGCACCCGCTGGAAGGACAGGCTCTCGTAGCGTCTGGCGTCGGCCTTCTTCTTCGGGTCGGCGTCGTAGATGCCGTCGACGCTGGTGCCTTTGAACAAGGCGTCGCAGCCCATCTCGGCGGCTCGAAGGGCGGCGGCGGTGTCGGTGGTGAAATAGGGATTGCCGGTGCCGGCGGCGAAGATCACGACCCGGCCCTTCTCCATGTGGCGGAGCGCCCGGCGGCGGATGTAGGGCTCGGAGACGGTCGCCATCGGGATTGCGGAAAGCACCCTGGTGTCGGCGCCGATCTTCTCCAGCGCGTTCTGGAGGGCGAGCGCGTTCATCACGGTCGCGAGCATTCCCATATAGTCGGCGCTGGCCCGGTCGAAGCCCTTGGCGGCGCCGGCGAGGCCACGGAAGATATTGCCGCCGCCGACGACGATGGAAAGCTGATGCCCGGCCTTCGTCGCTTCGGCGATTTCGAGCGCCAGGCGGGCGGTGGTGTCGGGATCGATTCCGAACGCGCCGTCTCCCATCAGCGCCTCGCCCGACAGCTTCAGGAGGATCCGGTTGAAGCGCGGGCGCGGCATGGGGTTCTACGGTCCGTTCGCGAGAGGAATGGAAGGGTGGCGCACCTTAATCGGGGCGCGCCACCCTGCCAAGCGGGGTTAGGCGTCGGCGGGCTCGGGCTTGCCGACGCCCGAGGCAGCGG
>JBAWCC010000268.1:0-5639 GCA_049590095.1 Allosphingosinicella sp. | reverse complement strand
CCAGCGGATCGGCCGCGAGCGCGCGTTCGAACATGCCGAAGTCGAGCCGGTCGATCACTCGCGCGATTCCCCCCCGGAGGCCAGCAGGGCCCGGGCATGGTCGCGGTTCGCCCGCGACAGGCTCGGGTCCAGGGCGATGGCCCGCTCGAAATCGGCCAGCGCGCCGGTGATATTTCCTTGCAGCAGCTTGCAATAGCCGAGGTCGTTGATCGCATGGGCGTGGTCGGGCTGGAAGGCGACGGCATTCGAGAAGGATGCCGCCGCACGCTCGACGTCCTGCCAATGGAGATACTGAAGGCCCGCCGCGTGGTAGAGGTTCAGCGACGTCCGCCGCTGTCCCGGCCCCACCCTGGAGTCCTGGACGAACAGATACAGCTTCATCTCAAGGATCTCGCCTTCGCTCCGAAGGTGGCTGATGCACAGGAAGGTGTCGTCGGGAAATTCGGCTTTGGCGACATCGGCCAGACCGCTCCAGCGGGCGTCGATTCGCGCATCGGCCCAGTCGACTCCCATCCAGTAAAGCTTGTTTTCGGGCCGCACGCGGCCCTGCGCTATCCGGGCGGCGGCCAGCATCGGCGAAGGCTCCGTCGCGCCGGCCTGGTCGAGCAGCCAATAGACCTTCATCAGGGGCTCGCCGCCGCCGGGAAGCGACGTGAACCCGACCATGTGGCACATGCTGTCGGGATCGCGAAGCGCCGCGACTTCCGCTGCCGCTTCGGCGAAGCCGGGTTCCTGGCGCAGGAAAGCCTCCAGCTCGCGCCAGGGGGCCATGACGGCGCAGTGCATGGTCGGCGGCGAGGCGGAGGGCCCGAGGCAGATTTTCAGATAGCCGATCCGGTCGGGAAAGCGGGAGGAGACCTTCGCGAAAAGGCGCTTCGTGGAGTCGGGCACATGAAGCGCGTCGGCCGCGCCGAGCAGGCGCTCGCGCATCCCCACCCCGCCGATCGTGATCTCAAGGCCATCGCGGAGCAGGACGACCTCGGCATAGGCGTCGAGGAAGAGGTGGGCGAGGCACGATTCGAGCTCGACGGGGTCGATCCGATAGCCTTGGGCGACCCGTCGGATCCCGCGGGCGACGGAGCCCGGGACGTCCGCCGCCGGGAGTCTCGCCGAGGCAGGTTCAGAACTCATATCGCCCGGGCGCCAGTATCCCGTTCGGATCGAGGGACCTCGCGATCCGGTCGCGAAGCGCAGTGGAGCGGGCCCGCCGCCGCATGTCCTCCATGTGGAGGATGTCGACGCGCGAATGCGTGAATCCGCTGTCCTCGATCAGGGCGAACAGCTCGACGTGGCAGGCCCGCGCCTTCGCGTCCTCGCCGGCGATCTCGCGGTCGTACATCAGCTGCTGGAAGCATTTCGCGTAGCGGTCGTTGATCAAGGTCAGCGAGAGCATCGGCTCGTAGCCGTGCCTGAGCAGTGTCGCCTCGAGCCGCCCGATGAATTCCGCGATCACTGCCCCCTCCAGCGGCAGCTCGAAGCAGTTGGAAAGCACTCCGCAGCGATCGGCCACAGGATCCGGCTCGTCGGGCGGCGGACGGCGCTTTCGCCAATACATGGTCCGGGCGCCGAAATTCGAGACGGAGCCGAGTGCGGGGCTGGAGTGCCACTGGGCGATGAGCGGGCGATGGTCCAGGCGCCGCCAGGGCAGGCGGCTGAGGAGCGACAACCATCGAATCCGACGGCTGGAAAGGGAGGAGACGGTTCCGGAGCGTCCGAGGCTCCGGCGCAGCGTCCGGCGAACGGCGCGCGCGGCCGCGGCCGACATCGACTCGTCGTCGATGTAGACGCCGCCGTGGCCGATCCACGCGCGATAGGCGTTGGAAATCGACCTGAGGCGTTCCCGCCGGAGCGGAACGACGTCGCCGTCGAGCTTCCAGGGATATTGGGTGCCGCTCGCCATCAGCTTGTAGTCGTTCCACAAGACGATGGGGCCGGCGACGACATTCCGTTTCAGGAGGTCGCGAAAGGCTTCGATCGCGGGCGCCAGGGCAGCCGACTCGCGGAGCTGGAATTGATACAGGCGGAAGGTAGCGGGGCGCCGCTGGAGCCAGAATGTCATTCCGGTCACCACGCCGAGATTGGACTGCAGGAAAAGGTCGTCCATTCCGGGCCCGGCGCCATGGCGGGAAAGGGGCCCGAGGCGCGAATCCTCCCATTTCCCGAACCCGGTCCGAACGATCGTTCCGTCCGCCAGCACCACCTCGAAGTCGCAGACGAAGCTGGCGCGTTCGCAATAGGGTCCGGCGCCGTCGCCGCGCTCGAGGGCGTTGCCGATGAGGCTCGCTTCGGGCGGACCGCCGATCGCGTTGAGGAAGTAGCGGTCGCCTTGTTCGGAAAGGAAGGCGGCGGCGCGGCGGAAAGTGACTCCGGGCTCGACCCGAAGGGTGCCGTGGCCGTGATCGTACTCGAGGATCCGGTCCATTCGCGACAGGTCGAGCAGGATCACGACGGACCTGGCCGGGACTCGCGAGCCGAAGCCGAAATTGCATCCCCGGCTGACCGGATAGACCGCGACTCGCTCGCCGTCGGCGTAGCGCAGGATGGCGGCGACCTCTTCGGTCGTGGCCGGACGGGCGACGAGCGCGCTTCGCGCCTTCGTCGCGAACGTCGCGCTGTTGGCCGCCTCGAGCCTCGCTTCGTCGTTCCAAAGCTCGAGATCGGGGATCAGCGCGCGGAGCGCCGCGGCGATCCGGACTATTGCGGCTTCGTCCTCCTCCGTCGAAGCGCCGCCGGATCGCTCGAGCGCCGGGGCCGCCCGCACCGGCCTGCTCATGCGGAGAGTTCGGCATGGGCCGGGGCGCGTGCCCGGCGGATCTCCATCAGCCGCTCCAGCATGGCGGCGACCACTTCCGGCTCCCTCGATTTCCACCGCCCGAGGGAGGCGCAATATCGCTCCAGGCTTTGGTCGAACGCGCCGGCGGCGTGCCGGTCGAGGAATTCGCGAAGCCGCGTTTGGAGGGCGTCCGAGTCGAGGCTCGAGTCGATGCTGACTCCCAGGCCGCAGGCGGCGGCCCGATCCGCCAGCTCGACCGTGTCGGCGGTGGTCGGCAGGCAGGCGATCGGCTTGCGATGGGTCATCGCGCCCAGCAAAGACGCCCCGTGGCCCGAGCAGATCACGGCGTCGACGAGATCGACGACGTCGCCGATCGATGCGAACCGGGTCGCGAAACAATGGGCCGGCTGGTCGGCGCTTTCCCGAAGATAGTCGGCGCGGCCGGTATCGGCGATCGCCGCCAGCCCGAGCCGGTCGAGCGCGATCGTCAGTCGGCGCCAGAGGTCGCCTTCACCGAAAAGGCGACCGATCTGGACGAACACGATTCGCCGTCCCCGAGCCCGCCAGTGGCGTGCGAATTCCCGAGCCGCGAAATGTCCGGCGCCGGGCTCGCCGTGGAGAGCGCCCACGTGAAGCACCGATTCCGGCAGCCTGGCGGGGCCCGTGAACTCCGGAACGTTTCGAAGCAGGTGGCAGTCGCCGATCAGCGGCGAGCTTTCGGGATCGGCCGCCACCGGCGCCATTCCCAGAGCGGCCCGGGCCGAATTGTAGAAGCCGGTGATCGAGCGCAGCCGCCAGGAGCGGCCCTCCGCCGTCTCGTCGAGCCCTGGGTAGAGATAGGTGCTGTACCCCAGCACTCCGACGGGCAGCGAATGCCGCTCCGCGAAGATCATGGCGGAGATCGCGAGCGGGCCGCAGACGACGGCGTCGGGCTGCACCTGCTCGACGAGCGAGTCGAGCACCCGGACCTGAACCTTCACCGTCTCGACATTGTACCAGTCGGTCATCGACATGAAGGGGCCGTCGGCATTCCGCACCGGGATGTGCTCGATACCGGACTGGTCGAGGAGCGCGCCGTGCCGATCCGCGGAGACGGCGACGACGCCATGTCCGAGCGCCTGGACGAGCTGGCCGAACCGGATGGAGGGGAGCAGATGTCCCATCGAATCCTGGATCGCGAGCAGCAGCCTCATCGCGCCGGAACGGCCTCCGGCTCGTAGGCGTAATGGGCGTAATCGACCGCGTCGAACCGCTCCTCGCACAATGCGAGCGGATCCGTCCGGATCTGATCGGGATCGAAATCGTCCGCCGCGATCGAGCCGCGCGCCACCGCCATGTGGACGAGCTTTTCGTTGATCGAATATTTGAGGCTGGGGCAGGGCAGCGACGCCTCGCCGGCGACTTCGCCGCTGTTCAGGAACTTATGGGCGCAAAAGCCGGCGCAATTCGGCAGAATCTTGCAGCTCCTGCACGTCGGGTGGCTGAGCGGATCGAACGCGGCCCAGGCGTTCTGCCGCGGACTCCCGCCGGCGAACAGCGCATCGAGATCGGAGACGGTGCCGATCCGGTGCTCGGGAAAGGACACCGTGTCCCAGCATTTGTGCACATCGCCGCAGGGCACGACGATGAAGTCGCGCTTCCTCAAGGCCGAGCAGATGCCGATGAAATAGGACGGATAAGGCAGGTCCGCGAGGCCCTTGCGGAACGCCTGAACGTAGAAATCGGCCTCGAGGCCGCCATATTCGCGCTTGACCAGCATCTTGTCGGCGACGCTGTGGCATCCGCGCGTGACCGATTCGACCGGAGCGAAATACATCTTGAAATTCTGCCGGAAGCCGAACCCCCGCTCGGCCAGATCGTCGATCAGCGCCGAGATGTCGTCGCGATTGCGCTCGTCGACATTGACCCGAAGATTGACCTTGATTCCGATGTCGTCGATCCAGCTGCGCATGTTCGAGACGATCTTCTCGTAGGTGCCGCGAGTCGACAGCAAGGCTCGCCGCTGGTCGTGCGCTTCCTGATCGCCGTCGAGGGTGATCTGAACCATCCGCAGGCCCAGATCGTACAGGCGCTGTGCGGTGGGACGGTCGAGCATGTACCCGTTGCTCACCATTGCCGCCGCGGAATTGCGGCCGCGCCGGCGCGTGATCTCGTTCAGCTTTTCCGCCAGTTCGAAGATGATGCCCTTCCGGACCAGCGGCTCGCCGCCGTACCAGATGATCTGGGCGAACTCGGTTTCCGGCTGCTCGTCGAGGATCCGCTCGTACAGAGCGCAGATTCCGTCCTGGACGTCGGGGCGCATCGCCTGGACCGGCTTCACCGCCCCCTGGAAGCAATAATCGCACCCGAAATTGCAGAACAGGGTCGGGCAGATGGTGAGCGTCACCGAGCTCTTGTGGCCGCGGCTCTGCCAGTAGAGGTCCTCGACCGCCCGGAGCTCGTCGACGCTGGTCGGAAGCACGAACCCGTTGTTGAGGAGGCTGCTCAGGATTTCGTCGTCCCGAGCGTCGGCAAGCCCGACGGATGCGCACCCGTCCAGGGCTCGCGCATCGGCCGGGTCGAGCACACACGTCGCTCGGCTCAGGGAATTGTAGAGAAGCTCCCGCCCCTCCTTCAACGGCACCCGGATGTTGTAGCGGGAAGGAGCGATGCCGATATCTTGTGCTGCCGGCGGGGAGAAATCGGCCATCGTGTGATGTTCCTTCGGAAAAACGATTTGATCCTGCAGAGCGCTCTCAGCTGCCGGAACAGGCTCGAGGAGATTGGGCGTCGGTGCTCACCAATTGCCGCCGATCGGAAGGGCGACGCATCCGACCACGCCGCAAAAGCCGACCACCGCGCCGCAGGCGGCCGCGCCGCACGCACC
>JBAWCC010000267.1:0-10643 GCA_049590095.1 Allosphingosinicella sp. | reverse complement strand
GCTTCGCATGGTCCCCCTCCCCATCGCCTTTGGCGACAGGGAGGACATATCCACCCGCTTGACCCGCCCCGCTCCTCCATGCTCATTGCCGAAAAAACCTGGGGACCATGACCGATGTGGCTGCTCGACAAACTGCTCAAGAAGATCGTCACCAAGGGTGAGCTCACCGTCATCGACCATGACGGCAAGGAATATCATTATGGCGACGGCAACCCTGCGCCGCACGGTCCGGTCCGCGCCCGCTTCACCGACAAGGGCGCCTCCAGCCATATCGTCAAGGATCCGCGGGTGGGCGCCGGCGAGGTGTTCATGGACGGCCGGATGGTCCTCGAGCAGGGCGACCTGCGCGATCTCATCCTGCTCATCCGCTACAATGCGCCGGTCGAGCGCCAGGGACCGCTGAAGCCCAAGGGCCCGGTGCGCCGGGGCATCGGCCGGATCGCCGGACGTCTCGACCAGATCAACTGGAAGACCCGCTCGCGCCACAATGCCGAGCATACCTACAACCTCACCCGGCGCCTCTACGAGCTGTTCCTCGACGAGGACCGGCAGTACACGATGGCTTATTATCGCGACCTGTCGAACAGCCTGGAGAAGGCCCAGCTCGACAAGAAGGCGCATATCGCCTCGAAGCTCTATCTGAAGCCGGGGATGAGGGTGCTCGACGTCGGCTGCGGCTGGGGCGGCTTCGCACTTTACCTCCACCGTATGTACGGGGTCGAGGTGCTCGGAGTGGCGCTCGCGCCCGACCAGGTCGACTTCTCCAACGAGCGGGCGCGCGAGGCCGGAGTCTCGGACAAGGTCAAGTTCGAGCTTCTCGACTATCGCGACGTCCAGGGCCAGTTCGACCGGATCAGCAACGTCGGCCTGATCGAGCATCTGGGGACTCCGCATTATCCCGGCTTCTTCACCCATATGCGCCGCCTCCTGAAGGACGACGGAGTGATGGTTTCCCATTGCTGCGGGCGGATGGGCGAGCCGGGAGTCACCGACAAATGGACGCGGAAGTACATCTTCCCCGGCGGCTACATCCCGGCTCTGTCCGAGCTGGTGACCCAGGCCGAGAAGCACCGGCTGATCGTCACCGACGTCGAGGCGATGCGCTTCCACTACGCGCCGACCCTGGCGGAATGGTACAACCGCACCGTCATGAACAAGGACGAGATCATCTCGCTCTACGACGAGCGCTTCTACCGGATGTGGCTCTTCTATCTCGCCGGAGCCGAGGCCGCCTTCCGCTATGGCGGGATGGTCAACTGGCAGGTCCAGTACGTGAAGCGCCGCGACGCCATCCCGATGACCCGCGACTATATGTACGAGGAATCGGCCCGGCTCCGGGAGATGGAAGAAGCGCCGGAATGGCATCTCGCGGCGGAGTGAGGGCATGGTGAAAGGGCCGGAGCGGTGACGCCCCGGCCCTTCTTTCTTCTCTTTCTTCGTCACCCCAGCGAAAGCTGGGGTCCATGCAGATTCTGCCTCAGCATGGATGCCAGCCTTCGCTGGCATGACGGATAGGGTCAGTCTTCCCGCCGCTCCATCCGCGCCGCGCGCGCCGCCTGGCGCTCGTCGAGGCTGATCGTGCCGTCGCGATTGGAGTCGATCCGGTCGAAACGCTGCAGGGCGATCTGCCGAGCCTCGGCCAGCGCGACGCGGCCGTCGCGGTTGGAATCCATCGCCGCGAAGGCGCGGGCGCCGAAACGGGCCATCATCCCGCCGCCGCCGCCACGGCCGCCGCGATGGGCAAGGCGCTCGCCGCGCCGCTCGGAGCGCATCGCCCGCCGTTCTCCGCGATCGCCGCCAGTCGCGCGAGGGGCCTCGAACTCGGCCTTGCTGATCATTCCGTCCCTGTTGGAATCGAGCCGCTCGAAGCGGTGACCGCGGCGCTCGCTCCGCTGCTCGCGGCGCGCCTCGGCCCGGGCTCGGACCTCGTCCTGGGTGACGAAGCCGTCGCGGTTCGAATCGGCCCTGGCGAAACCGGCCTGGACCCTGGCGGCCACGTCCGCGCGGGTGTGCTGCTTCGCCATACGGTCCCCGGGCTGGGCGGCGGCGGGCGCCATGGCGAGCACTGCCAGAGCCGCGCCCGACAAAAATATCTTCTTCATTATCAACTCCTTGGGAACAGGGGGAGGAGTCTCCCCTCCGGACCCCCCGCTAACAGGCGGCGGCTGTACCGGGCTTTAACGCGGGCTCGGCGCGGCCCTGCCGAAGTTGCAGGGCGAGGAGCGCGGCCAGGAGCAGTGCCGGCACCGGCAGATGGAGCAGGCCGAGGGTCTGGACGATCAGCGGCAGGAGGAAAATGAGGACGAGTCCGAAGGGGATTCGCCTTTCCGGCTCGCGGCTAAGGCGGGCCAGGATCAGAAGCGCCGCCAGGCCCGGGACCGTCATGTCGTAATTGAAGGCGTAGGGGACGACGAGGAAGGTCGCGACTCCGCCGGCGAGGCCCGCGTCGCGGCTTTCGGCCGGCATTCGCAGGAGCAGGGCGGCCGCGGCGGCGCCGCCGGCGAGGATCTGCACGGTCCAGGCCGGGGCTCCGGGAAAGCCCAGCGCGGAGATTGCGGGGACGAGGGTTGGCATCATCGTCAGGAAATGGGTGCCGACGTCGTCGACCATCCCCGCCTGCACTCCGACCGTGACCCCGAGCCAGGTCCGCCACAGCTCCGGCCCGAAAGCGAGCGCCGACACGGCGACCAGGGCGGCGGCGGTGGCGCCTGCGGCGGCGAAGGCTCTCCATTCGCCCCGGCGGGCGAGGATCAGCGGCGCGAGGATAGCGAGGTGCGGCTTGACCAGCATCAGCCCGATCAGCATTCCGGCCAGAACCGGCCGGCGCGGCAGGAAGTGGAAGGCGCCGAGCCACAGCGCCCCGATCAGCAATCCGTAATGGCCAGCCCAGACGTTGAGCAGGGTCGCCGGAGCGACCAAAGCGAGCCAGGCCGGAAGGCCGGCGTCGCGCAGATAGGGCCGGGCCGCGGCGGCGAAGGCGGCTCCGGTCAGGAGCAGCCAGGAGACCAGGGCCAGCCAGTAAGGGAGTAGAGCGAGGACCCAGATGTAGAGCAGGGTCGGCGGCGGATAGGAGTAATTGTGGCGGCGCAGGCCGCCGTCGAACAAAGCGTCCTGATAGGCGCCATAGCCCTTCAAATCGTAGAGCAGGTCGAGCCGTCCCTCGAGCAGGAGGTTGCCCGCCGTATACATGTTGGCGAAATCCCGCCCCCAGATTGCCATTCCTCCCCGGATCGATGGCCAGGGCGTGAATCGGGTCGTCGCGATATCCTGGATGAAGAGGATGGCGACGAAGACCAAGGCGAAGATCCAGGCGAGCGTCCACGCCCGCGCCGGCGCCGCCGTCGGCGCCGCCCCGCTCCAGTCGCTCTGCCTCCACGGATAAGCCATTCGCGCCTCCTTCACCAAGGGCTAGGAGAACAGGGTTAACGAAGGGTTAGGGCTCCGTCCTGGTGGACGCTGAAACACCGTTCCCCGGCGAAGGCCGGGGTCCAGCGGCGCCGGCGGTGCGGCTGGGTCCCGCCCTTCGCCGGGAAGCTGATCCACCTGAACAGGGCAGACTCCAGTGACGCGCTCCGAAGCGCTCCTTGCGCCCCGATCCAAGTTAAAGGTTGAATTTCGCCGCCGTACGAGGGAGGCACCGGTCCCCATGACATCCACGCCGGCCGAAAGAGAGAGCGCCAGCGCCCGCCGGCCGCGCGCCTGGTGGGAGCATCCCGCGCTCGTGCTCGCCGCGGTGCTGGCCTGCGGGCTGCCCTTGCTGTGGCCGGACGTTCCGCCGCTGGTCGACCTGCCCGGCCACATGGGCCGCTACCATGTCCAGACGCAGATCGACGGCTCGCCAATCCTCCAGGCCTTCTACGATTTCAAATGGGCCCTGATCGGCAATCTCGGAGTGGACCTGCTGGTCGTCCCGCTCGCCGCCCTCATGGGGCTCGAGCCGGCGGTGAAGCTGATCACGATCCTCATCCCGGTGATGACCGGCGCGGGCTTCCTCTGGGTGGCGCGCGAGGTGCACGGGCGGGTTCCGCCGACGGCCTATTTCGCGCTTCCACTGACCTACAGCTTTCCCTTCCTGTTCGGCTTCGCCAATTTCGCCTTGTCGATGGCGCTGGCCTTCCTCGCCTTCGCCTTTTGGCTGAGGCTTGCCCGGCTGGGACGCCTGAAGCTTCGCGCCGGCCTGTTCGTCCCGATCTCGATCCTGCTGTGGGTCTGCCACGCCTTCGGTTGGGGAACTCTGGGAGTCATGGCCTTCTCGGCCGAGCTGGTCCGCCAGGTCGACATGAAGCGGCCCCTGTGGAAGGCCGGGTTCAAGACCGGCCTCCATTGCCTGGCGTTGGCGCCGCCGATGCTTCTGATGCTTGCGTGGCGGAGCGGTTCGGCAGGCGGAGAAACATCGGTCTGGTTCAACTGGACTCAAAAGTACCATTGGATCGTGATGGCGCTCCGCGACCGCTGGGAATATTGGGACAAGGCCTCGATCGCTCTGCTCTGCCTGGTCCTCGTCACCGGCCTGCTCTGGTCGAAGAAGCTCGAATATTCGCGAAACCTCGCCGCGTCCGCCCTCTTCCTCGCCATCGTCTACCTCTGCCTGCCGAGGATCGTCTTCGGCTCGAATTATGCCGACATGCGGCTCGCTCCGTTCGTCGCCGCCGCCGCAGTGATCGCGATCCGCTACCGCCCCGCCTGGGCGGGCAAGGCCGGCGGAGCCCTGGCGGCCGCGGGCCTGCTCTTCGCCGGTGCCCGCCTCGCGGGCAATACATTGAGCTTCTGGATGTACGACCGGACCTACGACCGCGAGCTCGCGGCGATCGACCATATCCCGCGCGGCGCCCGGGTCGTTTCCTTCGTCGGAGTCGAATGCCGCAAGGGCTGGCGGCAGACCCGGCTCGAGCATCTCCCTGCTTTGGCACTTGTGCGCCGCGACGCTTTCTCGAACGACCAATGGTCGATGAGCGGCGCCCAGCTTCTCACCACCCGCTTCCCGGCCGAACGGAACTGGTTCTCGCGCGATCCCTCTCAGCAGGTGTCCGCCCGTACCTGCGGGGGCGAGCAATGGCTCACCCTCGATCAGTCGCTCGCTCTGTTCCCGCGCGACAAGTTCACCCATGTCTGGCTGATCGCCCCGCCCAAGGCCGATCCGGCGCTTCTGCGCGGGCTCCGGCCGGTCTGGCAAAGCGGCACGAGCGTGCTGTATCGGGTCGCCGACCCAAGGCCGATCGTCCTCCAGGAGCCCGAATGACCGCGCCCGCCCTTTCCATCGTCGTGCCCTGCTACAACGAGGAAGCCTGCCTTACGGAGCTTCACGCTCGGCTGACGGCGGCGGCGCGCTCGGCGGTGGGTGAGGATTATGAGATCGTCCTGGTCAACGACGGCTCGCGCGACCGGAGCTGGGAGCTGATGCGGTCCCTGTCGGCGAACGATCCCAGGCTGGTCGCGATCAACCTGTCGCGAAACCACGGCCACCAGCTCGCTCTGACGGCGGGGCTCGACCTCTGCTCGGGGTCCCGGGTCCTGATCATCGACGCCGACCTTCAGGACCCGCCGGAACTGCTCCCCGCGATGCTCGCCGAGATGGACGGCAAGGGCGCCGACGTCGTCTACGCGGTTCGGCGCGCTCGGGCCGGCGAAACGGCGTTCAAGCGCGGCACCGCCAAGCTCTTCTACCGACTCCTCTCGAAGCTCGCCGAGATCGAGATTCCGCGCGACACCGGGGACTTCCGGCTGATGAGCCGGCGGGCGCTCGACGCCTTGCTCAGCCTTCCCGAGCAGGCGCGATTCATCCGGGGGATGGTTGCCTGGGTCGGCTTCCGGCAGGTGCCGATCGCCTACGACCGGGCCGAGCGGCATGCGGGGCAGAGCAAATATCCGCTGTCCAAGATGATCCGATTCGCTCTCGACGCGGTCACCGGATTCTCGACCGCGCCGCTCCGGATGGCGAGCCATATCGGCCTGTGGCTGGTCGCCGCCTCGGTGCTTCTGGTCGGCTATATCGCGATCGGCTTCTTCACCGGCAGCGCCATCCAGGGCTGGACGTCACTGATGCTGGTGGTGGTCGTGCTCGGAGCGGTGCAGATGTTCGTGCTCGGGATGATCGGCGAATATCTCGGCCGGCTCTACATGGAATCGAAGCGCCGGCCGCTTTACATCGTCGCCGAAATCGCCGGTCATGCGGGCAGCGAGCCCAGACTCGGCCATGTCGCTCATGAGGCGGAGACGATCGCCACCAGCGACACGCCCGGCGGGAACGGCAGCCGCCCGATCGCGTAGCGCTCGAGCCCGAAGATCGCCTGGAATAAAGCGTTGAGCGGCGCCGGGGGCAGCTTGTCGTCGCTATCCTCCTTTTTGCGCACCTTGCCGGCGAAGCGCGCCGCCGCGGCGAGCGGGAAGAGCAGGCTGTTGAACCAGCTCATCATCTCCAGCTTCAGGCCGGCGGCTTCGACCACGGCCCTCAGGGTCTTGCGCGTGTAGCGGCGCTGGTGGTGGTTGACGACGTCGTGCGCGCTCCACATCCAGGGGTGGGCCGGCACCGCGATCAGGATCCTGCCGCCGGGGCGGAGCTTGCGAGCGATGCTCTCGAGCGCTTCCCGGTCCGCCTCGACATGCTCCAGCACGTCGAGGAGGGCGACGAGGTCGTAGGCCCTGTCCTCCACCCCGGTCAGCGCCGGCAGCGGCGAGTCCATCACCTCGTGGCCGAGCCGCTGGCTCGCGATGGCCCGGGCCGCGGGATCGATCTCGATCGCATCCACCCGGCCGAAGCGCTTGAGCATGACGAGGTTGTGGCCCGTCCCGCAGCCGATCTCGAGGATATGCGGATCGTCGGCGAGCGGGATCCGCCGCTCGATCAGGTCGGCGAGTATCTCCCGCCTGGCCCGGTACCACCAGTGCCGGCTGTCGAGCTCCGCCATTCGGTCGTAGACGATGCGTTCCATCAGACCCGGGCCATATCAGTTGAACACCCACTGCCGCTGCACCGAGAAGGTGACCAGCGGAGTGACCAGCAGGATCGGGATGACCGACCACCAGATCGGGCCGTCCAGATGCTTGACCAGATACCAGACCCAGAATTGGTTGAGCAGGAAGCCGAAGGTGTTGATGACGAAGAAACGGGCCTTGCGTACGGTCCCCCGGTCGCGGGTGCCGTGCCCCTTGAAGCTGAAGCGGCTGTGGAGGATGTACCCGAGCGGCGTGAAGGCGAGGTAGTTCAGGGTCAGCGAAAGCATCGGCTCGACGTCGAGGATCGCGGCGACCGCCCAATAGCCGCCGGCGACGAGCAGCGACAGCAGCCCGCCGGTAAGACCGAAGCGGATCATTTGCGCGATCAGCGTTCCGTAGCGCTGGACGAGGGTGATGAGCGGTCGGATGGTCTTGCTTGCCCTTTGCCCCGCACCGACTAATGCGGCGGCGAGGGGTTGGAAAGGGTTTCGTCGGATGGAGGGGCTTGAGCGGCTGGAACGACGCTGGCGCTGGTGGGTGCTGCTCTTCTGGCTGGCGACCTCGGCGGTTCTCCTGTGGATGCGCTGGGGCCCGATCAACGCCTTCTGGCTCGGCGATACCGACGACAATATGCGGATCATGCAGGTCCGCGCCCTGATCTCGGGCCAGGACTGGTTCGATCTTCGCCAGCACCGGCTCAACCCGCCCTTGGGCGCCGACATCCACTGGTCGCGCCTCGTCGATCTTCCGCTGGCCGGAATCAAGCTGGCGCTCGCCCCGCTGGTCGGCGGGCCGGCGGCGGAGAAAGCGGCGGTGGCGCTGGCGCCCTTGCTTCCGATGGCCCTGGCGATGGCGGCTGTCGCGGTGGCGGCGCGGCGGCTGATCGCGCCCTGGGCGTTCGCGGTCGCAATCCCGATCCTGCTGTGCGGCCAATCGGTCCGCAACCAATGGGCGCCGCTCAGGATCGACCATCACGGCTGGCAGCTGGCTTTGCTTGCCGTCGCCGTCGCCTCGCTGACCGACCCGAAGCGCGCCCGGGGCGGGGCCGTTCTCGGAATCGCCACCGCCCTTTCACTGGTCATCGGGCTCGAGATGCTGCTTTACCTCGCCCTGCTGGGGGGGGTCGCGGTTCTGATGTGGGTGCGCGACCCGGCCGAAGGGCGGCGCCTCGCCGCTTATGGCGCGAGCCTCGCCGGGGGGACGGCACTCGGCTTCCTGATCTTCGCTTCCTACGCCAACCGGGCGCCGGTCTGCGACGCCTTGTCGCCCGTCTGGCTGTCGGTGGCGGCGTCCGGCGGAGCGATCGCGGTCGGGATGGCGGCCCTGGCGCCGCGCTCCTGGCCGCTCCGGCTCGGAGTGGCGGCGGCGGCCGGAGCGGCGCTCGCGGCGGGCTTCGTCCTGGCCTGGCCCCATTGCCTCGGCCGCCTCGAAGGCGCCTCGCCGGAGCTTGTGCGATTGTGGCTGGGCAACGTCCGAGAGGCCCGGCCGCTCTACATGCACGGCTATTCTACCGCGATCGCGGTCGCGGCTCTGCCGGTGGCGGGGCTGATCGGCTATGCGGTGATGCTCTGGCGCAGCCGGCGCGACGAGGCCCGGCTCGTCGCTTGGGCGGCGACGGCCGCTCCGGCCCTGCTCGCAGCCCTCCTGCTCCTCTGGCAGAGCCGGGCAGGACCGGCGGCGCAGCTTCTCGCAGTGCCCGGGGCGACGGCTCTGGTCTGGCTGACCATCGTCAGCCGGTTCATGGCGGTGCGGGTGGCCGGCACCGTGGCCCTGTTCCTGATCGCCTCGGGCCTCCTGCCCCAGTTTGTCGTGCGTTACTTCCCGCCCGAGCCGAGGCCGGGAATGAAGGTGGTCAACAGGGCCAACAACCTCTGCCCGACCCTGGCGGCGCTGAAGCCGGTGGCGCAGGTGCCAAGGGGGCAGGTGCTGACCTTCGTCGACCTGGGGCCGCGCCTGATCGCCGTCACCCATCACGACGCGGTTGCGGGCCCCTATCACCGCAACGGTCGCGACATCATCGACGTCATGCGAACCTTCCGAGGCACCGCGGAGGCCGCCCGGGCGACGGTGGAGCGGCGTGGGATCGATTATGTTCTGATCTGCCCCGGCCTCTCCGAATCGACCATCTATGCCAGCCAGGCCAGGCAGGGCTTCTACATGCAGCTGGTGCGCGGCAAGGCGCCGGACTGGCTCCGGCCGGTGCCGCTTCCCGCCAAATCGCCCTACAGGATGTGGCGGGTGCTGGGATCCGGATCCTAGACCTGGAAGCTGACCGCGATCCCGTCGATCACGAACTGGGCGGCGAGCGCGGCGAGGATGACTCCGAGCAGGCGGGTCAGCATGGCCTCCATCCGGTGGCCGAGCAGGCGCATCAGCCAGCCCGCGGCGAGCAACGAGACGAGGGTGAGGACGAGCACCGCGCCCAAAGCGGCGAGCACGACCAGGCTCTCGTCGAGACCGTCGCTCCGGGCCATCAGAAGCATGATCGAGGCGATCGAGCCCGGGCCGGCGATCATCGGGATCGCCATCGGGAAGACCGAGACGTCGTCATGCTCCGGGTCCGCGTCGACCTCCCGGGCCCGGCTCTCGCGGCGCTCGGTGCGCTTCTCGAACACCATTTCGAGCGCGATCAGGAACAGCATGATCCCGCCCGCGATCCGGAAGGCGGAAAGGCTGATCCCGAGCATCTTCAGCAGATCCTCGCCGAGCAGCCCGAAGAAAAGCAGGATTCCGGCGGCGATCAGCGAGGCCCGGATGGCCATGGAGCGGCGCTCCGCCGGAGTGGCGTCCCGGGTCAGCCCGGCGAAGATCGGGGCGCAGCCGGGCGGGTCGATGACCACCAGGAAGGTGACGAAGGCCGAGAGGAAGAGCGCGATCATAGCCCCTCGGGCGGCGGCATCCCCGCTCTCGAATGGGCTGCGACGAGGGTGTTGCGGAGCAGCACGGCGATGGTCATCGGGCCGACTCCGCCGGGGACGGGGGTGATCGCTCCGGCAACCTCCGACGCGCCGGCGAAATCGACGTCGCCGACCAGCCTGCCCTTGCCGCCGTCATCCGCCTCTACCCGGTTGATGCCGACGTCGATCACGGTCGCCCCCGGTTTCAGCCAGTCCGCCCGGACCATCTCCGGCCGGCCGACCGCCGCCACGACGATGTCCGCCCGCCGGACCACTCCGGCAAGGTCGCGGGTCCGGCTGTGGGCGAGGGTTACGGTGCAATTCTCGGCCAGCAGAAGCTGCGCCATCGGCTTTCCGACGATGTTGGAGCGGCCGATCACCACCGCCTCCAGGCCCGAAAGGTCGCCGAGCCGGTCCTTGAGCAGCATCAGGCAGCCGAGCGGGGTGCAGGGCACCAGCCCTTCCTCGCCGACGGCGAGCCGCCCGGCATTGATGGGGTGGAAGCCGTCGACGTCCTTGGCGGGATCGATCGCATCGATCACCGCTTTGTCGTCGATCCCGGCGGGGAGCGGCAGCTGGACGAGAATCCCGTCCACCGCCTCGTCCTCGTTGAGCTGGTCGACCAGCGCCAGAAGCTCCTCCTGCGAGACGCTGTCGGGCAGTCGATGCTCGAAGCTGGCCATTCCCGCTTCCTCGGTCGCCCGGCCCTTGGAGCGGACATAGACCCGGCTCGCCGGATCCTCGCCGACCCGGACGACCGCCAGGCCGGGCGCCCGGCCGGCGGCGGCGGCGAAGGCCGGCACCGCTTGGGCG